>CAVDEO010000160.1:0-3696 GCA_963607915.1 bacterium
TGCCATTTATGCGCAACACTTCTGCGCGGATGGCAATCTTGAGATGAACTTTCAAAACCATTTTGCAAAAGTTCAAATATTTTTAGCATCTTTGCCGATATTTTTGGCGGCAAGGCAAGCGCCGCCGAAAATAGAATTGAGAAATATTTTGTAATATAGAGCTTAGCTCTTCTCCTGAGTCAGGAAATCTGGAAAATTTAACGGTACACAGGATAAGATGCGAAGGTTCACGCTCAGGCGTGAACTGTTTCGTTTTTACTTATCGTGGTACCGGGCTTTCCAGAGCCTCCTGACTGCGATGGCAAGGCGGGATAGTTTACGCCTTTCTTGTGTGGGGCGGGCGGGCATAAATTGCAGAGCGTCCCGATGAGAAACGCAGACACGCAGGAGCTGATAGCGCGCATATTGAAGGCCCCAGGGTTCAGCAATGAGGAGAAGTCACGATTGATTGATTCGTTGCGGAAGACTAAAAAGTATGGTCTTGTCTGGGAAAACAAGCCGGAGGCGGCCGAAGAGAACCAGCGGGAGCGGATTCCTGTCCTGACGGAGGTCAAGGAGCGTGCGATTGTAAGTGCGGCGGCGGATGCTCCGAACCATATTCTCATCGAAGGCGACAATCTTGACGCGCTCGTCGCCCTCACCTACACCCACGTGGGAAAAATTGATGTGATTTATATTGATCCACCGTATAATACCGGAAAGAAAGATTTTAGATATAACGATAGTTATGTCGATCCTGAGGATTCGTTTCGTCACAGTAAATGGCTGTCTTTTATAGAAAGGCGATTGTTAATCGCAAAGAAATTGCTCTCACCACAAGGTGTTATCTTTATATCAATCGGAGACGATGAATTGTGTGATTTGAAGTTGCTATGTGATGAGCTTTTAGGTGAGAATAACTTTATAGAGAACTATATCTGGGAATCAACGTTTAGACCCGATAATAGTTCTCCTATATTGAGAAGGAATGCCGAATTTGTTTTGTGCTACGCAAAGGATAAGTCCAGTATTCCTTATTTTAGGGGAGTTTCATCCAAAACAGAAGGAATGCCCTCTCTTACAAAAGGGAAAGAGAAGGTAAAACAGATAACTTTCCCGGCAAATTGCGTGAAAACGACTTTGTCGGACGGACTTTATAAAAAGGGCCTGAAAGATAATGGGAAGCAACTTAAATGGGAATTAGTCAATGATGCAAGAGTAAAAGATGGGATATTTGTCACAGAGGTAACACTCAAGGGACATTCTTATTGGGCTACAGACAAAAAGGTGGTCGAAGAGCTGGCTTCAGGCACAGAAATCTGGATAAAGTCCGAGAGCTTTGTCCCGTACTATAAAAAGAATAAGGAATCTATTGGTCGTCCAACCAAAGTATTAGATGCTGAGATTGTAAATGATTATTTGTTTGCGAATGCTCAGATTAACGGAGTGTTTGGGGCTCCTATATTCAACAATCCGAAGCCGACTTCTTTGATTTCTTTTTTATGTAATTTTACAGATAATCCCAACGCCACCATCCTCGACTTCTTCGCCGGCTCCGGCACAACCCTCCACGCGACGATGGCTCTCAATGCCGAGGACGGCGGACACCGGCAGTGCATACTCGTGACAAACAATGAGAACCGCATCTGTGAGGATGTGACCTACGTCCGGAACAAGAAAGTGATTGAAGGCTATGTCAATCAAAAGGGCGAGACAGTCAAGGGGCTGACCGCCAACAGCCTGCGCTACTACAGGACGGAATTCGTTGATCGGGAGAAGACCGCACAGAACCGGCGTGCCCTTGCCGCGGCATCCGCCGACTTGCTCTGCATCCGCGAGGGCGCTTACAATGAACGCGGCACTTTCGGCAAGTTGAAGCTCAAGCCATCGGTGGCGCGGTATTTCGAGGGAGACGGAAAACATATTCTCTTGATTCTCAACGAAAACGCAATCGAATATCTCGTGAACGAAATGAAATTGACGGATATTTCCGAAAAATTCAAGGTCTATGTATTCTCACCTGGAGACTACGCCTATGACGATGAATTTGAGGATGTGGCAGACAGGGTGGAACTTTGCGCGGTTCCGTCTTCGATTTACAATGCATACGAGAAGGTGCTTCCGAAACGGACACGGGATGTCAGTGCGGATGACGATGAGACTTTGGGAGGCGGGAACTCAGGTGAAAACCATTCGGAGGGCGGAAATGACTCGGATGCAATTTATAATGCGGAGGAATAGGCTATGCTGAAACAGGTCAACTATCAGGACAAGGCCGTCGACGAACTCGTCGAGAAGGTCATAAGGCTTCTGAATGCGTCGGGACAGCGCAAACGGCTGGTGTTCAAGGCTCCCACAGGCTCAGGGAAGACCGTGATGGCCTCCGGTATGCTGGCGCGGCTTGCCCTGGAACTTCCTGAGAGGACGGATAGTGCCGTGAACCGGGCCGCCTTCATCTGGATTGCCCCGAACAGGCTTCACGAGCAGAGCTACTTCAAGATGAAAAACTATTTCACGGAGTCTCGGCTGCTCAAGCCGGTGGTTTATGACGAACTGGACCAGTCCATTGACGGGTACATCCATCCCGGGGAAATACTCTTTGTCAATTGGGAGAGCATAAACAAGGACAACGCCCTGATGATTCGGGAGACTGAACGCTCTGCATCGCTCTATGACCTTACAGACAGAACGCAGCTTGACAATGGCATTCCGATAGTCGTGATTGTCGATGAGGAACACATGTTCGGAGGAAAGAATGCAAAAAAGTCTGAGAAGGTTCTTGCACGCATAAACCCGAAACTTGAGATACGTATTTCCGCGACTCCAATCTCGCAGGGCGACGAAATGGTGACTGTCTATCGGGAGGATGTCGTTAAGGAAGAGATGATTAAGGAGAGCATTGTGCTTAACCCGGCCTTGAATCCGGGTGACGAGAGCCTGACGGAGACGCTGATTCGTGAGGCGCTGGCGAAGCGGGCTGAAATAGCCGCGGCCTACAAGTCGTTGGGCGTCAGCATAAACCCTTTGCTGCTGATTCAGCTTCCCAATGACACGAATGAGGCGAACACTGCCGAGGACAACCGGATTAAGGATGAGGTTGTCAGATACTTGGCGGAGAAAGTGGGGATAACGGTTCAGAACGGGAAACTGGCTGTCTGGCTGTCAAAGGAAAAGGAGAATCTTTCTGGAATCGAGGACCTTGACAACCTCACCGAAGTTCTGCTGTTCAAGCAGGCCATAGCTCTCGGCTGGGATTGCCCGCGTGCGGCAGTACTGCTGATTTTCAGAAAGATGGAGAGTTTCACTTTCACGATGCAGACTCTCGGACGGATTCTCCGTATGCCGGAGCAGAAGTTCTACACGAATCCGCTGCTGAACAAGGGATATGTCTATACTGACCTCAGCAAGGAGCAAGTGGCGATTGCGTCGGATGACATGGCGTACATATCGCGTATGCGTGCCGTGCGTCGTCCTGAACTCAAGAATGTCGAACTGACTTCGACCTACACGGAGAGGAAGAGTTCTGACCGTCGCCGTCTCGGGCCGAAGTTCCGAGGGATATTGAAGAATGCGCTGGCCCGTCAGTGGAGCCTGATATATAACCCCACTTTGTTCAGTCTGTTTGGAGATGAGGATGATGTCTCCGATTCTACAGAAAACGTTGCTGAGAAAATCCGTGAGAACCGTGTCCTGGCGGCGAGAATCGTGAAACTCGAT
>CAVDEO010000160.1:3706-4234 GCA_963607915.1 bacterium
GAAGAAGATAGTCCTGTATCATCAGAACCGGCCGTTCTTTTCCGGGGTGATTGAAAATGCCCTTGCCGAATATGAAAAGACGATGAATGCGCGTCGCAAGGCTTCGGAGAGGGATTTCATCAAGTACAAGTGGGTTGTTCCTGAAGATAGGGAATATAATGAGCAGGCCTGTCGGGAAGATGATACCGTCCATAACCATGCGCTTGAACCGTTTGTGAAAGAGAACCGCGCCTCGGCTCCTGAAGAAAGGTTCGTGAAGTTCCTTGAGGCCAACACGCAGTACATCGACTGGTGGTACAAGAACGGTGAGAGCGGAATGGGCGACTATGCCGTCCCTTATGTGAAAGCCAACAGTGAGAAGGGGTTGTTCTATGTGGATTTCATAGTCCGGATGAAGAACGGCGTGGTCTTTCGTAAGCGTTCACTCCTCCAACCCACTGATTTTCAGTAGGGGATTTTGTAGTTTCGTTTAACTTTCGTTGATTTTGTGGCTTACAGCCCGCAGTAACAAGGCAGAAGGCCGGTCAG
>CAVDEO010000161.1:0-4185 GCA_963607915.1 bacterium
CCGCAAAGCAGTTCCAGATGCGCTACAGCGACAACGACACCGGAGAGATTCATATCTTTCCCGCCAACTTCAGCCGTGCCGAGATTGACCCCGAACTCATAGTCGGGGCCGACCTCGAGCAGGAAATCCTCGACTCCGTTGAGGAAGCGGCAAAGCAAGGGACCAAATTCTTCGTGATTGACAACATCACCTTCATCTGCAATGACTCGGAAAAGGGTGCGACAGCTGGCAGCTTTATGATGAAACTCATCAGGCTAAAGAAGAAATACGGTCTGACAACCATCGTCATAGCGCACACGCCCAAGCGTCGCGGATGGGAACCCATCACACAGAACGATCTTGCGGGCTCCGCCAAACTCATCAACTTCTTTGATGCCGGGATTGCCCTTGCCCGAAGCGCGAAGGACAACAACCTCCGCTACCTCAAGCAGGTCAAAGTCCGCACCGGAGAATACCGCTACGATGCCGAGAATGTCATTGTCTTCGACATAGCCAAGACAAGCGGCTTTCTGAAGTTCGAACTCCAGGGCTACGCCAAAGAGTACGAGCATCTCAAGAATCGCGAAAGCAGCGATGACTATGACGAGATCCAGGATATACTCCGCCTTCAGAAAGAGGGGAAGACTATCCGCCAGATTGCCGAAGAACTTGAAATGGCTAGCACGACCGTTTACCGCAGGCTAAAAAAGGCCGAGAAGGAGAACATCAAGTTAGAAGAACCAAGCGACAAGCCTGTTCCACCTGTTCCGCACGCGGAACAAGTGGAACAAACGGAACAAAGCTGCGCCAAACTGCCGTTCGAAGATGAGGAGGACTGATATGGACTACAAATACCACCTTCTCAAGTACAAAGGGCCTGCATCAAGGCTCACTTGTCCGAACTGCGGCAAGCCCCGCTGCTTCGCTCCCTATGTCGATGCCAATGACAGGATAGTAGGCGAAGAATACGGCCGCTGCAACCACGAATCATCCTGCGGCTATGTCAAGTATCCGCCTTCCGAGACTGACTGGCGAGAATGGAAGCCGCAGTACCAGCGTCAGTATCAGAAGTCCCGGCCAAAAGTTGTCGTCAAGCCCCAACCCAAGCCGGAGCCCGCAGGCGGAATCTGCACCATACCGCAGGAAATTGTCGACAAGACCATCCGCACCAAGCCGCTCAGCGACTTTCTGAAATTCCTTCTGACGATGTTCGATATGGAAACGGTCGCAACTCTGGTCGAGGAGTACCGCATCGGCGTGACTAAGGCCGGGAATGTCATCTTCTACCAGATCGACTCTCAAGGTCGCTGCCACACCGGCAAGGTAATGAAGTACAATCCCGACACCGGCCATCGCATCAAAGACTCCGGCGCCAAGACTCCAATCACCTGGGTGCATTCCCTGCTCAAGCAGCAGGGAGTGCTCCCGCAAGAGTGGGAACTCTCGCAGTGCATCTTCGGTGAGCATCTTCTGAAGAGGTACCCCGACAAGCCCGTCTGCCTCGTTGAAGCCGAGAAGACCGCCATTATCGCTGCCGCCCTTATGCCGGACTGCGTCTGGGTTGCCGTTGGCGGCAAGACTCAGTTGGGAGACAAGGTTGAGGTTCTCGAGGGCCGCACCGTCATCGCCTTCCCTGATGTGGACGGCTATGAGAAATGGGTTGAGAAATGCGCCGAAAGACCGTACCTCAACATCCAAGTGTCAGACTATCTCCAGAAGAACGCAACCGACGAAGACAAGCAGATGGGTGCTGACATCGCCGATGTCCTGATTCGCTGGAAATCCGGTCAGCCATCCTTCATCGCACCTAATCCGCAGGCACCTCAACCCACCGGACTCTACACCGACAACCCAGTAATGCAAGAGGTGATGAAGTATATCTCACCGGAGCATTGGGATAATGTGGATGCTCTCATCAGGGAACTTGATCTGGAGTTGGTTGGGGTAACGAGAATGGCATAACAGGCTATCGTTAGTTGGACATACGCATAAAACGTAACAGCAATAACCTGTTCAGTTTTCGTTGGCAATATGCAGCCCATTTAAGGGTTATCTACTTTGCATTAGGGAATTACGCAGACCGCCTGATTCCCTTTTGTTATCATTCCTGTCAGAATCTCGCTGTCAGCGTCAGTCTTCTTCCTTTCTCCGGATTCAGCACTACATCTCCTCAGAACATCACGACGATGTCCTTACCTTGATAGAGGAGTTGCATTATGGAGTTGAATCTTCCCAGCCGTTTTTCCTGTTTTTTAAACCGAAACAAATCTGAAAAATCACTAAATTTGCAGGCCGCGGCAGGTATACACCTGTCACTAATATATTTTTTACCTCTTTCGGTGAAATAATTTACTAATTCCAGTATGACTTCGGAATTGTTTAAAACTACTAATAGGGAACTGGTAAAGTCTCCCTTGAATTATATGGGTGGCAAGTTTAAGTTGCTTCCCCAACTTTTGCCATTCTTTCCAGATAGCATTAACACCTTTGTTGATTTGTTCGCAGGAGGGTGTAATGTCGGGATTAATATTGAGGCGAGACAAACAATCTGTAACGACATAATCAACTACCTTATAGAGATATATCAACTACTGAAAACAAACTCTAAAGAAGAATCTATCAATTATATAAATCAGCGGATTAACGATTATGCTTTATCGGCCCAAAATGAAAATGGGTTTAAAAGGCTGAGAGATGATTACAATACCTCTCACTTTCCATTAGACTTGTTTGTTCTAATTGCGCATTCATTCAATTACCAAATAAGGTTTAACTCAAAGCATATTTATAACACGCCTTTCGGAAAGGAGAATAGTACCTATAATGATGTAATGAAAGCGAACTTGAATAAGTTCATTGACCGCCTTCACGAAATAAATATATCCTTTACCAGTAAAGATTTCAGGGAAGTTGATTTATCTGGATTATGTGTAGGTGATTTTGTCTATTGCGACCCACCTTATTTGATTACTACTGGCTCTTATAATGACGGGAAACGAGGTTTCAAAGGCTGGGGCAATGCGGACGAATATGATCTGTTATACCTATTAGATGAGCTAAATAATAGGGGAATTCAGTTTGCCCTTTCGAATGTATTGTACCATAAAGGGAAGCAAAATGACATGCTAATCACATGGGTTAATGAGAGAGGCTACCAAACGCATCACCTTAAAAAGAACTACGCAGCCTCCTCTTATCATACCATCAATAGGGACAAGAATTCAAGCGATGAAGTCCTCATAACAAATTATTAGGCCGATGAGATATATTGGGAACAAAGAAAATATCATAGAAAAGATAGACCACATTCTTTCCACCAACGGGGTGGTAGGAGAATCTTTTTTTGATTTCTTCGCAGGAACAACAAATGTCGGGAAGCACTATAAGAGGAAAGGTTACGAAATAACATCTTCTGATGTTATGTATATGTCTTATTGCCTCCAAAAAGCATATATTGAGAACAACGAGGAACCCAAGTTTGAGCGGTTACTGGCTTATCTCCCGGAAACTGGTAGCGACCTTCTATTTGTTGATTCGTTTGACTACATACTCTCTTACCTCGATAATATAGAGCCCGTTCACGGATTTATATATGAAAACTACACTCCTGCGGGCACCTGCAATCTTGAACAGCCAAGAATGTATTTTAGCAGTGAAAATGGTGCAAAGATAGATGCAATCAGGCAAGCCATAGAGACTTGGAAAGAAAAAAATCTCCTAACAGAGGCTGAATATTATATATTACTTTCTTGTCTTATTGAAACTGTCTCTTTCTATGCTAATGTGGCCGGAGTTTATGCTGCATTTCATAAAAAATGGGATCCAAGAGCGGTTAAACCATTAAAAATGAGGCGAATTGAATTAATATCCAACCATAAAAAGAATATAGTGTACTGCAAGGATAGTTGTACACTCGTGCCAGATATTAATGTTGATATTCTCTATATGGATCCACCATATAACGAACGTCAATACTTGCCTAATTATCATCTTATTGAGACTATTGCCAGATATGACAATCCAGAAATCAAGGGAACGACGGGGATGAGATCATACGAGAACAACAAATCTTTATTTTGCAACGCCAAAAAGGCAATCGAGCAACTTGATTATATTGCGATGAATGCAAAATATAAATATTTGGTTATGAGTTATAACTCTGAAGGTATTATGCCGACGGATGAGGTTATTGCGACTCTGTCCAAA
>CAVDEO010000162.1:0-4102 GCA_963607915.1 bacterium
CATATGCTCCGGCGGTGTAATTTTGCGGCGGTTTTACAGAATGTGGTCGGATATCTAAGCGTTAAGGATCACTATGGATTGCATTTGTTGCAAGGTCAAGAATAAATATGAAACAGAAAATCATCCTGACGGCCGCGCTTTTGCTGGCCGCGATGCCGTCGCCCGCGCAGAGACTCACCATCGGAGGGTACGGCGAGGCGATGCTTACGAGAAATTTTTACAGCGACGCCTGGCAGAGGTACATCACCCCCGAGAATTACGCCGATGACAAGAGTCACGGACGCTTCGACATCCCGCATTTCGTCATCAATCTCGGCTACGACTTCGGCAAGGGCTGGAGTCTCGGAACTGAAATCGAGTTCGAGCACGGAGGCACCGAGAGCGCCGTTGAACTTGAGGCCGACGAGACCGGCGAATACGAGAGCGAAATCGAGAGGGGAGGAGAGGTCGCGCTGGAGCAGGCCTGGGTTCAGAAAGTCATAAATCCGGCGTTCAATGTCCGTGCGGGTATGATAATCGTTCCGGTCGGTCTCACAAACAGTCACCATCTCCCGAACGAGTTCTTCACGGGCTATCGTCAGGAAGGCGAGAACACGATTTTCCCCTGCACCTGGCACGAGGTCGGTCTGGAACTCTGGGGGGAGTTCGGAAAGAATAAGGACTGGAAATATGAGCTTCTGTTCCTTCCCGGGCTTGATTCCGACCGTTTCAGCACGGAGAACTTCATTCAGGGCGGAGCAGGTTCGCCGTATGAGTTCAAGATAGCCAATTCCTACGCCGGAGCGTTCCGCATCGACAACCGTTCGGTGAAGGGGCTCCGTCTGGGGCTGAGCGGATATGTCGGAGGCAGCTTCAGCAACTCCCTCACCAAGAACAAGAAATACGACGGCTGCCGGGGCGAGGTCTTCATCGGTTCCGTTGACTTCGACTACAGGGGGTACGGTGTCGTGGCGAGGGGAGTCTTTGACTATGCCCACCTGAACAACTCCGCCGAAATCACCGCGTTCAACAAGAACAATATGTCCGCGGCATCCCCTTCCCACAGGAATTCCGTGGGTTCGGACGCCATTGTCGGAAGTTTTGAAATCGGATATGACGTACTCGCCCCGTTCAGGAAAATCGATGACAAATGCTATGTCTTCGCCCACTACGAGTATTACGATGCGATGTTCAAGGTCGCGCAGGGGATTTCGGACTATCCCTGGGTCGGCAAGCACCGCATCGCCGCCGGAATCAACTGGTATCCGATTGACGAAATCATAATCAAGGCGGAATATTCACACAGGTTCTACGAGAAGCCGTTCAACAACGAACCTTCCGTCACGCTCGGAATCGCCTTCGCAGGGTGGTTCGAGAACACGTTCCACAAGAAAAAATAATCAAATCAGCATAAGGCTATGAAAACTTCAATGAAACTGGCTGCCTTTCTTGCAGCCGCTCTCGCGGTGCTGTCCTGCGAGAAATCAGGATTCGGAGACGACTCCGCAAAGAACGCGACTCTTCAAAAGGTCAACGAACAGTTTGTCGACGGGACGGTAATCCCGACCTACGAGGCTCTCGCTGACGAGTGCATCAAGCTTCAGGGGACTCTCGAGCAGCTTGGCGGGACAAAGACCGATGCGCTCGTGAAGCAGGCCTGCAGTCAGTGGAGAGCCGCCCGCGAGTACTGGGAGTGGAGCGAGGCTTTCCTTTTCGGAGCAGCTGCGCAGTACGGGATTGACCCGCACATCGACACCTGGCCTCTCGACAAGGTGCAGCTTGAGGTCGTCCTGAACAACGACGAGATGATGGAGCATATCGAGGATTATGTCCCTAACTTCAATGGCGGTCTGCTCGGATTCCACGGACTCGAATATATAATCTTCCGCGACGGAGAGGAGCGTGCGGCTTCGGACATTCCGGACAGGGAAGTCAAGTATGCGATTGCCGTCGCCGCCGACCTTGCCGTGAGCGCGTGCCATCTGGAGGCTGCCTGGGCTGGCTTTGACAATGTGACGGAAGAGAAGCAGGCCATACTCGAAGATGCCGAGGTGGAGCTGTTCGGCGAGTTCGGACGTCAGCTGAAGCTCAGCGGACAGACGGGAAGCCTCTGGACTTCGGTCACTGCCGGAAGCGAGCAGATTATCGAGGGCTGCAAGGACATCGTCGATGAGGTCGGCAACTCGAAAATCGGCAAGCCTTACACCGGCAAGGACGTGAACTACATCGAGTCTCCATATTCACACAACTCAATCACCGACTTCTACGACAACATAGTCAGCGTCCGCAACGCCTATTTCGGCAAGTTCGGAGCAACTCAGGCCGAGCCCCATTCGGTCAGCGCCTACATCGCAAGCGTGGACAAGGATACGGACGCGAAGCTCATCGCCGCAATCGAGGACTGTCTGAAGGCCATCGACGCCATGCCGCGCCCGTTCGTGGACAACTACAGCGACCCGAAGGTGAAGGTCGCCACAGATGCCTGCGACAAACTGAATGATGCGCTTGAGGCGGCGCGCAAAGTCCTGATAGAACAGTAGCCGGTTTCAGAAAACCGTCGTTGCAGAAAAACAGAAATTATGAAGAAGATATCGTATTTTGCGGCGCTCCTGCTCGCCGTGGTCGCCTGCGACAAGTCTGAGACCCCGTCGCCGCAACCGGGAAAGACGGAGCTTGGCGAAGAGTGGTACGCGGGAGGAAAACTCGGAACAGCCTTCAATTCAAGCGCTTCCGCCTACGAGCAGCCGACACCGGTGGTCGAGAGCGAGGGTATGGTACAGGCGTTCAAGAATGGGGAACAGCTCTTCGAGAGAGACTATAACCAGAACAAGGAGGGCGCTTTCCGGGGACTCGGGCCGCTTATGGTCCGCCGGGGCTGCCTCTACTGCCATCCCAACTATGGTCACGGCCGCCGTCAGACGGAATACCGCGCCGACAGGATGGGCAACGGCTATCTTCTCGTCATCACCGACGAGACTGACACCTACCTCAGCTCGCTGACCGGTATGCCCCAGACCCTTGCGGTGGAACCGTTCAAGGCTCCGATTGACGAGTCGAAAATCGTGATTGAATGGCCGGAATACAAGGATGAATGGAACAATACTTTCCCTGACGGAGAGACATATGAACTCATATATCCGGAGGTCACAATCCCGGAGGACGCATACTACGTCCCTCTCGAGGTCACGAAGAACGGGGAGACTGTCACGGTTGACCACGGCAATGTCCGCGTCCGCCTCGAATCCACAATCGGCATCTACGGCACCGGGCTTCTCGACGCCATCGACGATGACGATCTCAAGGCCCAGTACATCGCCGAGGAAAAGGCCGGCGTGAAGCTGAATCCCGCCATCTTCGCGAACGGCGAGTGGGTGAAGCTCTATGGCGGCACGACGCATCCTCTCCGTTTCACCTACGCCCTTTCACGCGGACCTCTTCAGGATGCCGCCGGTGCAAATGCAATATGGAACATCACCAATGTGACCCGCAGCACGAAACCGTCGCACTATATGGCCGCGACTTATGCCAAGGTCGCTTCCAAGGACAAGGATGTGCAGGAGAAGTTCTATGATTATTTCCCCGAGCGCAGAACTGAAGCCGGCGTGGAGCAGGATATCTATGATTACCTCATTGGCAAGGACATAGAGCCTGAAATGTCCGACAGCGACTATGCCGACTTTATGGTATGGCACCGGGGACTTGCCGTTCCTGCGGCACGCGACCTTGACGACGAGGATGTCCAGCGGGGCAAGAAACTGTTTTCCCAGATTGGCTGCGCCTACTGCCACCGTCCGAGCTGGACGACGGGAGAAGACAAGTTCACCGACCCGACGGGATTCTTCGAGGACGGTGACAGCCGTCTCCCGCGCTACCCTCACCAGACAATCTGGCCTTACACCGATATGGTGCAGCACCGGCTCCATATGAAGAATGACATCCGCACAGGTTGGTGCCGCACGACGCCTCTCTGGGGACGGGGACTCAGCGCCCTTGTCACCGGAGGCGAGGACCGTCTTCACGACTGCCGGGCAAGCACCGTCATCGAGGCCATCATGTGGCACGGAGATCCTGAGAGCGATGCGCGGGAGTCTGTGGTTAAGTTCCGCGAGCTGTCTAAGGAGGA
>CAVDEO010000163.1:0-4061 GCA_963607915.1 bacterium
ATAGACCAAAAAGACACACAAAGATTACCAAGTTATTTTTTAAGGATTACTAAAATCAAAAACACCGATCAGATTTGTCATTTCGGGAGAATGTCGTACCTTTGCGCCCGTTTTTAGAAAAAGGTAGTGTTTTATCCCGTTCGGGCGTCGCGCCCGGACTTTCAGTGTCAGCAGGTACACCTATGAAGTACACAAGAGTATTCCGTCCCAAATTCTTCCATCTCTTCCAGAAAGGACGGTACAGCAGAGAAAGATTCGTTTCAGACCTCATCGCCGGCATCATAGTCGGCATCATCGCCCTCCCGCTCGCAATCGCGTTCGGAATCGCCAGCGGAGTCACTCCGCAGCAGGGTCTCATCACCGCGATAGTCGCCGGATTCATCGTCTCCGTATTCGGAGGCTCGCGCTTTCTCATAGGAGGCCCTACGGGAGCGTTCATCGTGATTGTGGCGGGAATCGTGACCCAATACGGGATGGCCGGGCTCACGGTCGCGACGATAATGGCGGGAGTGATGCTCATCGCGATGGGGTTCTGCAGGCTCGGGAACATCATCCGTTTCATCCCCTACCCGATTGTCGTGGGTTTCACCAGCGGAATCGCGCTCACGATTTTCTCGACGCAGATGAAGGATTTCTTCGGCCTGACCGATGTGGCGGTTCCTGCGGGATTCGTACCCGAATGGATCTGCTATTTCCAGAACATAGGCAACATAAACTGGACTGAGACCGCACTCAGCGCAGGCTGCCTCATCTCCATAATCCTCTGGAACCGTTTCGGCCCCAAGAAGATTCCGGGTTCGCTCACGGCTCTTCTGCTCGGGACTCTCGCGTCCGTGCTGCTCAGCAGGTTCTGCGGAGTGGAGTTCGCCACCATAGGCTCGAAATTCCCCGAACTCGCGGACGGGCTGCCTATGCCGAAGCCGACGATGCCGAGCCTGAGTTTCGACGACGTGCGCGGGCTCGTCTCCCCTGCGTTCACGATTGCTATTCTCTGCGCCATCGAGTCGCTGCTCGCGGCGATGGTGGCGGACGGCGTGACGGGAAAGCAGCACGACTCCAACACGGAACTGATAGGTCAGGGAATCGCCAACATAGTCACTCCCCTTTTCGGCGGCATTCCGGCCACCGGAGCACTTGCAAGGACTATGGCGAGCATCAACAACGGGGCGAGAACCTCAGTGGCGGGAATCGTCCACGCGGTCGTGCTTCTTCTGATTTACCTCTTCCTGATGCCCTACGCGGTCTATATCCCGCTCGCCTGTCTCTCGGCAATACTTGTCGTCGTCGCCTACAATATGAGCGAGTGGCGCACCTTCCGCTACCTTCTCAAGGGAGAGACACCTGACGTGGCGGTGCTTCTGATAACTTTCTTCCTGACGGTGATAGTCGACCTCACGGTGGCCATCGAGGTCGGCGTGCTGCTGGCAATCGTGCTGTTCGTCCGAAGGATGATGCAGACCTCCAGCGTGGAAGTGCTTGATCAGGCGAAACTTGCCGCGACCGAGGACGACGAGAGGGCGAATCTTGAAGATACGGAATATCTGAACATCAGCCGGGGAGTCGAGGTATATGAAATCAACGGCCCGTATTTCTTCGGACTCGCGACCCGTTCGGAGGAGTTCGAGCAGAGGAGGAAGGCTGACACCTGCGTGCGAATAATCAGGATGAGAAAAGTTCCGTTCATCGACTCGACCGGGGTGAAGAACCTGAGGAACATCTGCGATATGGCCCACAAGAGAGGGGTGAAAGTCATCCTGTCCGGCGTGCAGCCGAGAGTTATGCGCACTCTCGAGAAGTTCGGAGTCGACAGCGAACTCGGCCGGGAGAACATCTACGACCATATTGTCCCGGCTCTCGCCGCCGCCAACGCCTACGCCGAGTCCCACAGGACGGCATAGCGCAGCGAAAGGGACATCTCCCGGACGGATGGCATAATCCCGAAGCTCCGGGGCATAAAGTCCGGATGGCATTCCGCCCGTCACAGCTTCGGCGGAGGGACGACGCCCTCGTCAATCATCCGGCGGAGAGTGTCGAGAACCTGCTGCGGAAGGTCTTCCTGCGCGGGATTGTTGACCAGACGCTTGAGTTCATCAACACCGTATCTGCCCTGAAGTTCACCGTTTATGATTCCTGAGAGACGAGCCTCCAATTTCTCGTGACCCCCGTCTGACGGCCGGCCGTTTCCAGTCTGTACGCAGGCCGTCAACTGTTCCGTGGGCTGCGACGACGCAGGTGCCGATGCCGTCGGCTGCCCGGAAGCTGCTCTGCGGGAGCGGCATACGTCGCATGTGCCGCAGTCTGCGGAGTCGTCCTGTCCGAAATAGCGCAGGAGATAACGGCTGCGGCATTCAGTCTCTTCCGTGACATAGCCGACCATGGCCTCGGAACGCTCGTGCTGACACTTTTTCAGAAACTCATAGGTCTGCGGACGCAGGTCTATGTTCTTGGGCATCAGACGTTCATGGTTCAGGAACAGGACATCGGAGACACTGCTCGGGATGTAGCGGATGAGGTGCAGCTGCGAAAGGGAGTAAAGCCCCTGATGGAGTTCTTTTTCCGACAGTCCGAGACGGCCGCAGATTTCATCCTCGTCGATGGAAACGGGGGCATTGTATATCCCGGAATATTTCCGCATCAGGATTTCGAGGATACGGGGAAGCACCGGGTCGTCGAAACTGTAGTCATAAAATGTCTTCCTGTCGGCGGAAATCATCACCCTTGTCTTGACATCAACGGATTCGCTGAGTGTCCAGTGTCCGGATTTTTCTATATATTTTATTGCATACCAAGCACTTGCCCGGCTGAGTCCGAACTGCCGGCAGAATGACTCGAAATCGAATTTGTGCTGGGACGCTTCGCCGTATTCGTAGGGTATGTCAAGAAATATGTGGACTTTCTGATATATGTCCTCCACATAGGACAATTCCGGGAATGACACCGTCCCGGTCTGATGAAGCCGCCTCACGTCGGAGCTGTTCCACAGGAGCACGGCGTAGGACCGCTTCCCGTCACGACCGCCGCGGCCGGCCTCCTGGAAATAGGCCTCCGGAGAATCCGGGATGTCGTAGTGGAGAACAAAGCGCACGTCCGGCTTGTCTATCCCCATTCCGAAGGCATTGGTGCAGACCATGACGCGGATTTCGCCGCTTTTCCAGGCCTCCTGCCTCCGCGTGCGTGTCCATGTGCCGAGTCCGGCGTGATAAAAGGAGGACGAAACTCCTTTCTGTTTGAGGAATGCGGCGATTTCCTCGGACTTCTTCCGGTTTCTGACATAGACTATCCCGGTGCCGGGGACAGACTCGCAGATGCTGATTATCTGGCCGAGCTTGTCTTCCGTACGGCGCACGACATAGGAGAGGTTGGGGCGCTCGAAGCCGCTCTTTATCAACAGCTTCTCGCGGAAGCGGAGGCGGTCCATTATGTCGTCCGCAACGGTCGGCGTGGCGGTGGCGGTGACGGCGATAACCGGCGCATCGACGCTGTCGCGGAGTTTTCCTATGTTGAGGTAGTCGGGGCGGAAGTCATAGCCCCACTGGGAGATGCAGTGCGCCTCGTCAACGACTATGAAGGCGACATCCATATTCCGGAGGTACTGCTGAAAGAGACGCGTGGCGAGGCGTTCCGGGGATATGTAGAGAAACTTGCAGTCTCCGTATGTGGCATTGTTGAGGGCAAGGTCGATGTCGCGCCCGGTCATTCCGGCATAGACGGCGATGGCGCGTATGCCGCGCCCGGCAAGATTCTGAACCTGATCCTTCATCAGGGCTATGAGCGGGGTGACGACGATGGCAAGGCCCGGCTTCATCATGGCCGGAACCTGAAAGCAGACGGACTTGCCTCCGCCCGTGGGGAGTATGGCGAGCACGTCACGGCCTTCTGCCGCAGCCTGCACTATCTCCTCCTGTTTGGGACGGAAGCTGTCGTAGCCCCAGTATTTCTTCAGGACCTCTCTTGCTGTCATACCTGCTCTTTTATGTGATGGCTCCGCGGATTAGACTACGCCATCCCCTCCGCCGCCATCTCCACCATCCTGTCCGAGGCTGAAACGACATCGTCCCAGA
>CAVDEO010000164.1:0-4051 GCA_963607915.1 bacterium
TATATTGACGATTCAGCAAATGATGATTACCTGCCTGAATGATGATTATCTATGAAAAGACAGGGAATGACACGAAAGTTCTTCCATCATCCCCTGTCATATTCACGGTTCAGCTAACCTACCTCTTGACTGCGCGGAGCTGCATCGCGCTGAGGTCAAGTTCGATGGTGTAGTCGCCGTCGACATCAGGCTTCCACTTCCAGTCCTTGGCTCCGCCGCTGCTGTCACCGGTCTCGACGCATACGCCGATCCAATTGTTGACAGGATTGTTGTCCGGAACAGTTGCGGTCGAATTGTAGCCGCCTTTCGTGTAACTTGAAGTATACGGAATCTTGAATCCCTCACCTCCGCCTGTCTTGAAAGTCACGTCGCACCTGTAGATGTGCGGCTCGTAAAGCTTGTCGGAAGGAGCGAAGTACTTGCCTTTGAAGTATCTGTAACTAGCGTTGCAATCCCAGTTGCTGACTCCGGAAATCTGGTCACCGGAAGGGAAGCAGGTGTCGGAAAGCACGCAGATGTCCTTGACTATGCATACGCCGCTGCCGACGCTGAATGAAACGGCGCATTTGTTCGCCCATTCGTTGGCTTCCGGAACGGTGTAGGTTCCCTCTGAAGCGCTGTTCACCGCCTTGTACTTGCCGTTGCCGTCAGGTATGTAGGCAGGGTAGCCTCCGGTGGACTTGGAGATTCTCACGGTCTTGCCGGCGAGCGACTGGTCGAGACGGAGATAATAGCCTCCGGTGGAGAGTTCTTCGAGGTCATATTTCGTCGAAGTGCCATCGCCGATATACAAAGACCAGGTGGTCGTTCCGTTCTGCGCCTCAGGCACATACGCATCCTGACCGAAGTTCGCCGCGTTGAAGCGGAAAATCTCCTCGTGGAGTCCTTCGTCCTTGTAGAGAATAATCTCGCTGTACTCCTTTCCGTCGAAGGTCTTGGTCTCCCCCCAGTCGAGGAAGAAGGTCCCCGAAGCCCAGTATGAACGGATGTTGTTGAGTTCCGCCGCATTTGACGCCGCGCCCAGGATGTCGATGATTTCTCCCGGCTTCATCCCCTGTTCGGTGACAGCCTTGGAATTGTCCGGAACGAAGGCATAAGGGTAGTCCTTTACAGGAATGAAACTGAAGAATCCGTCTCCGTCGTCGCTGAGCTTATAGATGAACCCGCCGACGCGGTTGGCGTTCGCAGGCTTGTTCTCGCCGGCTGTGCCTTCCCTCCAGACGATGTTCTGAACCATAATGTCGGCTCCGTTCTCCACGAATGCGAGCTCGCTGAAAAGGGCCGCATACTTGGAATCCGGGCTATAGGAAGAGAGAGCAGTTTTCCACGATTTGCGGAAATTCTCCTGAGTTTCGGAAGCGGACTCGGTCACATACTGACTGTCACCGAATTTGCCGTCCTTGACAGGGCCGAACTCGCAGAGGGACTGGAAATGGCTGTAGTCGTCCTCGAAAGTGCCGTCAGTAATCAGATTGTCCCAAGGGCTCGCCTTGGTCGTGAAGGTCTCCGTCGGGCCATAGGTGATTTCCCCGTCGGAAGTCTTCACATAGGCGCGCAGATAGTATTGCGTTTCAGGCAGGAGGGCGAAGCTTTCGCCTTCAGTATCCGAGCACTCGTTGTGGAGAGGATTGACCGTGACCTCAGTTCCGGCCGGAACCTCGCCTTCATAATCGAAGACATAGGTTATCGCGTTGCCATAAGTCAGGTCGGAATCCATCTCGTCGAGACATACTCCGGTCTCCTCTACAGGGAAGGTCACCGTGTAGCAGAAGTCAGCCTGGTAGGCCCTGACGTTCTCGACGGTGATTTCGCTGTTGAAGGTCGCCTTGATCAGAATCTTCACCGGATCCTCGGTGTAGCTGCGGGAGCCGTCCGACATTTCGAGCCAGCCGACGAACCAGTAGCTGAAGCCGTCCTCGAAGTCCTTGACGGTCACTTCGGTGTCGCCGGTCTTCGGTGCGCCCTCGATGGCGATGTCAACACCCTCCGTGATGAGATTCTCACGGTCGGTCGACCAGCGGAGACCCCAGCTTACGAATTTGTCTATATCCTTTTCAGACACGACATTGAGATTGAAGACATATTCCCCGCTCACTGCGGAAACAGAGGTGAGGGTGGCGGTCATTTCGATGATTCCGGACTCCTGCCTGAGCGCGAAGTTGACATATTCGGACCCGCAGCGGAACTTGAAGAGAGCCGCGCGTTCCTTGCCTCCTGTGTTGGCGGCGCAGGAGAAAGTCACCTTGTCGCCGGACTTGCCGCTTCTTGCGGACGGAGTGACCCAGGTGTAGTCCCCTTCCACCGTCCACTCCCCGGATGAAGTCACCGTCGTCTCCGCCGTGACAGGGAGGAAACCGACAACCGCCGATTCCGGATCCAGCTGCACCGAATCCTTCACCGTCTCAGCCTCTTTCTGGCATCCGGCAAGAGCCAGAGCCGCGAAAACTGAAACTGCTGATAATATTCTATTGATTTTCATATCCTTTGTTTTTAGAAACAATCGTTAAACAGAATCTTATGCATCCTATTCCCATCGGCTACCATTCCGCCTTCGGCCTGTAGCCGGTGTCGACGAGGCTGTCGTTGAAAAGATACTGCGCAATCCTCTGCAGAGATGTCCACTGGTTGGACCAGGTGTCTATCGAGAAGTCGAGGCAGTACACCATATACCCGCCCCAGCCCTGATTCTTGAGAGTGCTGAGCGTGTATGAAGTCGCATTCCAGCTCTGAGTTCCCGGAGCGCAGTTCACGCTGTTCGGAGTCATCTTCGACAACGGCATACCGCCCTCATAGTTGCCTTGTGACCAGGAACCGTAATCTGCAATCACCCAGTCGATGTAATCCTTCGGGTAAACTCCGTCGACCGCATACAGATTGGAAGTGTAGCTGTAATTGTAGGCTATGACCTCCTTGTCCGGCATCGCCATCTTGGTCTCGTAGCACAGGCGCGAGGTCAGACGGGACGAAGCATAGGAAGCGACTCCCGGGATGTCATCTCTGGTCTGCCCGTACTCCTCGTCGAAGAAAATGCCGTCGATGTGGTAGGCGTTGCAGTAGTCGGCGAGCATCTTCGCCACTTCTTTCGCAGTGTCGTCCTCGATGCTGGACATCGTCAGACCGGTGCCCGGACCCTGGCCGTCCCTACCCGTGGAGAGCAGGGACATTATGACCTTGATCCCCCTGTCGTGGAGAGGCTTGACATATTTTTCATAATTGGCGTTGAGCGCCGCCTGGCAAGTGTTCGGATGAACCTGGATTGCCATCTCATCCGGATTCCATATCAGAGCGGAGGAGAAGACTATGACATAGTCGAAAAGCGGCTCGCCGGTGCTCCCGAGCTCGAGGGCGAGATGGAAGAGAGGGTTAGCCGTGCCGGTTTCCTGACAGCTGAAGATGTGGTACGGCCTGTCCTTGGAAATCGGGGTTATACCCTTCCTGTTCTTCACGAAGATGATGTGCGGCTCTCCCGGAAGAGTGACGGAACTGTCGTCAGTCGTCACGGTTACAGGAATCGCATAGACGATGTCTCCGCCGCCGTCCTTATAGTTCTCGGAGGCGAGTATGGAATCATCGACCGTGATTGTTATGTCGGAGTCGGTGGAAACCTTTTCGCCGGCAAAGACCACCGCCGGGTCTCCGAATGAAACTTTCGTGGACGGGAACGCCTTGTAGGATGTGCCGTAGGTGGCGTTGTACTGAGTGATGTAAGATTCATCGCCATAGGCGAGCGTCCCCGAAATGTTCGAGGCGGCAGCCTTGGAAAGTTCGAGGTGCAGTCCGACTGTGGTCTCCTCCTCGAAAGCCTC
The DNA here is from genome assembly GCA_963607915.1 of bacterium. GTDB lineage: Bacteria > Bacteroidota > Bacteroidia > Bacteroidales > UBA932 > Cryptobacteroides. Next base: position 3,807 of record CAVDEO010000164.1, read on the forward strand.
GACCGTCGTGAAGTACGCCGAACCTGAAGCGTTGCGCAGCTGGGCTTTCGGCGTGGTCATCTGCTTTATCTTGTCTTCGGTCCCGCCGTCCACTTCAAAGACTTCTTTCTGGCAGGCAGCCAGAGAGAGAGCGGCGGTGAGCAGAAGAAAAAATCTGTATGTTTTCATATTGATTTCCTTTTTAGACGTTATTTAGTAATCCTTAAAAAATAACTTGATAATCTTTGTTTGTCTTTTTGGTCTAT
>CAVDEO010000165.1:0-3988 GCA_963607915.1 bacterium
GCTCGAGGGAGGCTCTCGTCAATGTGCCCTTTCTGATTGTAATATTGGTCGTATTCGTACTTGATGGGCACCTTCTCCATCTTGTACTGCAGTTCAAGTCGATTTGTGTTTTCATCGCGCACAATGGTGTCGGCATCCAGTTCAAACGCTCCTTCACCGGAAAGTTCCCTCTCCACATCGGCAAGCACATCGAAGGATGCCGTGGCTGTGAGGCCGAACAATGTTAGGTGTTTATCCTCTCCGGCTTGCTTAGGCAATACATATTGATAGAGATTGCGCCCAAGGTGCAAATACGTAAAGCGGAAGTCGTGTCCCCATTCTGAAACGCAGTGAACTTCATCGATGATGCCATAGGTGAAATAAACTCCAAGCCGGTGCATATTGCGTAGCTTCTCCCTGAAGGCGTACGTGCACAGACGCTCCGGAGAAAGGAAAACGAACTGCACCTTTGATGTCTCCATCATTGACGCTCTTCTTTCCTTCTCTGCCGCATCTATGGTCGAATTGATGAAGGTGCACGTATCAATACCGGCCTTCAAGAGTCCGTCATATTGATCAGCCATAAGTGACCTCAGAGGATCCACGACAATCGTAACTCCCGGCTGAAGCATTGCAGCCAGTTGATAAGTAAGAGACTTACCGCCGCCGGTCGGTAAGAGACCGATTACGCTCTTGTTCTGAAGTGCACGACTCAATATAGGAAGCTGTCCGGGACGGAAGTCTTTCTTTCTGAATACAAGTCGCAGGAAGTATTTTAGCAAGGCCTTTTTATCAGGAATGTCCTCGTAATTGCCTTGCATATCCTTTGTCACTAAAGGCTGGTACTCTATTGTGTCTGTGGTATAGATATGTCTCTCGCCCCTTATATAGTTAGCGTTTCTGATGCAGAAGTAACACTTGCTCGGGCATTTGAATTTACTGAAAGCTCTGTACTCTATCTCTGTCCTTCGTAGAACGGCTACATCCAACACAACATCATACTGGTGACTTCTATCGACTGCTTCCTCGGAATCAAATATATTGACTTCAAAGGCAGAAGTATCGTTGCTGAAAGTATGCAGAACGGAGTTAGCAAATTCCTTTGAACTGATTATGTCCAAGTGGACTGTCGGAAATTTGAGATTCTGATAATCATTACTCAACGAGGTTATGTTATTGAACATCTGGCAAAGGTCCCTCATAGCCAGAGCAACGCAAGGCACATCTCTCTCTATCGCTAGAATATGCCATTCGGCATCTTCGATGTTCAGCTTGCCAGTCATCAGAGTCTCGAGGATGGTTTTCTCCACGCGAGCAACACCCAATGGACTCATCGTCATCTGCAAATTGCGTTTCCAATCCTCTGTGAATTCCTTCTTACAAGCTTTGTTTACTGTGGTGAAGTACTCATTGTTAAGGGTTTTAAGTTCATTCCCGATTTGCTTATAGTCTGAGATCCTGACGCATTTCCAGCCGCTCTGTTCAAGAACTTCAGCCCGCTGCGCATCCTGCAGACGGTTCTTCTCATTTGAATGGTACTGAACGCCATCAAGTTCAACGACGCAGCCCTTATACTGATTCCCGCTGGCATCAACTGCCCCATATGGATATTGACAGGCGAAATCTACTCTCTGGGAATGGTGAACAGAGTTTCCGGTTATGGAAATTAGACTGCGTTGAGGTTGGAACAATTGCCTGAAGAATTGCGGGGCAGAAGAGGTGATGAATGTCTTTTCAAACTCGCTCTCCAGAATAGCGTTATTATAATTTTCGACATTCAACACAAATCGGGAATCGATGGCGTGAAGGGCCAGGAAAAGCTCATTTGCATCGAGATTATCAGCGGCATAATTCAGTGATCCCAACTCATCCTCCTGATGGTGATTACCCATCGAGGCGAAAGATTCCTCAATAAACGGGCTGCTCTTTGTCGGAAGTCCTCTTGTCACGATATTGTTGAGAACGGCCAGTACGGGGTGAACATCATCGTAAACTCCGGCACCAAAATCAAACGGAGCCGCAACTTCGAAACTCGAGAGGTATTTGTAGAGGTCGCTGACCTTCTTGTTGAATTCCTCATCTTCCGTTTTTAGAGCATTTCTGACTGCATCCAACTGATAGCCGGCATAGAACTGGGTATCAGGATAATAGTCTACAGCAATGACATTAATCTGGTTGTTGTCAAGTTTGAAAACCTTGATATTGTATGAACAAGGCCTGCTGTTGTCAGAATACCGGTACTCAGACTCCTTCTCATTCATAAAGGTTTCAGGAGCATTGAAATACTCATAGAAACGGTCTATTCGGCGGTTACCGCTGTTCATTGGCCCAATGCAGACAACATAGTGCAGCCCCTGAACATTTGCTCCAAGCTTTTCAGCCAGTCGCTTCAGATCAATATTGCTGATATCTAGAATATTCGAGAAGAAATGAATTGTGACCGGGCTTTCGGACTCGATGTCTTCTTCCGCTACATCGTCCAGGAATTTCCCGCAACATTTCACTTTCGCATGTGTCCCAACGAACGCTTTGACGTGAATTTCAGCTCTCTCTCTGGCCGCATCTGAAGGTTCTATCAGAGTGATGTTCTTGACTCTGTTGATAAGATGCTTTGCCTTCAGATAATCAAATAAGCAGATTGTTGCGAGGCCTTGGCCGCACCCCCAGTCGACCACATCAAAGTCGCTTCTGGAGAAAACATTCAGGTCTAGACCCTGAAGTGCCCTGTATACCTTAGCCTGATGCATTTTGCCAAAGGAATACATATACAATTTCATTTGAGCATCCGAGTCAAGGAGGTTCACTCCGTGATTGACGGATTCATACAGGGCGGTTTTTTCTTCGTCTGAAAGGTTTATGACATAGCTATATGCCAACCTTCTTATATTGTCAAAGGAGACTTCCCCTAGAGCAGACAGTTCTTCTTTGTATGCCATATCATTTCCCAATTATAGTCTCCGCAAACGGGTTCTGTCTGTGCGTCTGCAGATTGCGCAGTGCAGCCTCTTTCGAGCTGTTCGCATAGCAGTATTCGCAAAGGTGGGCGCAAGTGTTGTATTCACCGATGTCCTTGCTGACTATGCAGCCGCAGAACTGACGCTGTCCTTTGTCTTTGTTGTTCTTTTTCTTGATGACTGTGCGTTCGCCGGTGAAGAGGTCGGCCTCACGAACCTCAACTCCCAGGTAGTCCATCAGTTTCGCGTCATCAGAGAAGTACTTTACCATCAGGTCATCATCCACGCATTTATTCTGGACAATGCCGTATTTCTCAATGTCAATTTTCTCTCCGCAGGTCGCTAGGGTGTACCCCCAGGAATTGTTAAGCTCCTGAAGACCGGAGGCGAACTGAATCATGTCAGTTTCGGTAAACTCGCGGTAGTTTATATTATTCTGCTCCAGATTGGCCTTTACTCTCCTATATGCAGCGATGTCCGCATAACTGAAGACAAGTTTCTCCGTATATCCCTTCAGTTGGTCGCCGATGTTCTTGACCTTGCGCAGCAGGTCGTCAACGCCAATCTTGTCAGTTAGAATCAACGGATCGAAGCGCCAGATAACTTTCCCGAAGCCGAGTTTCCCGACAAGGGCCTTGAATGTGGCAATGCGCGCCTCAACGGAAGGCACGCCGCGTTCAAGTTTCTCCTCCACATAGTCGTTGAGGGTAAACTGGACATAGCAGTTGATGCCATTCTCTTGCAGGTAGTCGAGCAGGCCGTTCGCGTCGAGCAGATGCTGTGGATTCTTGGACCAAAAGACAATTAGCCGCGTGTTCTGATATGACACATAGCTGCGCACTCCGTTGAAAGGGTTTGTCCATGCGGAGTATCCAACATTCAGCCGGTGAAGGAACCAGTCGCTGTAGAATCCCGGGATGTCAGTACTCCTGCTGGCCGAAACGATTACTGGAGCCTGCGCCTCGACTTGTTCGCCGTTTTCACGGGTTATATGAATTTTGTCTTTTGCCATTACATTCTCGATAGCGCTTGCTGGAATACCTTGGTGTTGATGA
>CAVDEO010000166.1:0-3976 GCA_963607915.1 bacterium
TTGAAAATGTCCTCGCAAAGTTTGTCGAGGATTCCGTCCGTGCCTGAAATGAGTTCACTCTCCACGGCGTCAAGCATCTGATCCGCAGAGAAGTCGGCGTATGCCGAGAAGGATTTCTCGAAGTCGTCCTCCGGATATTTCTTGTTCGTGAAATAAATCTTCACATTGACTGTCAGACGGTTCATCGCAGCCTGCTCGTTCGCGGAGACCGATGTCGCCTTCACATCGTAGCCCGTGATTTCTCCCGCAATCGTGAGATCCGCGTCCATGTCCACCTGCTCCAGTTTAGTGAGTTTGCGGAACTTGTCCTTCATCGCCTCAGTCAGGTCATTGGCGAGCGAAGGATTGACTTTCAGCGCCTTATACTCGAAATACTCAATGTTCACGGTCTTTACGTCCGGCTGTATCGACGTCCCGGTGAAAGAATATATCCCGCAGGCCGTCGCAAGAAAGGAGGCTGACGCGAGAAATATCGTTTTCAGAAGTTTTGTAATATATATATGTCTCATCATATGCCTCGGTTCTGCTGCTTGATTTTCCTGTAGAGCGTGCGCTCCGAGATTCCGAGTTCCGCAGCGGCCGCCTTCCGGTTGCCGTCGTGCTTTTTCAGAGCCTTTTCAATCAGTTCCATGCTCAGCTTCTTCAGGCTGATGTCCTGACTGAAGTTCTCCACCACGCCCTGTTCTTCGGGTTCCATGTCGTCAGTCATCTGGCGGGTCTGCCTCCCGTCCGTTTCCCAGCCCTGCACAAAACCGCCGTCCTGCGCAAAGCTTCCGTCGTGCACAAAACCGCCGTCGTGCGCAAAACCGCCGTCGTGTGCAAAGTTTCCGTCCTGCGCAAAACTCCCGTTCCGCGCAAAGTTTCCGTCGTTCACGAAACCGCCGTCCTGCGGAGAGGCAATCTCCGGAGCGGCATGCCGGGTCTCTCCCCCGCCCTTGCGCATGACCTCCTTGAGATAGTCCACATCCTGTCTGAGCTGGTATATCGCCCGGATTATGGCCTCCCGCTCCTCCGGATTCCGGAATGCATCCCGGCCTTTCTCAACCGTCGCGGGCAGCAGGTTCTCGTCCTGATCGGGAAGGTACCTCCGCAGCGTCACGGCATCCACTTCGCATTTGTCCGCCCTTGAGGCGCATTTCGCCGACTCTATGGCGGAGACCGTCTCCGCGACATTCTTCAGCTGGCGGATGTTGCCCGGCCAGCGGTATTTCCTGAGGGCCAGAACAGCGTCTTCCGTGAGCACGACGCGGGCGACCCCGTATTTGTCCGCGAAATCCGTGGCGAACTTCCTGAACAGCAGGTGGATGTCCCCCGGACGCTCACGCAGGGACGGCATCATAATGGTCACGGCGTTGAGCCTGTAGAACAGGTCTTCGCGGAACTTTCCCCGGGAAACCGCGTGCAACAAGTTCACATTCGTCGCCGCGACGACCCTCACATCGGTTTTGAGCACCTTTGACGAGCCGACCCTGATGAATTCCCCCGACTGGAGCACCCTCAGCAGCTTCGCCTGCGAGGCCAGGGGCAGCTCCCCGATTTCGTCGAGGAAGAGCGTCCCCCCGTCAGCCTCCTCGAAATATCCCTTGCGCGTGTCTATCGCTCCGGTGAACGAACCCTTCTCGTGCCCGAACAGTTCTGAATCGACAGTCCCCTCCGGAATCGCCCCGCAGTTCACGGCAAAATACTTCCCCGTCCTTCTCCTGCTGTTCTGATGGATAATCCGGGGAATATTCTCCTTCCCGACGCCGCTCTCTCCCGTTATGAGCACCGTGATGTCGGTCGGAGCCACCGCCACGGCGATTTCCAGCGCCCGGTTCAGGGCCGGATCGCTGCCGATGATGTCATATTTGTTTTTCAGTGACTGAAGTTCGTTCGCGTTCATGACCTTGCTTATCCTTGCATGTGACGGACATCATGGCAGATGACAGGAGTCATGCCCTGAAGTCGCGGACAAAGTTAAGAAAAAAACCGCTTTGAGCACTATTTTTGTATGGAATGTGGGTTTGTCCGTGCGTGTATGTCGGTTTTATATGAAATTTGATTATATTTGCGCGGATTTGACCCCGTGCGTCGGGGCGTAAGATTTTGGGATATCATAAACCTTAATAAAAACAAATGAAATGAAAAAGAGCATCAAATTCTTGGCTATCGCTCTCGGTCTCGCCGCAGTTGCCTGCAGCTCACCCGAGAAAATGGCGGAACAGGCAGAGAATGTGATCGTCAAGTGCGATCCTGCCGTTCTTGAAGTAGTGGCCGGTAACATCGACGCCACAGTCACGGTAACCTACCCTAAGGATTATTTCCATCCGAAGGCAATCCTCACCGTCACTCCGGTAATCGTCTATGACGGAGGAGAGCAGGCGATGGAGCCGTTCAAGTTCCAGGGCGAGAAGGTTAAGGACAACTACGAGGTCGTTCCTTCAGCCGGCTCGACTGTCACGAAGAAGGTTCACTTCACCTATGCAAAAGGAATGGAGAAGTGCTATCTTGAACTCCGCGGCGTGGTGAGCTACAAGGACAAGAAGATTGACCTTCCTTCAAAGAAGGCTGCCGACGGTGCGAACACCACTTATATGCTTGCCTGCAAAAAGGGTAAGCTTGACCTCAAGGCTGACGGCTATCAGGCTGTGATCAACATGCCGGAAGAAGGTCAGATTCTCTACACAATCAACAGCTCAAATGTACGCAACTCAGAGCTCAAGGGACAGTCCGTAAAGGATTTCCTTGCCGCTGTGAAAGCTGCTGAAGAGAATGAGCGCAAGACCATCGTAAGCACGGACATCGTCGCATACGCCTCACCTGACGGCGGCGAGAAGCTCAACGCCAAACTTTCCGACAAACGTTCCGACTCTGCCGAGAAGGCGTTCAAGAAAGTGACAAAGAAAGCGCCTATCGACGCTCCGGTGAATGTGAAGTCAATCGGTCAGGACTGGGAAGGCTTCCAGGAGCTCGTCGCAAACTCTGACATCGAGGACAAGGAACTCATCCTCCGCGTCCTTTCAATGTACAGCGACCCGGCTGTCCGCGAGCAGGAAATCAAGAATATGTCCGCAGTCTACACGACTCTCGCAAAGGAGGTTCTTCCTGAACTCCGCCGCGCACGCTTCATCGCCAATGTCGAGTTCACCAACTACTCAAGCGAGGAACTTCTCAAGCTCGTCGACGAGAACATCGACGTTCTTGACGAGCCGGCACTCCTCCACGCCGCAACTCTCGTCGAGAAAGAGGCCGACAAGGTCGCTCTCTACAAGAAGGCCATCGAGAAGTATTCAAGCGCCGTCGCTCAGTACAACCTCGCAGTTGTCTATGCACAGAACGGCAAGGACGCTGACTGCAAGGCTGCCATCGCAAAGTGCGACGCCAACGATGCCGATGTGAAGAATGTCCTCGGCGTGCTCGCCCTCCGCGAGAACAAGCTTGACGAGGCTGCAAAGCATTTCGCCGCTTCCGCAACTGAAGCCGCTGTCGAGAATGCCGCAACCGTTGAGATTCTCAAGGGTGACTACAAGGCTGCCGCTTCCAAGCTCGCCGGCAAGAAAGGCTTCACCGCCGCTCTCGCGAACATCCTCACCGGCAACTACGCCGCTGCCGAGTCAGCAATCTGCTGCGACTGCCCTAAGGGCGCATACCTCAAGGCAATCATCGCTGCCCGCAAGGGTGACAAGAACGGTGTCAAGACCAACCTCGAAAAGGCGAAGAAGTGCGAGTGCCTTGCAAAGCGCGCCGCCAATGACATCGAGTTCGCCCAGTTCAACTGACAGAGTTAGTTTCAGCAGCTTATTCAGAAGGCTGAGCTGAAACACTTGAGAACAAATAAAATCCCCGGCGGTTTCCCGTCGGGGATTTTTGTGTTTCCGCAGCATTTAGAGCGCCTCTAATCTTCAGCAGCAACTCTCCTGCAAGCCACAAACCATGGCGCTAATCGGTGCGGATGTCACGGACGCAGCGGTAGACATATTGGGCACCATTTACTGTA
>CAVDEO010000167.1:0-3884 GCA_963607915.1 bacterium
TGATGACAAAAAGAGAGGGTGGCTAATCAGTCTTTCGACTTTTTAGTCACCCTCTTGTCGGGCAGTTCTTCCATAGGTAAACCGACCCTTCTACTGCTGAATCAGCAGCTTGGAGTTGATGTTGTCAATCGTGATGGTGCCGAAGCGTTCGAGGGCGCTCTGGCCGAGGAGCAGGGGAGCCTTCTGGCTGTGAACGACGGATGCATCGACATTGTGCAGCACCGCGTCACCGATTTTAACTTCGCGCAGAACCACCGTCGTCCCTTCGGCGATGTCGCCGTTGGCTATCTGGTAGTACTTCTTGCCCTTGATGTCGTCCTTCGACAGCTGTCCGTTCTTCAGCATGAAGTTCGCCTCCACGGAGGAAATCGTCACGTCGGATGCTCCCGTGTCAAAGAACATCTTGAGCTCCAGACCGTTCACCGTGCACGGCACCTCGAATGTGCCGCCGCCCTTGCGGTTGATGGCAATCTCCGTCGTGATGTGGCCGTTCTCATTATCCTTTTCGAGCCGTGCCTCATGCAGGCGTTCGAGAAAACGCTTCTGCCGTTCTTCGGACTTTTTCCGGTATTCTTCGACCATGGACTTGAAATCTTCTCTCCCGCGAATCGGGTCGAGGTCGTCGTCCGCCTCTATGTGCGCAAAATTCACACATCCTTTGGAAAGCGATGTCCTGAGAGCCTCCATTGCATCGTCTTCCCGTCCCATCCGGCAGAGCAGGCAAGCCTTGTCGTACCACACGCCGACATCGCCGGGGTTCTTGTCGATGATTGTCTGGATCCATTCCTCGGCTTCCTTGTCCTGCCCGAGAAAATGAAGCGCGTACATCCTGCATGAGCTCGTGTCCGCCGTCGTGTCAATCTGAACCACCCGGCGGAAATCCTCTTCCGCTCCTGCGGCATCGCCGTTCTTCATCCTCATCTCTCCGCGCATCAGGAAAATATAAGGATAGTTTGAGTCCAAATCAATTCCCGTGTCATAGTATTTCATCGCCTCGTCGTCTCCCATAAGCTCGAAACACCATCCTTTCGCATAATATCCCCAGGCCGACATCGGGTAGATTTCGATGATTTCGTCATATACTTTCAGCGCGTCCTCATATCTTTGCAGTCTTTTCAGAATGTCGCCTTTTTCGGCCAAAGCATTCACATTTTCCTTGTCCCGGGAAAGATACCTTTCGATTTGGTCAAGCGCGAGTTCGTTCATGCCGAGTTCCGTAAGGCATTGAGCCATATGATCCGTCAGCTCTTCGCCGAATTCTTCAGTGTTTTTCTGATATGCGAAGAATGCGTCCTCGTATTCCCCGGCTTTCTGCAACATTGCCGGAAGCATATATTTGAAAATCTCGGGATTATCGGCATTTCTGATTCCGCTGCGAATCTTGGCAATCGTGTATGTCATGTGCTTTGACAATATTTCAAGCATCTCATTATCGACAAGGTCAAAGTCCTTGTCAATCAGAGCAATCACGCGGTCAATTGCCTTGTCCGTCTCGCCCTTTCCGTCGTATGCCAGAGCCTCAAAATGCTCGACTTCCGCATATTCCGGCGACAGCGCACGGCATTTTTCAAGGATTTCGATTGCCCCGTCATAATTCTTGCGCCCAATCTGATTCCTGGCGAGGCCCGCCATCGCATGTGTGTCGCCCTCGTTCTCCTTCAGGCATTCGTTGTAGGCCGCATCGGACTCGTCGTACTTGTCGTTCACATACAGATAGTGCGCATATCCTCTCAGAAAGCTCGGCAGACTCTCTCTGTTGTCCTTGCGGGCCAGAGCGACCGTGAGCCCCTGCTCCTCTTCGGCCTTCATGAAATCTCCGGAATTCGCATAGACTGACGCCTTCCATGCGTGCAGGGTAGAGTTCGCAAAGTTCGTTTTCTTCGGCTTGTTGATTTTAATTGCCCGGTTAAGGTCGGTCAGGGCCAGCGCATATTCATTGTCCTTCATATAGACCCTTGCCCGCAGATACAGAGCCTCGACATTGTCAGGAGTGACTTCCAGTTGCTTTCCCAACAGCTTCAGTGCCGTGCCCGAGTCATAGTTGTCCTTCTGCACCTCTTCCCAGGCCTTCTTCAGGTTATAGTCATCCTCGGCACCGCCTTTCTTCTGCCCGAATCCCTCCGCCGGCATCCCCAGCGCAACCGCCACCGCCAGAAGCAGCATCAATAATCCCTTGTGTTTCATATCGTTTATTTTTTTAGTTGTCTATCGTAATAATGTTTCATCTCTCTACGATTTTTTTATTGCTATGCACCATATCAATGTCAAAATCGCCGCGAGGTAAACATAATCTATAAGACGACGAAAACATTATTTTGATTCACAAAGACTGTCTATTTGATTTTTCAATTCCATCATCTTTTGTATATCGTGCTTGCACACTTGTAGTTTGCGAAAAAGCGTTTCTGCTTCAGCCTTTTTAACTTCGTCAATAAATTTATCCGGATGACATTTTACTTTGAGTTCATCATACAATGGTCTGCTATTGAACATACTATTCAACAAATTATCCATCATGTTATTGTCCGCCTTCGCAGATACTTTGTTCTTATGGAGAAGTTTGATTGTTTTTCCCATTATCTTTCAATTTGAAGAATCCCTGTCAATCTCCAGTCCTTAACTTTGTGTCCATCAGGATTATAGATTTCCAATGTGTCAAATCCTAATGTTACTAATTTGCGCATTAGTTCAGTATTCGAACTAATGGTCGCTCCCACGGATTCAATTTCAGCCTGCGTTAGGAAACGTCCCGATACAGTCTTAATCCTAAAGCCCGAAAACAGAAAACTAGACATATTGTGCCTATAATCTCTATTTCCTTTAGAAATCTCAGCTTTCATATAAACAGGGACAACGCCGTAGATAAAAGCATTCTTTGCCGAATGATTAAACTCATTTATACATCTTTGTCGTTCTCCTAATTCAGAGAACCAGGTAATTAGTTTATTCCACCACATTGCTATTTTATTCTTCTATGATTTTGTAGTTGCTAAAAAAATGATTCATTTTCTCCAATTCGGCAGAGGCTTTGTCGATAAGCATTTTTGCTGACTTTGCGAATTCCATATCTGAAAACCAAGAATTGCGATAGCCCATGTAACATTCTAAAGAATACGCAAGAACCCTTCTCATCTCGTATAACATTGATTGAAAAGCTTCGATTGCGCCCTTACTAGCTTTTATATATGTATTGGCCGATGATAATTTTGACAAACTCGGTAACTCTACAAAGTGAAAATTACCATAAAAGAATCTGTTCAATTTTTCACAATATGCATTCAGCGCATCTATTGAATTACATAAATCACTTTTGCTTTTCGACATATTTCGTGTTTAATGAGATGAATTAAAGATCGTATAGAATGGGGTCTGTATGGATCCCATACTTATCGCAAAAGAATTCCCCTGTGTAAGGATTGCAAACAATGCTACCATCAATCTTGCGCAGAGTCTCAGTTAATGCGCATGCAATACCACCCATCAGGGCCATATTCTTTCTTATATCAGGAAGTTCGAGGAACTGAAACATTGCAAAAAGAAATGTTCTTTGCTTGTCGAGTGACATGTTTTCCCAAACATACATTGATATTTGGGCATTTGTTATCATGTCTTCACCTAAGCCTGTGGCATGAAGATAAGCTTGGGATAATGTTAAAAATTGAGATAAGGCAGGTGTCATTTTCCCTGTCATTTTTAAAAGTGTGTGGTCGATGCCGAATGCGCCTTTGCTACTCTCTTGAAAGAGATTCTTAACCAATGCGCATACTAGCATCTTTTCTTCTACAGAGTAATTGCTAAACATAACAGTTTTTTTTATATAATATAATGTACCCCTTTCTTTGGACAGGAGTAAGTCCTTCGTAAGTCAATTGTGAGTACAGTGC
>CAVDEO010000168.1:0-3862 GCA_963607915.1 bacterium
ACTTTCACGGTGAAGGACATTGACTTCCCGCTCTGGTCGGTGACTGTCACGGTCGCCTGCCCGGTCGTCTCGCCTGCGGAAATCTCCGCTTTCGGAGCCCAGTCTGCATCGCCGCCGCTGTGGGTGAGCGAAATGAGGTCTGTTCCTCCTGTGACAGTCCATTTCGTCTCATAGCCGGAATTGATGCTGAAAGTGCCCGAAGAGTTCTGCGCGAGACGGCTGACTCCGCCGTTCTTGACGACATTGCCCTCCGGATCCGTCACCACCATCTCGCCCGGGATGCCCTTGGCCGTGCGCTTGAGCGTGAAATCGATCGAATGTTCAATCCCCAGTTCCCTGTCGGCAATCTTCACGCTGATTCCGCTGCTGCCGAAGGCTCCCCCTGCGGTGAGTATAAGACTGGCGGTAGCACCTTTCGAATCGGACGGAGCGGCATAAGCGATTGTGCAGACCGACTCGTTCGAGGAGGAGAATATGAAGTCTGATTCCTTCAGATCCGGGATTATGCTGACTATGGAGATGATTTTCCCTCCGGAGACCGTCGTCCCGGATATATTGCCCCAGTCTATTTCGTCACCGTTCTTGATTACCTCTTGCTTGGACGCGGAGGAATAGACGAGCGCGATCCGCGACTCCGGCGCGCTGACCGTCACGGAGATGGTCTTCGGGGTTCCGGCTGCGGAGCCTTCCTCGAAATCTTTCGCGCTGACCTTTATGTTGCATTTTCCCGTCTTGAGCCCGGTGAGAATAGCCTCGCCCTCGACGAAGTCCAGCCTGAGAATGTCTTCGTCGCTGATTTCCCAGTCAAGCGAGGCGGAATTGGCCGCCGAAGGCTGCACGGAGACATCGACTTTCTGCTCCACTCCGACATAAAGCTCCACCGATGAAGGGACGGAGAACGATGTCAGCGGGACGGGCGAGACCGTCACCTTCACTTTTTCGGACACCGCTTTCCCGCAGGTCGCCTGGACTGTCGCGGTCCCCGGGGCATAGGCTGTCACCTTGCCGTTTTTCACGCCGGCCACGCTCTCGTCGGAACTTTCCCATTCGAGAACCGCAGTCGCGAGGGCGGACTCCGGCATGAGAGTGTAGCGGATCCTCTCGGACTCGCCCTGAATCAAGTCGAGTTTCCCGTTTTTCGGGGAAGTGAACACGATTTCCGTGACTTCCACGGAGGAATCCGTGTCAATCTTGGTCTCACAGGAGATGAACGCCGCAGCCGCGAGAAGGACAGGAAGCAGATGTTTGAACAATTGTGACTTTTTCATGTTGTATATCGAGTAGGTTGAATCTTTGGCAAATGTACTGACGCCCATCCGCAATTCATATAGGTAATTCTACCTAAAGTAATCCTTAAAAAATCTCCACCAATTTATTTTTTAACGCTTACTAAAACGAAGTGCGGGGGAGTTGTATTGGAATCGGGATTATTCCGCCGGCCAGGGGTTGGAAATGATGCCCGCCATCGAGACCATCTGCGCATGCGCCTCCTGAAGCAGGCGTGTGCTTTCCTCTTTGCGCGGTTTGGAGATGTCAGGGACAATCGGAGTCCCGACGTGCAGGGTCAGGAGCGGCACGTCCGGTTTGTCGAACCACCGGTAGATTCCGGTGCGCGGCCGGTAGGAGAGGACGAAGGGGATGACGGGGATGCCGTATTTGTAGGCCATCGAGAACGCCCCGCGCTTGAATGAGCGGATGGGGGTGTAGAACCTCCAGCTGGCCGCCTCCGGGAAGACGTGCAGCCATTCCTTTTTCTTGCGGTACTCATCGAAAGCGGCGTCGAACGGACGCATTCCGGCGCGGCTCTCGGGAATGGGGATGCCTCCGAGATAGTGCATGAACCACGCGTCCTTGCCCCTCATATGGTCGCCATAGATGGGGAACCAGAGATTCCTGTTGCCTATGGCGTCGAGCACGCAGGCGAGGTCCCAGCGATAGACGTGGTTGCAGACCGTCATCGCCCCTTCCCGCAGCAGAGCCTTGTTCTTCCGCAGATTCTCCTTGCCGACAATCTTCAGCCCGTAGCGCACGCGATTGACAAAAATCACGACACAACGCAGCAGAATCCGGTTCAGCGCATGATTTAGACGGAATTTGAGCGAACGGTCATAGTAAGGGAAATTCTCGTCCAGCGTCACCTGCCGCCCGTCATACCTCACCCCGGCGATATGCGTGTCCGACCGGTCTTCCGGATATTCGATGTCAATGTCGGGGATGTAAGTCCCCGCAGCCGTCACCATATCTCTATACCTCTGATTGTCAATTCCTTTTCCCATATATCCATTATTTTTGCACATCGGAATCATATTCCCCGTGAATATGAGACTCCAAAGTTAGCATTTTCAGAGATATTACAGCGAAAATCCGTGCGCCGAGAGTTCCTGAGCTGTAAGATACATTTTTCCAAGGTGTTTTCGGTAGATTTTATACATTTTTCCAACACTATTTGACCCGTCTTGTACCGGACGCAGAAAGCAGACACGGAAAATATGTACCGGACACCAGAAAGCAGACCCCGTCAATCTTCAGGAAAACCGTCTGATTGGCGAGGCCGTGGTCAAATTCTTCAAAAAGTCCGGGTGGCGCTTACTCAATTACCTTGCGGGCGCCGTCGGAGATGACGACATCGATGACTATCGGCTCGTGACCGTATTTCTCGTTGAAAGCCGCCTTCGCCTTGGCGATGAACGCATCATAGAGTTCCGTCCTGACAAGGTTGATGGTGCAGCCGCCGAATCCGCCGCCCATGATTCTTGACCCTGTCACGCCGCATTCCTTGGCAACCGTGGCAAGGAAGTCAAGTTCCTCGCAGGAAACCTCATAGTCAACGGACATTCCCCAGTGAGTCTCGTACATCCGCTCTCCGACAGTCTCGTAATCGCCTTTGTTGAGGGCATCGCAGACATCGAGCACGCGCTTCTCCTCCCCTATCACATAGCGGGCGCGCTTGTAGTCCTCCTCGGAAATCTTGTCCTTGACCGCGTCAAGCTGTTCCATCGTGGCTCCGCGCAGAAACTCCTGACCGAGAACCTTTGCCACCCTTTCGCAGGATGCCCTGCGGTCGTTGTATGGAGAACCCACAAGTTCGTGCTTCACGCAGGAATTGAGAAGAACCAGTTTGTAGCCGTGCTTTTCAGGGTCGAACGGGAAGTATTCGAACTCCATCGAACGGCAGTCCAGACGCATCAGGTTGCCCGCCTTCCCGAATACGGAAGCGAACTGGTCCATAATTCCGCAGTTCACGCCGCAGTAGTTGTGCTCGGTGCTCTGACCGATGCGCGCAAGTTCGAACTTGTCGATTCCATTCTGGAAAATCTCGTTGAGTGCGAAAGCGAAAGTGCTCTCAAGCGCTGCGGAAGACGACATTCCTGCTCCGAGAGGGACATCTCCGGAGAAGACGGTGTCGAATCCCTCGACCTTCCCGCCTCTCTTGACTGTCTCGCGGCACACGCCGAAGATGTACCTCGCCCAGCTCTGGGCAGGAATATCCTCCTCGTTGAGTCCGAACTCGCAATATTCGTCAAGGTCGAGCGCAAAGGCCTTCACCCTGTTTGTCCCGTTGAGCCTTATCTCGGCGACAATGCCCTTGTCGATTGCGCCCGGAAACACGAAACCGCCGTTATAGTCGGTGTGCTCTCCGATGAGGTTGATACGACCCGCAGACGCATAGAAGTCACCTTCTCCTCCGAACAGGGTCTCGAATTTCTTTGCAATTGCTTTTTTGTCCATTGCTTATCAATTTTAGTTTATAATTTTTGATCAGTATGTCGTGCCGGTGGTTTCACTCCAAGGTTTCCGCCAAACGGAGTCAAAGTTATGAATTTTTTGGTTGATGTGGATACGCGACCGGACAAAACTATGG
>CAVDEO010000169.1:0-1279 GCA_963607915.1 bacterium
GCCTGCCACTTCTTCCTTTGTCATCATATCAGATCCTTTTTTCAGACAAAGGTAGCCCGCCGGGGCTTCAGCTAAAAGATGCAGTTCTTCGGATGCTTACAGTTCTTAGATGTCAATGGGTGTTCAATTTTAGATGTCAATCTACACCAAATTGCGCTTCACGCAACACGAATACCTAATAAAGGTTAAAAGGATTTCTTAAAAATCCAGCAATGGTTGGGAAGTATCTTCGTACAACTTGGCAAATGCCTCAAAATCAGAAAGCGGAGAACTGGTCACAATACCGCTAATCCCCCTCAACGCTTCAACTATAAGCTCTTTATCTCCGTCTTCAACCGCCTTATCTAGCAGATTATAATGCTTAGACAGAGCCTTATCGCGTTCTCCGAATGTATAGTTGAGAAATTCTTGGCACGAACGATATTTCGCAACAGTTTCAGCAATCTTAACCTCACTCCACATTCTAATCTGTTCAGTCTTTTCCTCTACTATTTTACATTGAGAATACAAATCAACCGCCGACTGCATTATATCTAGGGCATGAGTTACATGATTCTCATTAATAAGCTGAGGCACACTTGTCGAATCTACCTCTTCTTGTATATTCTTTGTCAATTCTTCGTTCATAACTGAGATTTCGCTATTGTATTAAACTCTTTGATTGCACCGGCCAGCAGTTGCACCTCTTTCACTGAAACTGAAGAAGCATCATCTTTGACAAACACTTTTTCATAAAGAGATGAATAAATATTTTCGAATCCTCTGTTCGCATTCATGAGAGCCTTGATAAGTTCTATTGCTCTCATAAGTTGCGCCTGGCATGAAGTATAGGCATCAACGATTTCAGGTAATTTGGTGGTGACTTGACTAATTACGTCATTACTTGCATCAATTGATTCATTGCGAGCTTTCAGCACATCCCCAAGAAATTCCAATCCGGCCTTACCTGCCGCTTCTTTTGGATTATCAATAGCATAGGACACAAAATTCTTGTCACTCGCATAGTCCATGAAGAAATTCATAGCGATTCCCGCCACATCCGTCTTACTGACATTACTTACGTCTACTACGCTTAAATCCAAATTCATCTCCACAAGGCTATCGGCTTTTGTCAGTCCCTTTCCTCCAGCATTGCTTCGAAGATAGTTTATGAGTTCCACGCCAAGATACAGGCTTTCATAAGCACATACTCTCTGCTTGTCTAGGATATAATTGATTTTTTCACGAACAGCATCCAATTCCGAATACTCTGCAATAGCCGACTCATAAAGTTTATTGA
>CAVDEO010000169.1:1289-3822 GCA_963607915.1 bacterium
CCTGTGCTTTTTGAGCCAATTTAGATGAACTGGTAAGCCCGAGGAAGTTAGTTGTGTCCATTGCATTGTTGCTCCTAAGTTCCTTAAGATATGGAGCCAATCTATTGTCTTCTAACAAAGACTTTTGCTCGTCAAGTTCGTTATTGAACGCATCATAATTATTTCCGCAATTGTTGGAATGATTGCGAAGAATATTGTAATCATTGTTTTCAATCGCATTGTCGATTGTTTCCCGTAGATTTATCTCATCCTCCGGCGAGACCTTGAACAAATCTTGAGCTTGAGCATACAATGATACCGCATAGAATACCTCCAACTTTTTATCTGCGAGAGTACGCTTCAATGAAGCAACATCTTCAACTACACTTGCAGATTCTATCATATCCTTGATTTCCTGCAATGCATTTTCGCAATATTCGTAATTATCGTGATTGATTGCCCTTGAGGTCATAGGGACATTAGCCGTGTTGATAAATTCATCAGCTATAGATGCACAGCGGTCTTGAAATTCCTTCTCCTTTTCCGCTTTTTCTCTGTCTCGTTGCTCCTTTATTTCCTTTATTAAGAATTTAATCAGACAAGCCAGCAACAGAATACCGACAATAGAACCTATGGCAACCCAAAAAGTTTTTTGAGAAAACAGCCAGATAACGCCTTTAAAGCTGAGATAAACGGCAGCCAAAGCCCCTAAGATAGTTACCGCCCATTTGTATAACACCCACCACCAAACTCCTGATGAATAATCTTCAAATAGAACTGTAGCTCTTGTATCCCACCAAGTAATCTCTTCTCCGGATATTTTGGCCGAAAAGTTTGTCAAAGAGTTCGACCAAGAATTGCTAGGACGTTTGAATGCCAGATGGAGAAGTCTCAACGCGAAGAGAATTGTCAAGAAGACACACCATTCATCAAATGACCAATCAAGTTTTATTATGGTTATGATTGCCGCGATAGTCGCAGCGACGAATAGCAAAAACTTTATCATACCTTATCTGAATTCCGCAAGCCTATAGTCTCGTGAGTTGAATATCAAATGATAATGTGAAAGAACGCGCCTTATTATTCAAAAGCACTTACACTTCAATGCTTCTAATTCATGTGCCTGTAAACTTCTCTAAAAAAGGGGAAGTTTACACAATCAACATTATTGTGATGGCGAAGCAATGGCTTGACACCACGTTTGAAGACGAATAACATATCACCATCTCCTTTCGAAGCTTGTTCCGTTATTTTTCCATTTCTTTGCACATCTTTCATGATTTCCCCCAATCGTTTTAATGTAATGTCCAAGCCTTCGCAAATTTTATTCAAGCGTTCCCATTCTTCACGTGGAATATCGTTTCCATATTTACCAAAAGACTTAGAGAACTCATCATAATATATTTTTTCTAAACTTGTTAATTCCATAATCGCTAAATTTAGGGGTAGTCGTTTAATGCTTCATTTCGCAAATTAAACCCAAATCGCGGCAAGTGTCAAGGTTCATTTAGGTCCATTTGATGATTGTTGCGGTGCGGATTGTTCCGCTTGTCTTGAGGCGTGAGCAGAAAGTTGTCCATAGATATGAGCAGAAGATATGAGCAGAAGATATGTGCAGAAAAGATGTGCAGAAAAGATGTGCAGAGAGTCGTCAATTCTGCTCGTAGTAGGCGATGTCCACCCGCAGGTCTTCTCCGCAGGCCGCGTCCGATTTTGTCCAGATGCGGTGCGTGCCGCCGTGGCCGGATGTCACGAGGGCTCCTATCTCGGCGACCTCATCCGCCGTCAGCGGATGCTCGGGGGAGGCGCTGATGCAGACGAAGCTGTCCGGCAGACATCCGTTCTCTTTCAGAAGCCCGTATTTCCCGACCAGCTCCCGGAGATAGTCCAGCCGTCCCGCCACATCGTAGGCCAAGGTGTCGCAGCGGTGGATGCTGACGTGATTGGCCCGGAAGAGCCTGCCGAACTCCTCCCTTGCGGGCGGGGGAGTGACTATGGTCCCGCGCTCGAGTACGGTCTCGATGAACTCGGCGTTCATGTCTATGCGCCTGGCGTACTCCGAGTTGATCGCGTGGCGTTTCCAGTGCCTCCACTTCCGGAAGTTTCCGCCGAACAGATCGATGAAATCGCGGATTTCTTCGTTCGAACGGCGTTTCCTGTGGAACCTAATCCTCCGGCGTACCGCCTGATGGAAGGACGGGACGGACTGCATCTCCCTGCGGGTGGGAAGTATGTCTCTGAATTTCCGGATGTAATATTGTGTCGTATCCTTCCCCTCATGCCAATTCATGACTGTCTCGTCCACCTCCTCCGGCAGGAAGCCGTAGTACGAGGTGTGCCAGAGGCAGCAGCCCGCAATTTCCGCCAGGGACGCAGTCACGCCCTCTTCGAGGACGATTTCCTTGGCGAGGCAGGACTCCCAGTAGTCCCCCTCGAGCGCTCCGGCGAAAAGCTGCTTTCCGCTTCCGTCCCCACCTGCACCATCGTCCGAATCCGAATCTTCAGAACCCGGGACTTCAGAATCCGAATCGTCCAAATCCGAATCGTCCCAGTA
>CAVDEO010000170.1:0-3819 GCA_963607915.1 bacterium
AAAACAGCTCTTGCCTATTACTCTGTGCGGAGCCTTACGGATTTTTATGCCCAAAGAAAGACCGCTGTAAAATTCTATTTCATCGTTGACCGGATTGCCCTTATGGAACAGGCGAGCGATGAGTTTGCCGCGAGGGGGCTGATAGTCAGAACTGCGAACAGCAGGAACGAGCTGATGGAAGATTTCAGAAGCATCGCTCCTGTGGAAAACAGTGTGGGTAAGCCCGAAATAATGGTTGTCAACATACAGAAGTTCAAGGAAGACTCTGAAAAGATCAGGTTGGATAACAGTTACAGCACGTCTCTTCAAAGGGTTTTCTTCATAGACGAAGCGCATAGGGGTTACAATCCGGAAGGAAGTTTCCTTGCAAACCTGCTTGAAGCAGACAAGGATGCCGTGAAGATAGCTCTTACGGGGACACCTCTTCTTAAGGAAGAAAGAGAGTCTTGGCGTGTTTTCGGCGATTATATTGACACATACTACTATGACAAATCAATATCCGACGGATATACCCTGAAGTTAATGCGCGAGCCTATAGAAACGGTCTATAAGGAGAAGATTAAAAGCATATTGGACAAGCTGGCCGGAGGTGTGGAAATCAAGAAGAGCGATATTGACAAGAACAAGATTCTTGAGCACGAAAGCTACCTGAACGCTCTCCTCGACTACATTATCACTGACTTCCGCCGTTTCAGAGAGGAGCAGGATGATGAAAGTATCGGGGCGATGATTGTCTGCAGAACCAATCCTCAGGCAAGAGAAATGTATCGTTTGTGGCAGGAGAGATTCTCGCGGTCTCTGTATGTCGAGAAGAAGCAGGAGGAAAAGCTGATGATGCTCGAAGACCCTATGATTTCATACAGTGCGCCGAAGAAGCCTCTCAAGGCTTCGCTTATACTGCACGATGAGGGCGACAAGCTGGAGAGAAAAGCCTATATCGAAGAGTTTAAGAAGCAGATGTCAGTGGATGTGTTGATTGTCAATCAGATGCTTCTGACGGGTTTTGATGCGCCGAGACTCAAGAAACTCTATCTTGGAAGAAGTCTTGACGGACACGACCTGTTGCAGGCGCTTACAAGGGTCAACCGTCCATACAAGGACTTCAAGTACGGATATGTGGTCGATTTTGTCGATATCAAAGAGAATTTTGAGACCACCAACGACCGTTATCTCAGGGAGTTGAACCGCACTGTGGATACAGAGGATGTCCCTGTCGATGCTCCGGTAGGTAACGTGATTATCGAGGACAAGGATGCGGTAATTGCCAAGATGAAGGAAATTAAGAACATCCTATTCAACTTCACCTGCGACAATCCGGAGGATTTCCGCAAGGAACTTGACGAAATCAGCAGCAAGGACACTCTCTATGCTCTCCGTTCCACTTTGAATGAAGCAAAGGCGATAATCAATCAGGTCAGGGCATTCGGTGACGATGAACTTAAGTCAAAGATTGACAAGCTGGCAGTGGCCGGCATTCCTACTCTGATTTCGGAAGTGAGTCATCGTATAGAGCGCATCAATCTGATGGAAAACACCGAGCACACGGCTGACGTGTCCGGCATCATCAACATAGCTCTTTCTGAGCTTGATTTTGAGTTCAGAAAAGGTCTTCCGGAGGAAATGAGAATAGTCGTGAACGATATCCGTGAGCGTTGCGACAAAGTGCAGGCGGAATTTGAGTCCAATTTTGACAAGGGGGAAGACAAGTATGTGATTCTTGCCGACCAGTTCCGCGAATACTTCCGCAAAAAGGGTTTTGTCCCGCAAAACACGGCGGAGGCGAAGGAAAGCATTGAATATATGGATGCCGTGATGGCAAAAATCCGTGAAATCAACCGGCGCAACAATCTGCTGAAGAAGAAATACAGTGGCGATGAGCGTTTCGTCCGCATCCACAAGAGAATAGAGGAGGAGAATGCGAAGAGGGAGAAGCCGATAATTTCTTCCGGAGAATATGAAATAGCGGAGAATTTGTCACAGATGAAGTCGCAGATAGACAATATGATATATCTTAATTCACATATTGTGGACAATGAGGATGCCTTCAAGAGGGATGTGCTTGCAATCATCGGTTCCAAGCTCGTGGATATGGGCATACCTGCCACGCTTTCTGACCGCAAATTCATCAATAATCTGATTACGTCAGAGTATTTTCAACAGAGAAACTATCTATAAATGAGCGATATAAATATTACAGAGTCAACGATAGCCCTGATTGACTCACTTAAGAGTACGACATCTGAGTTCGGGCTTGCAGGAACAGGAGGTGAATATAAGATTGTCATAGAGATTTTTCTCTATAAGTTTTTCAATGATAAGTTCGGATATGAGGCCAAGAAGGACAAGGTCTATGGAGAGCGTTTGCGGAAAGCCGAGAAATGGGATGCAGAATACGATAGCTTTACGGAAGATGAGGTGGAGGACCTGTTCAGCTATCTTCC
Source organism: bacterium (assembly GCA_963607915.1). GTDB lineage: Bacteria > Bacteroidota > Bacteroidia > Bacteroidales > UBA932 > Cryptobacteroides. The sequence goes on from CAVDEO010000170.1 coordinate 2,442, forward strand.
CGCATCTGTTCCGAGGCTTAAGCCGGAGCATACCCTTGCCCATCTTTACAACGCCACCGGCAAGGGCGATTTCTCAACTCTTCTGGATGCCACGCTCATCGACATCGCAAAGATTAACTCTGACACGTTCTCGGTCTCCACATCGGGTAAGAGCCGTGTGAACATCTTTTCTGCAGTTACGACTTATGTGACTGATACTCAAAAGCGGGACGAGTTCGCAAAGTCACTGATGCGTAAGGTGGCCTCGTTCAATTTCGAGGATGTCTTTGTCGAAAAATACGATTTCTTCTCAAGGGTGTTCGAGCATCTTCTCAAGGGATTCAACAATGCGGGAGGCGGGAAATATGCAGAGTATTACACTCCGCGAGCCATTGCCCAGGTGATGGCAAGACTTCTTGTGGGTGATGATGCCGACTTGCGTGGAGTTACCTGTTACGATCCGTCCGCCGGAACCGGAACCCTGCTTATGGCTCTTGCGCACCAGATAGGGGAGGACCGCTGTACGATTTACAGTCAGGATATTTCGGAGAAATCCAGCGAGATGCTTCGTCTCAACTTGATTCTCAACAATTTTGCGGCTTCGCTTCCCAATGTCGTGCAGGGGAACACCCTTCTTGAGCCATCACATAAGAATCCGGACGGAACATTGAAGAAATTTGATTTCATCGTGTCCAATCCTCCTTTCAAACTTGATTTTCCGGAATACAGGGATACCTTGGCATCTGACGGAGTCCGATTCTGGGCAGGAGTCCCGAATGCGGTAGCCAAGATAGACCCGACAAAGCCGAAGATGGCCATCTATACCTGCTTTATCCAGCACGTCATCAATTCTCTGAAATCGACTGGCAAAGGAGCGATAGTTATTCCTACGGGCTTCATCACTTCCAAGAGCGGAGTGGAGAAAAGGATTCTGGAGAAGATTGTTGACGAAAAGATTGTCTATGGATGTGTGTCGATGCCGTCCAATGTCTTCGCCACCACCGGAACGAATGTCTCCGTGCTTTTCTTTGACAAGTCTGCAAGCGGTGATAAGGTAATCCTGATTGATGCGAGCAAGCTGGGAGAGGAGTATAAGGAAGGGAATAATCAGAAACGCCGCTTGCGGGACTTCGAGGTGGATAAGATTGTCGAAGTCTTCCAGAACAAGGAGAGCGTTGATGATTTCTCCGTCGCGGTGACTTACGACGAGATCAAGGAGAAAGGCTATTCCCTCTCCGCCGGGCAGTATTTCGACATCAAGATTGATTATGTTGACATCACCGAGGAGGAGTTCAACAGGCGGATGGCCGGTTATAAGGCGGAACTATCGGCTCAGTTCGAGGAGAGCCACCGACTGGAAGCGGAGATAATGAAGCAGCTGGACAGCCTGAAATTCAAT
>CAVDEO010000171.1:0-3817 GCA_963607915.1 bacterium
TCGTAGGCGCACAAGCGCCGTGCGGAGAACAGCGAAGCGTGGGATTGTGCGATAGCGCGCACGGAGCACGACTTCCCCTACGAGGGGACGGGAGGGGTCAAAATACAAGGCGGGTCTCTTTGTTTTCATTAACTCCAAAAAAAATTGCGTAACTTTGCACCCCTTTCGTCAGGAAGAATAATCACGAAAACTACAGGAGGAAAAGACCAATGGTATTGTCAGGAAAAGAATTGTCCTCAAGCATAAAGGCGGAACTCGCGGAGCAGGTAAAGGGATTCCCGGAGAAGTACGGGCGCGTCCCTCATCTGGTAGTCGTCCTTGTCGGCAACGACCCGGCGAGCGAATCATATGTTGCCGGAAAGGCCAAGGCCTCGGCACTTGTGGGAATCCGTAACACCACAATCCGCCGTCCCGTGACAATCACCGAGCAGGAACTCCTCGAACTCATAGCCGAGCTGAATGCCGATGAGGGAGTGGACGGAATCCTTGTCCAACTCCCCCTTCCGGAACACATCAGCGAAAGCAGGATTGTGGCCGCGATAGCGCAGGAGAAAGATGTGGACGGCTTCCATCCGCTCAATCTCGCCGCCCTCTACCAGAACCGTCCCTGCACGCTGCCGTGCACGCCTAAAGGCATAATCCGTATGCTCAAGGCCGCCGGAGTGGAGATTGAGGGCAAGCGGGCTGTCGTGGTGGGCCGAAGCAACATCGTCGGAATGCCGGTAGCCCGTCTCCTTATGAACGAAAACGCGACAATCACCATCGCCCACAGTCACACCGTGAACCTCGGGGCGGTTACCCGTGAGGCGGAAATCCTTGTCGTCGCGACCGGCCATCCGCACCTCATCACCGCCGATATGGTCTCCGAAGGGGTCGTTGTCATCGATGTCGGCATAAGCCGCGACCCGGAAACAGGCAAACTTATCGGCGATGTCGATTTCGATGCCGTGGCTCCCAAGGCTTCCGTCATCACGCCCGTGCCCGGCGGGGTCGGGCCGATGACCATCTGCTCACTTATGGAGAACACCGTGGAGTGCTTTCTGAACCGCGTGAAATGACAGGAGGCTGACTGAAAAGTCTCGAAGGAACCGCACCGGAGGCGCGAGATACCCCTGATAGGGGGCGCAGACGTCAGTCTTCGGGGCTTAGGAAGTCCTATCGCTATATCGTCTGCTGTCTGCGATGCCAATTAAGAATCGGCAGGAGACAGGAGACTACCGCAGCTCCGAGCCAGAACCAGCTTACGGCGGTGTAGTCGTGACGGATGACCGTCTCTCCGAGGTTGTTGAGCGCCTTGGTGGTGTTGCCGTCGAGAAGAAGCCCGGTGATGATGTTCTGTACTCCTGCTGCGGCGTATGAAGCCATGCCGACTATGCCGAGGGCGGCGCCGGTAGCCTTTCTCGGAACAAGGTCGATTGCCATCAGCCCCCCGAGGAAGGCGATGAGTACTCCGATTGCGATTCCGAATAGAACCATCGAGAGGACGAGCACGAAATGGCTGCCTCCTCCGAAAAGGAAAAGTGCGAGAGCCAGAGATTCAAGAACTCCGGCGACGAAAGCCGGGTATTTCCGGTCGCCTCTGAACACCTTGTCCGAGAGCCATCCGGAGAATACGGTGCCAATCACCCCGAAAATGGGATTGATTCCGATGATTGCCGCCGCCTCCGCAAGGGTGTAGCCGTAGGATTCCTGAAGATAGATTGTCCCCCATTCGTTGATGGCGTAGCGGCTCATGTACATGAACGCGCTTGAAAGGGCGAGAATCCATACTCCCGGATTGCGGAGCACCGCCGCCTGAATCCTGCGGGTCTCGTGCGGGTCTGCGGCGGTCTTCTCCTGAGTATCTTCACCCGAGAGTTCCTCGATGCCAGGAAGTCCCTGGCTCTCTGTCGTGTCGTGCATCCACAGCAGGATAATCAGAACGCCGAGCACTCCGGCGCAGGCCGCGCCGAAGAAGCCCCAGCGCCATCCGAATGCGGCCACAATCGAACCGACGAAGATGAACGACAGTCCTTCTCCGATGTTGTGGGAGGCGCTGAAGAACCCGTAGTAGGTTCCCCGGCTTCTGAGCGGAAACCATCTTGACAAACCGATGATTGCACTCGGCGCCCCGATGGACTGCACCCAGCCGTTCACTGCCCACATGATGGCGAAGGAGATGAAAATCACCGAACTGCTCCATCCTGCCTTTGCCGCGCTCACTCCAATCAGACCCATGATGAAATTCGCTGCCGCGGAGACGGCGAGTCCTGTGGCCATGAAACGCTTGATGTTCGCCGAGTCGGCGAGAAAACCGTTGACGAGTTTGCCGACGGCATAGGCCCAATAGAGACAGGCTCCGATGATGCCGAGTTGGGTGGCGTCAAGCAGTCCCGCATCAATCAGAGGCTGTTTCATTACGCCCATTGACATGCGGCATACATAGTAGAGGGCATAGGCGAGGGTTCCTGCGATGAAAGTCTGGAAGCGTTTCCGTTTCCACACGTTCTGAACCCTGTCCGCTGAAACCCTCGCAGCCGACGGGGCGCTGATTCTATAGAAATTCATGTTCTGACTTTTTTGAACTGAGCGGGATCACCGCTTTACGCTAATCGTGCAGACCTCTGGACCTCAGATATTCCAGCAGCTGCTCCGGCCGGTCGGTCTGGATGAATGACGGCCCGAATGAAAGAACTTTGTCGTAAACCTTGGCCGGATTCCCGCAGTCAAGAGCCTTGTCGTCGTCCAGATAGCCGCAGAGACTGCCCCAGATGGTGTTTATCCAAAGCTTCGAGCCCGTCTCGTGAATCTTGCGGAAAGCGTCCTCCACCTCCGGAGTAAGCTCCGTCCAGCACATCTCGTAAGCGAGCGGAACTGTCCCCGTCTCCATATATTCGTTGAAAAGTCGCCGTCCCTTATCGCTTCTGAAGTTGCAGATCGGCATATACATCATGTTGTGCGGATGCGAGGCCATCTTCTCGGCCACGGAGGCTACGGGATAGGTGCCCTTGATGAGAATCTGGTCTGTGACACCGAGTTCCTCGGTAATCCGGAGAACCATGTCATAATATTCATATCCCTGGTCGACATTGACACAGATTCTGTCCTTGCAGCACTCGAGAGCCTCCCGCAGTGTCGGAATGCGGAGCGAGTCGGTCGCAACTCCGTGAGCCCTTTTGAGCCTCATTGCCTTGAGTTCCGCGAGCGTGTAGTCGCTCACCTTGCCCTTCCCGGTGAGACAGCGGTCAATCGTCTTGTCGTGAGAGAGCACCAGGACGCTGTCTTTTGTGAGTTTCAGATCAAGTTCCATGATGTCGGCCCCCATCCTGATGATGGATTCGATTGCAGGGATGGAATTTTCCGGATAGTTCCGCCAGTCACCCCTGTGGACGGCCACGACCACATATTTCGAGTCCGGATTATGAATTTCTGCGAGGATTTTGTCGGTTCTTTTCCCCTCCGGAGCATTTGTCTGTCCGCAGGAAACCGCGCAAAGCAGTGCCGCGACGCAAATCAGCAGATGTGTGATAATACGATGTCTCATGATTTATTGTGTTTTTATTTTTTCCTGTCTTTCGTCAATATCCTGTCCGGATGCGAGTTCATTTCCCGGCAGTCGGAATTTCTTCCATCCGGTGCAGGTCGTAACCTTTGATTTGGGCGACGATGAGGTGCAGTGTGGCGTTCCCGCAGAGAGCCTTGACCTTGTCTCCCTTGCCGTAGCAGCGAATCTGCTCCACGGCCTCGTCCCATTGCTTCTGCGCAGTCTCTTCGGTCGCGTCGGTCTTGAGATACTTCAGCTCCACGATGTAGGCGTGGGCGGTGGTCTCGCAGCGGT
>CAVDEO010000172.1:0-2180 GCA_963607915.1 bacterium
CGGATTCATTTCGGAGGGAGATTTCCAGTCAATGCCGTAAATCTCTTTCAGCACAGTCTTTTTCTCGGCCCAATAGGCGAAGCAGAAGCCCATACCTCTCGGCGTCCCCTCGAGGCGACGATAGACTTCTTCTTCAGCGGCCTCGCAGACTTTCTCGAATTGCCAAGTCCACTGCACAGGGTCGGCTTTAAGATGGCCCTTCTGCTCTATTTCCTCCAATGCGCCCCTGTCCGCGCGGGCGATATTCCTCTGATGATACTCTATTTCTTTCTCCACATCTTCTGCCTCGCTCAAATCATGGTCGGCCAGACACTCTATGCGCCGCAGCACAAGAAGCCTGAATTGGAGCAGCCTCAGCTTCAGCCTCGGATGTCCTTCCGGGATGGTCTCCGTCATCCTCTCCATCACTTTGTTCACATAATCCAGTTCCTGATCAAAACCCTCAAGATGCTTCGCATATTTCAGGCAAGTCTCAGCTAGAAGTGGTATTTCCCACGTCTTTTCCTGGCTCTGCCATTCCTGTTCCGCAACCAGCACACAGCCGGCGCAGATGTCGCGGCACAGATCGAGGGTGTCGCCCTTCCCGTCAAGGGTCAGGCCCTCAGCGGCGGCGAGACACCTTTGTAATTCTTCTCTGTAGTTGATTTCTTCTTCAGCCATAGTTTGCGATTTTGATGTATTCCCAGCCAAGCAGGGAATGACGATAGTTGTCAATAGTAAAACAGTTCGCCAGTGACTTTGTGCCATTTGCGTTCTTTTAGATCATTCGGGGAAATCATTATGTAATACATCCCGCAATCGTAAAAACGAAGGCCCCAGCGCTCATCCTCGTCTATCTGGAGCAATGCCATCTCGCCCGGGCGGGCATCCCGCACTTCGTCATGGAAAGGAACGGCAAGCAGGGCGTGTCCGTCGCCCTCTTCCGTTTCGGAAAACTCTATCCGCTCGGCGGGTCGGAACACGCTTTCCCCTGTATCCTCCCAATGCAGGTCATAGGGTTTCAAACCCTCCAAAGAAGGGCTGTATAGCACCACTGGCGGGATATGGTAATCCAAAGGCGACTCAGACTCTCCGAGAAAATAGTCCAAAGGAGCGAAAAAATAAAGCATCCCCTTATGAGGAAGGAGTCCGTCTGGGTCAAGCGTGGCGATGTCGGAGCAGCGAATTTGACAGACGAAGGTCAGCGGCTCTTCATATTCCTCGCCGGATTCATCATTCACGGTCACGGAAGGATAAGGAATATCATCCGGCAAATCCGGCGCGCCCCACCAATGGCTCTGCCCCACAAGCGTTTCCACGCATTGAAATGTCTCTATGCGTATCATTCCGTCAATCCTCTTCAATTATATTTTCCGGCGGCCAGATTTCATTCATAACGTCCAGAGCAAGCGCATTTCCTCCCTCCGACTCATCGGCCAAAAGGTCGTATAGAGCGAGTTTGTCCTCCACCAAGTCCGCGACTTTCAGGAGCAAGGAAAAAGATTCTTCGTCGCTTCGCTCCTCAGGATGACGGGGCGAAGGGTCAGAATGATATTTCCCCTTCATGACCGGCTCTGACCAGTTATCTCCGTCCAGCGGAACATTGAGAGCAAAGTCTCGGAGCGCTTTGTCATGCTCCAAATCTTCTTTATTTACCAGACCGGACAGACCGGTTTTTTCATTGTCAGTCATATTGTTGAAAGTTATTTGATTTCGAATATATACTTACGCCCTCCAAGAGTGAGGCTCGCGCCATTGTCAATATGGTAGAAGAGCCCCATCTCTCCCACATAGCTTCCAAATGGGATTTTAATTCCTCCAAGAGCCAGTGTGGAATCAAGTCCGTTCGACGCGATTGACCATTCTCTGGATTTTTCGAACCATTTGATTTCCCCTACACGTTTTTTACTTCCGTCCGTGAATGTCAGGTTGATGGGACCGTCATTCCATTTGCTCCTCCAGCTCCCGTCCTCGGAGCGAATTGACAGTTCCGGCTTTGAAACGGCCGGCTGCTGCTCTTTCGTTCCGAAATCTTTGAATGCTTTCTCGAAGATGTCGGAAATATCTTTGTCTGAAAGAGCGGCTCCAGAGAAGAATTTGTCAGCGCTCACGAGTGTCTCCCCGCATTTGGGGCAAGTCGTTCCCTTCTTCGCGACTTTACACGAAGGGCAATAATTCAGGGCTTTGCCGCATTGGTCACA
>CAVDEO010000172.1:2645-3802 GCA_963607915.1 bacterium
ATGCAGACGAAACGTCCGGCGCGGTTCTGCAGCAGGGTCAGCAGTTCGGCGATGGCCTCCTGCCCGTATTGGTCGTCATTCACAAGTGAATATGCCTCATCAATGAAAAGGACGCCTCCCATCGCGCTGTCAACCTTTTCCCTGACTATCCGGGCTGTGGTACCCCGGAATTTGCCTATCATGTCGGCGGCGGACACCTCCGACACATCCTCCTTCGGGAGCAGTCCCAGCGTATGGAAAATGCGCCCCATCAGCCTTGCGACCGTGGTCTTGCCGGTGCCGGGATTTCCGAGGAAGAGATAATGGTCGGCAAGGACACTCTTGCCCTGCTCCCCGTAAAGCTTCTCATTTAGTTTCGCGGCCTTTATGGTTTCCAGAAGCTTGCGGATTTCGCTCTTGACCCCCTCCAGACCCACGAGACCGTCAAGTTCCTTGAGGCATTCCTCTTCGGATGCCACCGGTTTGTCTTCATAGGGTATGTCCTCAGGGCGCAGGGTGAACAAGAGGTCATCGGATGGGCGTACGCCCTTGGAAATCACTTCCAATATCAACGGCTTGATCCTTGCCGACTGCCGCCTCTGTACCTCATTGAGAAGTTTTCCCGCCTCTCCGGCATTGCCGAACTGAGGGCCGGCCTTTTCTGCACACATTTTTTCAAAGCAGGCGCGGAGCGTTTCCCTTGTATCGGCGGGAACCTCCAGCTTGAATTTCTTCTTTGCCATCCTGACGAATATCTCGGTCAGCTCGTCAGGAGTGTAGTTTTCTATGTTGATTTCGTGGCTGAATCTGCGCCTGAAACCTTCATTGGCCTTGTAGAGGTTCTGCATCTTGTCCTTGTAACCGGCGCATACAAGCACGAACTTCCCTTGGTCGTCTTCCATCCTGGTCATCAGCCTTGTCAGCGCCTTCAGACCCTCCTCATTGTTGCAATGTCCTGTCTCGTCGTAATCGGCGAGGGCATAGGCCTCGTCTATGAACAGCACCCCACCCATCGCTTCATTCACGGCGGCGTCCATATTCTTGTCCGAATCATTGACATAAACGGAAAGTATGTCGCCCGGCTTTCTCTCAACCACCCTGTCCGTCGGAATCAACCCCATTGCCTTGAAAAGTCTTCCGAAAGTGCGGGCTACGGTGCTCTTGCCAGTGCCGGGATT
>CAVDEO010000173.1:0-3780 GCA_963607915.1 bacterium
TCCGGGAGCGTCACCGCCGGAGGTAAGCACTCCCACTGTCGTAATCTTTGCCATAGTTTTAAAAATTGTCCGATTCAATCGGCACATCCGCACACAAAACACAAAATTCAGACCGCAAAATTGCGCCGTCACACTCTGCGGAGGCGGGATATGTATTCAGTCCGAGGCTCGAACAACGACAACTGCACCGCCTCCATTATCGGGTATGGCTTATGCGTATCTGTCCTCGGATTATCGGAACCTGAACAATAGAGGACATATTCATTGATTACTTCTCCCACAAAGCGGGCCAGATTGACAGGGACGGCATTCCCTATCATCTGTTCCTGATCCGTCTTGTTCCCCGAGAATCTGAAAGACTTCGGAAATGTCTGGATACGGCTTCTCTCCTCTGTCGTCAACGGGCGTATGCCTTCCAGGGAATTCACCGGATCTCCGGGGTGGAGGCTGTAGCCTTTAGGCATAGGTCTGTTCACTCCACGTATGGTCGGACTTGGTTCGTCCACGCTGAATATGCCGCGGCGGACATAACTTCGCGGATGACGATAATAGTATTTCAAATCCAGTTCTTTCCCGAAATAATCCGCCACTGACATCTGGCGAGGAGACAGGCTTCCCTCTATGAACGGCTGTAGGAAGTCATCCTTCGCGCCAAGCTTCCCTATCAGAAAAAAACGCTTGCGCGCCTGGGGAACGCCGCAACGGCTCGCATCCAGAACACATTGCGTCAAACCGTATCCGGCTTCGGCAAATATGCGTCTCGCCTCAACAAGTTTTTTTGTCCGTGTTATTCTGGCGACATTCTCCATAACGAACCATTCGGGAGAGACTGCAGCAACAATTTTTGAAAAACACACGGTCAGGTCTCCGCGTCCGTTGTCTTCATCGCGTTTCCCGGCAGAAGAAAAGTCCTGACAGGGAGGACCCCCTATTATCATATCAGGATGAAGTTCAGAGATAACCCCCGACACGGCATCAACATCCTTGAGGTCTGTCTTATATGCCGGATGTGTAAAATTATCTCTGTAAACGCTCAGCGCCTTGTCCCAATTGTCGAAACCGGCCATCACATTGTTTCCGGCCAGTTCAAACCCAAGGCTCATTCCGCCGCACCCGCAGAACAAATCGGCAATATTCATATAGCAATCATTCAAACAAATAAGGACTGTTCACGATTACAGCATCAAAGCGACGCTCGGGACTCAACAGATTCTGCCCGCCTCCCAGGATTATATTCCTGATTTCTGATTTTCCGATTCTCGGATGCGTGAGTTCGGGACAGTTCAGCAACGGCCACGAGGACTTTCCGGGAAGAGAGAATGCCTTGTCATTGGCATTCTGATACGAATGGTCTTTGATAATCCTCGTATAGTCGAATATGTCATAATCGACATAATCCTTGAGCATCAGATACACCCAGATTATGGTTCTCTGAAATCTCGTAATCTCCACCTTTTTCGATGGAGCATTCGTATAACACATTTGCAACACGGCAAGATTCGACCAGACGAATACATCCAGACAATCATCTGCAAGCGTACCGTTCTTCATTTTCCACACAGGCTGAAGAATCAGCGGAGTCTGTCTGCCGTAAATTGACTTTGCGACTTCCCTGATTGCGTCCTCAATTTTCCCGTAATGAGCGAAAACACTCCCCACATCATCCCAATGGGTGATTTTGGGCACGGTGTTGAGAATCTTCCGCAGAGCATTCTTTTCCTTGTCCGTTTTGAAGATCTCGCAGATGCTGCAAGCGAGAAAACATATTGTCGGAGGACGGACGACCAGTTCACAACTGAATTTCTCCTCCGTTTCCTTTTTAGTGGTATTGTCAGGCAACGCAGTCAATTTCACTTCGAGTCCAATCAGACTCTCATTGGTCGCCCTGTTCATCATAACCAAGTCTATTTTCTCCCTGTCGCCGGTATAGAATTTCTCAAATGCGGTAAATCCGGCCTCAAAATTATAATAGGCATCATCGGAAAGCGGATTCACCCCATATAGGTCAGAGCCTGATATGTATTTATGCTGAAGCTTGTTATTCTTGTCTATACAAAGATAGACGGGAGAAATGCCTTTGGAAGCCATATAGGCTACCAACGAAGCCGGGAACGCACTGTTGAAAATGTTCTTCCCCCAACTTTCCGCTTTCGTATAGTCCCTGCTCGAATGCTTCTGCCCGTACAACCCGGGCTTTGTCGTGTTATCCATACCTCTTGTCATTTGTCGCCGATGGCAATTTGCCAAAGGTAGATATAAATTCTTACTTTTGCTATCTCCGCAGGCTCAATCCGCAGCTACATCTCGTTGCCAAGGAGCCAGTCGACGATGGTGACCTTTTTAATCTTGACCCCGTCATAAACTTCATCGCCCCGTTCGTTCAAGGTTATCAACGTGAGTTTGTCGCATTTGAACCGGGCATAAGCCTTGGCAAGACCTCCAAGTTCGCGATTTCTTGTCCTCGCCGTTTCCATCTTGTAAGTCACTTGAATCAGTTCCAGAATCTTGGTCTTATCCACTGCGACAAAGTCAACTTCATACCCGTTTTTATGGAAGAAAACATCCACGTTCTCTTTTTTATAACGGCGCAGCAACTCGATATACACTATGTTTTCCATACGGTATCCCAAATTCTCAGTCGTCAACGTGCCTTCACGGTCTGACTGAAAGGCGACATCAACAACATATGCCTTTTCTCCACGAATCCTCTCCGCACTCTTGAAGGAGAATTTGTTCAAGCCCTGGAGCAGGAACGCCTGCTTCAAGTAGGAATAATAGTTTTCGGCGGTGTGGTCGGAACCGAAACCGAACAGCTCGGCAAGCGTCGTGTAGACAACATCCTGACAAAAATTGTCCACAAGGTAATTCGCCATCTTCCTGAGTGCATCGACATAGCGGATTTTGAAACGTCTTGCAATATCCTTTCTGATTATCGCATCCATCAGGGAGGTGACATACCCCCTCTGATTCTTCAGGTTGAATGTTTCCGGTAAACCGCCTTTACGGAGATACTCATCGAACGCGACTTTTATAAATGCCTGATTCTTAGTGGAAAGATCTTTGGTATCAAGCCCTTTCATCCGGCAGAATTCCTCAAAAGAGAATGGATACAATGTAATCTCATTGTATCGGCCTGTCAAATGTGTCGCCAAGTCCGAACTGAGAAGTTTCGCATTGGAGCCGGTGAGAATGACATGAATCTTCTGGCGCAGGAGTCTGTTGACGAAAAGGTGCCAGCCGTCAATGTTCTGGGCCTCATCGAGGAACAAATACTCAAAGTCGCCATAAACCATATATGCTGCTTCAAGCACAATGTTAAGGTCGCTCCTTTCCAGACCCTCCAGATTCTCGTCATCGAAATCGACATAGCCGAATTTCTTTCCGGACTGCACCAGTGTCTTCAAGCACAACATTGATTTCCCTGAACGGCGAACACCGATGACCACCTGCGCAAGCGGACTGTCCAATTCAAATTGGCTCTCTTCCCGTCTCGGACAGAGAGTCGAGACATCAATCTTCTCAAGTTCTTTTTTCTGATCCGTGAGAATCCGGACGATTTCATACAAATCCATCGCTATTCGTATTTGTCAGGGCAAAGTTAGTCTTTTTTTGCCATAACTGCGATAAAATTGGATTTTTGGCCAGGCAAACTGCGATAATTCGCCAATATTTGGTTTTCGAAATGCGCTAATGCGCCAATTTGTGATTTCAAGCTGACAAAAAAGTGTACCGGACGCAGAAAGTAGACACAGAAAATAATTTTTAGATGTTATTATTTTC
>CAVDEO010000174.1:0-1292 GCA_963607915.1 bacterium
TTTTAAAGCATAGCAAAATCTAAAACTCAGGCTCTGGACATTCGGGGTTTCAGTAAAATCAATCTCTGAAATTTGCTTACAAGTATCGAATTGACCTGAAATAAATGAGTCTGTTTTGGGCAGCATGATTTCATAAAGTGCCCCACAAGTACAAGACAATGAACGCAATTTCGTATTATTCTGCAAATCCAGTACTTTAAGACTATTTGAATTTATTGTAAGGCCACTTAATTGTTGCAAACTTGAAAAGTCAATTTCAGAGAGTTCCTGCAAACTTATCGAAACGGACTCCAATGACGTACAATTGGAGAAATCAACACCAATCAGTTTGTCGCCCGTATTCCCAACATTTAACTTCTTCAGGTCCAAGGCTATAATCCTCAATTCAGATGGAACTGTATAATTCCCTCCATAAAAATCCAACGAAGACAAGACACTCCCGACATTGATGAGTTTCAATGGATTGTAGTCAATATCATATGTTGTCAATGAAGAATTGTAGCTCAAATTCAATGAAGAAATCTTATTCTCGGAACAATCCAATTTTTGTAATTTTACATTATGAGACAAGTCTATTTCCAACAGAACATTCTTATATACATCCAATTCTGTCAAAGCGACACAGTCTGACAAGTTCAAAGAAGACAATAGCTGACTGGAACAATCCAGTTTCTGCAACTTAGAACACCCGCTCAAATTCAATGCTCTGACGCGATTTGTTGCCGTCGTTGTCCAATTATAGAATTCATCTGAACAACACACTTCCGTAATTTCTGGATTATGAGATAAATCCAATGAATTCAACGAATTTTTAGAACAATTAAGCGTCGTCAACGCCGGATTATTCGACAAATCAAGTTTCTTCAAAGAACAGGAAGAACAGTTCAGACTCCGCAAAGCAACATTCTTCGAGACATCCAATGCAGACAGCTTTGTGCATCCGGAACAATCCAATTCCTCCAATGCTGTATTATTCAATACATTGAGCGAAGGCAAGGATGTGTTGTCCGAACAGTTCAGCACCCTAAGATTCGTGAACCATTCTATTCCAGTCAAATCGCTTATTCCTTTCCCTGAAACACTCAGAGTCTCAATATTCAGAGCCTCCGCACGCGAAACCTTTCCGTCACCGTCGAGGTCGCATACTGTCACGGCAATCTTCTCAAAAGCCGGGTCCACGAAATTGACGGTCTCAGCCAAGGCAGTCAGGTCAGCATCCTGCGTTATGCAGAAAGTCTGCGCGATGCTCTCGTCGGCAAGGTTTATCAGGTGGACGAAAGCGCGTCTCTGTG
>CAVDEO010000174.1:1302-3716 GCA_963607915.1 bacterium
CGCTTCAAAACAAAGAGTTTCCTCCCGCAGGCTCTTCACCGCTACGGTTTCCTTGAGAGTGAGCCAGTCGGCGGCCGAGGCATCAATCTGGACGCGATAGCTCAGGTTGGTCTGAACCGGGACATCGACCGTTCCGCCGTCGGCACCGACTTTCAGAGGTTCAGCCGTGGTGATGATGAGCGTGCCCTTCTCACCGTCGGAAGAACCGTCATAGACAAAGTTCAGAGCCTTCATTATGGTCTTGCCGCGGCCGTCAGAGACAAGGACAATCACCGTGCTGCGTTCAACAATCGTGTAGGGAGTCGTGACCGTAACGAACCCGGTCGCGTTGTCAGTCTTTTCAAGCGTGGCCTTAAGGCCGTCCTGGCACAGAAGTTCAATGGAAGTCTGAGCATCTGAGCCGACGAGGGAGTACGCAATTCTGTAGGAACTGCCGAGAGAGAAGCGGATTGCGCCCGAATCCTGAAAAACGATGTCCAGCCCGCTTTCCTTCGGAACTTCAAAACTCGTCCCGTCCGCGAGGACGAATGTCACCTTTGTCTCTGAATCCGTCACGGAAGAGAAAAACGAATCACCGTCCTTGCCGTCTGCACCTGTCGCCTTGCCGAGCTGTGAATAGGTCTGGCCGTTGTCCAATGAAACAAACCAGAAGCCATCCTCGATTTTCAGTTTCGGAGTTATTCCGTCTGCGCCGTCACTACCGTCCGCGCCAGGTTTTCCGTCCTCACCAGGTTTCCCGTCAGCACCGGGAGTACCATCCACACCGTCCTTGCCATCGGTGCCCTGTGCCTTGACACGGTTTCCTGAAGCATCGGTAAGCCACTCTCCGTCCAGCGTCCACCAATAAACCCCGTCACTGTCTTTCTTCACTCCAACAACAGGAGACGAGCCGTCCTTGCCATCCTTTCCGTCAGAACCGTCCTTTCCGTCGCTGCCGGCGGCTCCGTCCTTTCCATTATAGACGATGATGGACGCAGACTTTGCGAAAGCAATCACATAGCCGGTCTGCACGCCGTTCTCCATATACGGAGTGCAGGAGGTGATGTAGTCATTGTTCTCCAAAGACGAGACAATAGACTGCAACGAGGCGATGTTCGTGTTCATCCTGTTGCACTGCGTGAGGAGAGTCTCATAAGCATACCATGTAGGCAGCCTGAACTGGCTCCCGTCCGCCAAGGTGAATACAACATAGTCCTGATTTGTGCAGTCAACACTCCGGAAGAAAGAATCGCCTCCGCTGACACCGTCCTTTCCATCAACGCCATCCTTTCCGTCAGCACCGTCTTTCCCGTCCTTTCCGTTCTCGCCGGTTGCCTTCGACAACTTCGTCCAAGTATTTCCATTGTCATACGAAATGTACCACCAGTCATCCTCAATCTTGAGCCGAGGCGTGATTCCGTCCGCACCGTCCTTTCCGTCAACGCCGTCCTTTCCGTCTTCACCGTCTTTTCCATCGACTCCGTCTTTTCCGTCAGCGCCGCCGTTCAGCCCGTCCTTGCCGTCAGTTCCCACTGCCTTTATCCTGTTGCCGGATATGTCCCTCAACCAGCTGCCGTCCAGAGTCCAGTAATAGACCCCGTCGCTGTCCTTCTGAACCCCTATGACAGGAGTGTAACCGTCCGTTCCGTCGCGTCCGTCCTTTCCGTCCTTTCCGTCTTTTCCGTCTTTTCCGTCAACGCCGTCCTTCCCGTCCGAACCATGATAGAGCGTGATTGAACTGCTTTTGCTGAACATTATGGTGTAGCCTATTTCCACACCATTCTTCATAACAGGCGCGACGCCGGTAACATAGTCATTGTTCTGCAAGGCATTCACAATTGACTGCATCGCCGAGATGTTCGTGTTCATCTGACCACATAGTTCCTTGAGGTTCATCACCTCTGTCTCCAGATTTCCGACACGGTTCTGCAACATCGTGTCATCATAGCCTGTGCAGGAGCACACTGCCGCAGCATACAACAATGCAATGGCATAAATCCATTTTTTCATAAACGAATGTTTAATGTTTCGCCGCAGGACTCCGGAACGGCAGGTCAGTCCAGAAAAAAAGTGTGGAGTCGCATTTCGTTTACTCGGTATGAAGGTTCTGACAAAACCCAAGCAAAAATAAACGATACAATACCCCACACTCGAATAGATATCGAATATGGGCGCATCACGTCCATAAGTTGCATATCTACGCAAGAATGAGTGTCGTCCGCTATCCCTTTGCTTAAAGAAAACTGTCAGATTTTCATACCGGGATAAGTGAAAACACTTCCATATATGTCGTCATACGGAATAATCCGCAGACGGCACAAAGTTAAACATTTCTTATTATTTTTGCAGATTCGTTTGGAGAGTTTAACTTTATTCGGACTGTCATGGACAGGAAAGTGGTCATAATCCCTACTTATAACGAGAGGGAGAACATC
>CAVDEO010000175.1:0-3580 GCA_963607915.1 bacterium
AATAGTGTTTGTTTTTGAAAATAAGAAATTTATGATGATTTTATCGAGGCATCTGGCTGTTTTTTATCAACACACTTGGCCGATTTCTGTCGAGGCACTTGTCCTTTTGGTTGTCGCAATCATTCCGCAAAGGAAAAACGGAAGCGGGACTATAAAGTCCCGGAGAAGCGAAGCGACTATTCGTCCACTCTCACAATTCTGAATCCGACATTCGCATATCCTTTGGACGGGTCGCGGCCTTCCTCGCGGTTCTCGCTGCGGCAGGAAAGCCGGCCGCTGTCCCAGGCCCCGCCTTTCACGGCCTTCAGAGAGCCCTTGCGATCCGTGCCTGTCCACTCCCAACAATTGCCCCAGAAATCGATTCCGCCGCAGGCGCCCGTCGTGGCCGAGTACTTTTCCACAGAACTGAGGCGGTGATCCGCGTCACAGTTGAAATCAGCGTCCCTGGGCATATGTCCGGCGGCCATTTCCCATTCGTCCTCAGTCGGCAGACGGTAGGACTTCCCGTCCTTCTCCCCGAGCCATCTGCAGTAGAGCAAGGCGTCTTCGTATGAGACATCGGTGGCGGGAAGGTCGGCCTGCAGAGCCTTGTATGCCGGATTGAACAAGGCATATTCGCCGTTGGTCACCGGTGCGTACGCGATTTCCAGAGAAGGAACGCCTATGAGCGGGAGAAACCCGCCCCTGACTGCGCGTGCACCGGGACGCATGCGGGGGTCGGTAAAACGGAGCATAGTCTGCCTGACGCGGTTGTCCCTGTCCGCGACCACCTCGTCGACTATTTCCTCCATCTGCCTGATTGTTGCCCCTCTGACTCCTTCGGCCTTGAGCTGGTTCAATTTTTCCACCTTGCGGGCTATCACCGCGTCATAATTGGCCTCCACCTGATGCTTGAGGGCATCGTAATTCGCCACGCTCGGGTTTCTTCTGTAGGCGGATATGCAGGCTTTGGTAGCCTCGTTCAGTTCCGGCCGTTCCTTTTCGACCGTGGTCGAATACTTGAAGATTTTCGCCTCCGGATTGACCCGGCGGTTCTGTGCGGATGCAGTCGCGCAGAGCAGGATTGCGAGAAGAATCACTTTTGTTTTCATTGCAGTCGGTTTTATGGTTTCCGTTCCATATAACCGATGAAGCGGCAATTGTAAAATCTTCCTGTGAAAGTGTGGAGTCACCGGAAATCAAAAAGGGAACGGCCGAGATAGTCGGTCGTCCCCAATATTTTTCGTGAGGCAGATTTAGAACTTGTACCTTACGCCGAGGGCAATGCCCTCATAAAGTCCCCCGCCCCAAAACTTTGAGTTTTCATCTCCGAATTTAGGACCGAACAAAGGACGCCAGTCGAAGGAAAGCTGAAGCGGGAACCAGAAGTTGTACTCGACTCCCACTCGGCCACCGACACCCACACCGAAAATACCCGGGGAATAGTAGTAGGCAAGACCTGCACCTGCTCCGAGATACCAGTTCCACTCACCCTTGTGATTCCAAGGAATCGTTGCATTGAACGGGTTGATCCAATCGTAAGTGGCTGCGGCACCTACACCATAATAATAAGCAGGGAATGTAAGTTCAGCGGAAATCATGTTAGCCTCGCCGAGCGAGTGCTGATAAGAAACCTCGGCACCCCAGCCGAAACGGGCGCCGATTGCGCGCGGCTGTGCGCTGACTGCAACAGCAGCAAGAGTTGCCGCTGCAAGAACAAGGATAAACTTTTTCATTTTGTTTTATTTAAAGTTTGTTTAGTAATCGTCTCCCCCGTCCGCCGGCGGAACCGGGCAAATGACGGAACTGTGCAAAGCGCAAAGATAGATAAAATTTAATGATATTTACAAGCCGGACTGCGAAAGTACGAAAAATAAAGGAAATGACTCAGAAAACAAGGTCTCACTTTCCCCCCGGGGTAAGGTCGATGTCGCCGTCCCAGTTGGGGTTTATTCTGATGACGAGAGGAAGTTGCTTTGTGACGAGGGTCAGGTAATCGCCGGCAATCAGATAATAGTGATTGCGGCGGGACACGAGAGTGCCGGAGGCGAGCTGCTCTGCGGTGTTGACCCCGTCGTCGGGGCTGACGGGATTGCCGTCGGCATCCACCTTCAGTTTCATACGCAGCGGCACCACGGTGACCTGTTCACTGCCATCATCCGTTTCCTCCGTTATCCGCACATACAGGGTGGAAGTGACAGGCAGCAGGTTCGATTCATTCATTGTCACATTGATACTGTCCGTCACGGCTTCAACGCCATACGCGCTCACCCAGTCATCCGGACGCGTCCACTTGTCCAGCACGAATCTCCCGGACTCCTCCCCCTCCGGAACGGTCCGCTTCCCGCCGGGAGTCAGGAAATCGTCATAACAGGCAGCCCGGCACTGCGTATTCAAGGAATCGGTGAGCAAAGCCAGCTCCTTCACTTCGGGCGGGACTTTCCTCAATGTCAGCCCCACTCCGGCCACACAGCGGTATAGCCACCCTCCCAGAGCGTCAATGGCGCCCGACTCATAGGAGAACACCACGTCGCCGGCTTCCTTGTCCGTCATATCGGCGCCGTAGCGCGGAGTGCCGAAGAACAGTTCCGGAGTGGTGTATTGAGCCGCATCCGTGAGGCTCAGCGCCGCGTCGGTGAATGTGCCGCTCTCCGTGAAACTGAACAGCGCCCTCTCACTCCGCTGCTCGGCATAGGCGAAAGCCGTGCAACGGTACTCATATCCCTTCTCCATATTGACGACACCGCTGGCGTAGGCATAGGGGAATTGATCATAGAGATACGCCCCGGCGGGAATCGCACAGGGCAGAACCACCTTCTTGTCAAAGACGAATCCTGTCTCGTCATCGTCATAACCGCCTTTTGCCCGTTTATAGACATTCACTTGAATACGGTCGGTGTACAAAGGCCGCACATTGGCGTAGGCCGGATTATTCCCTTTGCTCTGCAAATCGGAGGCTGTGGCCGACCGGACGATGAACGACACCGGCATCTCCCATGTGCCCCGGTCCGCCCCCTCACGCCAGTCTTCACTCTTCTGACATCCGCAGAAGAGCGACAGGCAGAGAAGTCCTGCGGCGAGTCGGGCGTATGTGTTTCCTTCCATTTCTGTTTCTTTTGTCATTTCACGCTCCACTGCGAAGTCACCGTCAAGGCCGATGCGTTCGACAAATCCGGCAGTGTAATCCGGAGGACGAACTCTTCGAGGCTCTCGCCGTATTTGTTCCTGCAATCTTCGGTGTCGAAAAACTCATCAATCGCATAAGAATGCAGCGAGTAGCTTCCCATCCCATCTTCTATGCCGGCTTTTATGTTGACCGGTTCCAGACTGTATGTCTGCCCCGTCGTGAAGTCTGAATTATACTCCATTGATTTGATGGGGCAGTACAGCAGCTGCACCCGTTCATTGCCGCCCTGCTCGGCGAAGGACTGCACATTGTCCGTCAAGGAGATGGAGGCGGCAGGACTCGTCGCAGCAGCCGATTCGTAGAGCTGCACGGCCGTCATCCTGTTCAGTTCGCTTCCGCTCGCAGTCGCAGCGTTCTCCCCGAAGCCGATCAGGGTGAATGTATTCTGCGTGACGTTTGTACCGTCCGTGGAGC
>CAVDEO010000176.1:0-3492 GCA_963607915.1 bacterium
TCCGGAGCGAGACGGAACATGAAATCGTCAGTGAAAATCGGGTAGTTGTACTGGAAAGTTGCAGCGATTTCACCCTGACTCATACCGTCGACATTAAGTTTCAGCGGCTGTTCCTCCTTATGATCGGAATGCGGGCTGAAATTGTAGAGCTGGACAATCCCGAAATGCCGGGCCACGGCACGGACTGCCATCGCGGTGCCGTTCTGCTTGCCCTGATAGGAATAGCCGGCGATGTGCGGAGTCGCGATGTCCACCATATCAATGAGTTCCTCGTCCACATCAGGCTCGTGGTTCCAAGTGTCTATGATTACGGCCCCGAGTTTCGGAACATATTCCTTGAGCGCCCTCTCATCCACCACTTCCCCCCGAGATGCGTTGATGAACACCGATCCCTGACGCATTTTCGAGAAAAACTCCTCGTTCGCCATGAACTTCGTCGTGTCATCGAGCGGGGTGTGCATCGTGACTATCTGGGAATTTGCGAGCAGGGTGTCAAGGTCGCAGAAGCCTTCCGGTCCCTCGGCCTCCGCACGGGGAGGGTCACAGAGCAGGACATTGAAGCCGAGTTTGCGAGCCATAGCCTCCACAAGCGAGCCGACGTGCCCGACTCCGATTATGCCGAACACCGCTCCGTTCAACGCTATCGCCTTTCGCGAGGCCACGCCGTAGAGGGCGGAGAACACATACTGGGCGACCCCGCCCGCATTGCAGCCCTGGGCGTTGTGGACCTCGATTCCGTTGGCGTTGCAATAGTCGAAGTCTATATGATCCGTGCCTATCGTCGCCGTCGCAATCATCTTCACCCTCGTCCCGTCGAGAAGAGAGGCCCCGCAGCGTGTCCTTGTCCTTATTATGATTGCGTCAGCATCGACGAGATCCTCGCGGGCGATTTCCTTGCCCTCGACATAGGCGACCTCGCAATACGGTTCGAACACGCCCTCCAAAAACGGTATATTCCTGTCCGCGACTATCTTCATATCGTCATATAATCATATCGTCATATCATTCTCCGGTAATTGCCGCACCCCTAAGGTCTATTTCAACACAAGCGCCTTCACCGGGTCGGAGCCGTCGGCTGGCAGACCGAAAAACATCCCGTCAGCCCTCAGAGCGCGGTTCAGTTCCGCCAGAAGGATGTCCTTCTGAAAATAAATCTGATTGCGCACCACCGACGAGGACAGGGCGCAGTAGAGGACTCCTCTCACGAAATCCGTCCGGAGTGTGTAGGAGGAAACACCGGATACCCTGTTCCAGGCCATACTGACCCGGTTGCAGTTCCAGCCAGGCATCAGCCCCGCATCCGTGAGGTAGAACCTGAGCATCGCCCCCAGCTTCACGGCCTCGCGACGGCGCAGCGGGTCGCCCTCCGTGGCATCGCGGCGCCGGATCATCTCCTTCGTGAACTCATCCGAATATACTTTTCCTGCCATATTCATATTCCAAAACCGTCTCCGTCATCAGGATTCCACAACCCGCGGTTCATTCCGTACGGGTGAACACTCCCCCGACAGTCTCGAAGAAAGCCCTGTCCTCCGACAGCCCGTCAACCAGAGAAGCAAGCCGCTCCCGGTTGCTGTCCGTGATGAAAATCTGCCCGAAATCCTCGCTGGACACCATTTCAAGCAGATTCCGCGTCCGGTTCATGTCGAGTTTGTCGAACACATCGTCCAAAAGCAGGATTGGTGCGAACCCGAAAGCCTTCCGCATGATGTCGAACTGCGCGAGCTTCAGAGCGAGAAGAAATGACTTCTGCTGCCCCTGTGAACCGCAGCGGCGAATCGGATAGCCGTCCATTTCAAAGAGAAAATCGTCCCTCTGGATGCCCACGGTCGTATATTTCATAATCCTGTCCCTCTCCAGTGATTCCTTCAGCAGACTTTCAAGCGAAGCCTTGTCAAGGTCTGAA
Source organism: bacterium (assembly GCA_963607915.1). Classification (GTDB taxonomy): domain Bacteria; phylum Bacteroidota; class Bacteroidia; order Bacteroidales; family UBA932; genus Cryptobacteroides. The sequence continues at coordinate 1,907 of CAVDEO010000176.1, forward strand.
CGATAGCGCAGCGAGACCTGCTCGCCTCCCCCGCTCAGCCGCCTGTAGTAGCCGTTCACGGACTCCGTCAGCGGTCCGCACAGTTCAGCCCGCTTCCTGTGGACGAAATCCGCGTGAGAGGACATCCTGACACCGATGACATCCAGCAGAGTCGCGTCCGCAATCCCGTCCCTCAGCATCCTGTTCCTCTGTGCGAGGAGACGGTTATATTGCTGAAGTGCAGAGAGATACTCCCTGTCTATCTGGGAAATCAAAGCATTGGTGAACCGTCGTCTCTCCTCCCCGGAATCGCTGACGAGGGATATGTCCGACGGGGATATCATAACTGTCGGAAGTTTGCCGATATGCTCCGAAATCCTGCCGTAGGGTTTGTCGTCGCAGCGCATTTTCTTCTCCTCCCCTTTCTTTACGGTCACGGAGAAACGGCTTTTAAGGGACGACGGCATCAGGCTGGTCCCCGCTATGGAGAATCCGTCCCGACCGTGCCGGCAGTTGAAGCCGTCGCTTATGCCGAGCGCGCTCTTCGTCATCGAGAGATAGTGAATCGCATCCAGAAGATTGGTCTTGCCCTCGCCGTTGTTCCCCCAGATGCAGTTGATCTTCGGGGAAAACTCAAGTTCCTGGAACTCAATGTTTCTGAAATCCGCTATGACTATTTTCTGAAGTATCATCGTGTAATAAAAGGTCTGCAAAGATATGAATTTTCCCTGTGAAATTGTCTTTTATAATGAGATTGTGACTTCCACCTTTTGAATATCGGACAATTTTTCATATTTTTGCGGGCTAAATCGGGCGAACCGCCCCCGAATACGGGTCGTGGACTGTCTGAACCGGAAATATCGGATAAATATTAAAAAACATAACAATGTCACAGGTAAACAAAAAATCGGAAAATGCAGAGGCGGTTGTCAATGCTGTTTCCAAAACCGATGAATTCTTCAATAAGAACAAGAAGATTCTCATCGGAATCCTCACGGCCGTAATTGTCATTGCGGCAGGCTCTTACTGCTTCTACAAGTTCTACTGGCAGTCAGCCGTGGAGGAGGCCAAGTCTCAGGTGGTGATTGCCGAAAGGAATTTCAACGCCGAGAACTGGGATGCCGCGCTCAACGGCGACGGCGACAACCTCGGATTCGTCCAGATTATCGACCAGTATGGCACAAAGGGCGGCGAGGCCGTATATTTCTATGCCGGAGTCTGCGAGCTGAAGCTCAAGAACTATGAGGACGCGATTGAATATCTCAACAAGTACAAGGGAGGCGACGATTTCCTCGCTCCGCGCGCGATTGCCTGCAAGGGCGACGCTTATGTAGGGCTTCAGGAATATGCCCAGGCTCTCGACTGCTTCGAGAAGGCCGCCGCGAAGAAGGACAATGTCTTTGCAGCCGGCTACCTCATGAAAGCCGCCGCCGTATGCGAGAAAATCGGAAACGACGACAAGGCTCTCTCCCTCTACAAAAAAGTCAAGGACCAGTATCCGAACTCAATCGAGGGACGCGAGATTGACAAGTACATTTCAAGAATAGAAAATAAGTAGAATTTCCGGGAAGAGGGGCATAGACACCCCTCTTTTTATGCAGTTTTGA
>CAVDEO010000177.1:0-3468 GCA_963607915.1 bacterium
GTGCGCACCCGCGAAAGGATTGAAAGTGAATGCCGCCATTCCCGTAATCGCGGAAAGCGCCTCCGACAGTTCTTCATATACTTTCAGGCAGCCCTTCACGCTGGAAGAGGGCTGGAGCGGATGAATCCCGGCAAAAGCGGGCATCGAGGCAATCTCCTCGTTGATTTTGGGGTTATATTTCATCGTGCAGCTGCCCAGCGGATAGAAACCGCTGTCAACGCCGAAATTCATCTGCGAAAGGTTGGTGTAGTGCCGGACGACATCCGGTTCGCTGACCTGCGGAAGATCGGGAGCAGAAGGTCTCAGCACTCTGGGCGGGACGGACTCAAGAATCCCCATACAGCAGACTATTCCTTCCGAATAGGGATTTCTCGGAAGCGTATATCCCTTCCTTCGCGGAGAGGAAAGTTCAAATATCAGTTTGTCGTAGTATTTCATATTACCGTTGTATTTCGTGACCCGCTTTTCAACACGCCTTGCCCACCGTTTTCACGGCTTCGACGAGCGCGTCGCATTCTTCTTTCGTCCGTTTCTCGGTGACACAGAAGGTGACAAGCCCCTCTTCAGTCGCCACGGCTCCGAAAAAGCCGGCGTCATACAGCGCCGTCTGAAGCGTCTCGATGCGAACCAGAGGCCTGAGCACGAACTCGCTGAGGAACGGGCGGTTCTCCGCGAACGGCTCAGCGAAAAGCCCGGTGTCCATCAACTTGTTCCTGAGATAGTGCGCTCCGCAGCAGCCGATTTCATTCACCTCCCGAATCCCCTCAGAACCAAGAAGCGACACATAGACGGTTACATAGAGAGCCATAAGCGACTGGTTCGAGCAGATGTTCGAGGTGGCCTTTTCGCGGCGGATGTGCTGCTCGCGGGCCTGAAGCGTGAGCACGAAAGCCCGCTTCCCGTCAACATCGACGGTTTCTCCCACGAGCCTCCCCGGCAGTTTGCGCATAAATTCCTGACGGCAGGCGAGGAAGCCGACATAAGGCCCGCCGAAAGAAAGCGGGAGTCCGAGAGACTGCGCGTCTCCGCAGGCTATGTCGGCATCATTGTCCCCGGCACTTCTGATCACGCACATCGCGGAAGGGTCGCAGTACTCGACAAGCAGCGCCCCGACAGCGTGCAGGGCGTCGGCATACCCGTTCAAGTCCTCGATGACACCGAAGCGGTTGACACCCGGAACGAGCAGCCCCGCGACATCACCCTTTGCAAGTTCCTCCCGTACCGTTCCGAAATCGGTGACTCCGTCGGAGACCGGAACGCGCTGAAGCTGAACACCGTGGAACTTCGCATAGGTCGCGACGACCTCACTCACATTCGGGAGCAGGGTGTCCGAAACCAGAAAGCGCGTCTTTTTCTTCGTGCAGGCAAGCGCCATGAACATCGCCTCGGCCGCGGAAGTCGCACCGTCATACATTGAAGCGTTCGCGACATCCATCCCGGTCAGCCGGCATATGATTGTCTGCCACTCGAAGATGTAGCGCAGAGTCCCCTGCGAAACCTCCGCCTGATACGGAGTGTAGGCGGTGAGGAATTCCGAGCGCGAAAGGATGTACGGAATGACGGCCGGGGCGTAATGGTCGTAAGCCCCGCATCCGGCGAAGACTTTCAGCGGAACATTCTGTGCGGCAATGTCTTCGAAGTAACGCCGCACTTCAATCTCAGACATCGCACGCGGCAGGTCGTACTCCTTGTCGTAGAAAAATTCATTCGGAACATCGGGGTACAGAGCTTCAGCTCCCCAGCCCCCGATTTTCTTATACATTCTGATAATATCATCCTCCGTATGAGGAAAATACGCAAAACCATCCAGATTTATCATAACCTGAAGCCGCTATTTGCAGATTTTCTGATACTCGGCGGCATCCAGCAGCTTTGAGACCTCGGACGGGTCGCTCATCTGCACCTTGATGATCCAGTTTGCATAAGGATCCGCGTTGAGCAGTTCCGGTTCGTCCTCCAGAGCCCCGTTGACCTCTATCACCTTTCCAGTCACCGGAGATATGAGGTCGCTCGCGGCCTTCACGCTCTCTACGGCTCCGAACTCCTCGCCGGCCGTCACCTCATCATCGACCGACGGCATGTCGACATAGGACAAATCCCCCATCGAATGCTGTGCATAGTCGGAAATTCCGATTACCGCGACATCGCCTTCAACTCTCACCCATTCGTGTGACTCGGCATATCTGAGTCCTTCGATTACTTTTGACATATTTATATGATTTTATGATTATCAATATATTACTTTGACTGCCGACATCTGCGGAGCAGAAGAAATCTTCGTCCGCAAGTCATCATTTTTTGTAATTGGGCGTGTAGAACCTCCGTTTCACGACCTTGCCGGGGAAAGTCTTCTTCCGGATCTGAATCTGAACCGGAGTGTCGAGAGCGGAGTGGGCCTTGTCCACGAAGGCCATACAGATGCTGCGGTCGAGGGAAATCGAATGGTAGCCGGTCGTGACCTCGCCAATCTGCTCTCCGTTTTCATCGAGCACAGGGTAGCCTGCCCGAGGAATTGCCTTGTCGAAGATTTCTATGCCGACAAGTTTCTTCGCGACACCTTCAATCTTCTGACGGACAACCGCTTCCCTGCCGATGAACTCCGCCTTGTCGGTCTTGACGAACATTCCGAGAGAAGCCTCAATCGGGCTTGTCGTGTCATTCAGTTCGTGACCGTAGAGCGGAAGACCCGCCTCGAAACGCAGGGTGTCCCGGCATCCGAGTCCGCAGGGTTTGACTCCCGCCTCAAGCAGCAGATTCCAGATTACCGCAATCGCACCATTGGCGGCATAGATCTCGAAACCGTCCTCTCCCGTATAACCTGTACGGCTGATTATCAGACGCTTGCCCTTCCATTCATACTCGCGGAAGGTGTAGAATTCAAGCTCCGCCACGCCCTCAAGACCGAGAACCCCGATGAGTTTTCTTTCAGCATCCGGGCCCTGGACGGCAATCTCGCCCCAGCTGTCCGATTCGTCGGCAATACGGACATCGAAACCTTCAGCCTGCTCCTCAATCCACAGCACGTCCTTGGCGATGTTGGAGGCGTTCACGACCAGAAGATATCCGTCCTTTTCAAAAGATTTGTACACCAGAAGGTCATCGACCGTCCCTCCGTCCCCGCGGAGCATCATCCCGTAGAGAATCTTCCCCTCCGGCATTCCTGTGATGTCGTTCGTGAATATATGGTTCACAAACTTCTCCGCATCTGCGCCCTTCACGAAGACTTCGCCCATATGGGAGACATCGAACATCCCGACACAAGCGCGCACCGCATTGTGCTCATCAGTAATGTTCGTGTACTGAATCGGCATAATGAAACCGCCGAAGGGGCTCATCTGCGCGCCGAGTGCGATGTGGCTGTCATATAGACAGGTTTTCTTTTCCTCTGCTGTACTTTCCATCATAATATTTGCTTTAGTAATCCTTAAAAAATAACTTGGTAATCTTTGTTTGTCTTTTTGGTCTATA
>CAVDEO010000178.1:0-1064 GCA_963607915.1 bacterium
TCTATCCTCAAAAATCCTTTACAAATCTCCACCAATTTATTTTTTAACGCTTACTAAAAGTGTATTTCAGAATGAGATTCAGACACCCGATGGCTCCATCTGACCATCACCTCAAAGGTGCTGATTTCTTATAAAACCGTCACTTTTGAGGTGATTTTTGTTATATTTGCGGCGTTAATCAATACTTATGCGCTATGGTGGCTAAATCGATAATTTCTTCTTCGATTTAGCCCAAGTTCTCAATCGGTCAATTTCCTTGTTACGGATAGAATTATACATCTTCCAGTCCCCCTCGCGCAATCTCCGCACGTATCCTGCTCAGGGACTGGGGCGTGACCCAGAGGTACGAGGCTATTCTTTTCAGCGGCACGTTCAAGATGAGTTCCGGATGCTCGCCGATCAGGGCTTTGTACCTGTCGCCGGCGTTTTCTTTGTCAGCCATCCAGACCACTTCGTCCTCGAAATGGTAAGCGTTGGTCTCAAAAATTTTACGGATGACATTGGCGATGCCGAGTGATGTGCCGCACAGCGTGTCCACCCGCCTCCTGCTTATCCGATAGGCCAGACTGTCAGTTTCGGAGACGATGGAGATTTTCGACGGACGTCCGGCGCTGTAGCAGAATATGTCCGCAACCGCCTCGCCGCCGAAAGCGAACCACACGAGGGCATCGCCGGACGCCGTCGGTTTCGCTCCGCTCCAGATTCCCGATTCAAGGACATACAGGGAATCATCGAACGCCCCGCTTCTTACGACCGCATCCCCTTTGCGGAATGATACCCTATCCATCCGGGCGAGCAGAGCGGTGACAGCCTCAGGCTCAAGCCCATATTTCCCGCTGAATATGTCAATCAATTTGTCCATAGACCGCGAATTTCGGAAATATTACACTTTGCACAAAATTATCATATGTTAAAAAGTGCGTCGGCATCGTGCTGAAAATGCCTCGGGATATTCCCGGAGTGAAAATAATCAGCCTATCTTTGCACTCCGATTTGAAAAAGAGTGGAAAATGAACAGAGACGCAATCAACTTCGGTTCCGACAGCATCCCGGGACTTTTCAGA
>CAVDEO010000178.1:1074-3455 GCA_963607915.1 bacterium
AAAAATCTTCTTTCCGACATTGATCGGAATGGCCTGTATGGCCTTGATGACGACGATCGACGGAGTATTCGTCGGTCACGGAGTTGGCAGCGACGCGCTCGCCGCAGTCAACATATTCGCTCCTTTCTGGATGATTATGACCGGGCTTGGACTGCTTTTCGGCATAGGCTGCTCAGTGGTGTCTTCGGTCCATCTCTCGCAGGGCAATGCAAAGGCGGCCCGCATAAATATGACGCAGACCCTGATTTTCGGGGTGCTGATAACGGTGACTCTGACAATTCTCGTACAGAGTTTCAGCACCGGAACCGCCTGCCTTCTCGGCTCCTCGGACAGGCTTCTTCCCTATGTCCTTGACTACCAGAAATGGCTGTCCTACGCCTTCTGCGCCCTGTTTCTGCAATCCGTGGGACTGCTCATAATCCGGCTTGACGGCTCGCCGAACTACGCATCAGCCGCCGCGGCCGTTCCGTCCGTAGTCAATGTCGTGCTGGACTACGTCTTCCTCTTCGTCCTTGATATGGGGCTTGAGGGAGTTGCCGTCGCCACTGCCATCGGATGCTGGACCGGAGGCCTTATGGTGTTGTTTTACATCGTATTCCTCTCCAGGACAATGAGACTCTATCCTTTGAAATTGTCCTGGAAAAGCCTGCGCCTGTCCCTGCGAAATCTGGGCTACCAGTTCAGGCTCGGACTGTCCGCCTTCCTTGGCGAGATAAGCATCTCGATGCTGATGTTTGTGGGCAACTATACTTTTATGAAATATATCGGCGAAGACGGAGTGGCCGCATTCTCAATCGCCTGCTACATAATGCCTTTCATCTTTATGACCGGGAACGCAATCGCCCAGTCCGCCCAGCCGATTATCAGTTTCAACCACGGAGCCGGCAACAGCTCCCGGGTGAAGGAGGCCCGAAAGGTGTCGCTCGGCACGGCATTCGTGCTCGGCATCGTGGTCTCGCTCGCCCTTGCAGCGGGAATCGGCCAGGTGGCCGCACTTTTCCTGAGCAGTGATGTCCCGGCATATTCGATTGCCGCCCGCGGCGTGCCGCTTATGGCGACAGGATTCACCTTGTCAATAGTGAACGTCGCGGCCATCGGCTGCTACCAGAGTGTCGAGAGGGCGCTTCCTGCGACAATATTCTCGCTCTGCAGAGGCGTGATATTCCTCGTGCCCTGCTTCCTTGTGCTCCCCAGTTTGGCCGGAGTGAATGGAATCTGGCTCGCCCTGCCGGCGACGGAAGCTCTGACATTCCTGACAATCGTCATTTTCCGCCTGATCTCAAGAAAGACAGCACTTACTGCGTCCGGTATCTGAAAGTATACTTACAAATTTTTCGCGATTTTATGTAAGTATACTTTCAATTATTTTATAGTTCCCGTCTGGAAATGGCTGCTGCGTTAAGCCTGGCGACTTTAAGGCGACTTCTAAAAAAAGAAATTTTTCGTGTTTCTTTTTTTTAGGCTTGGCGATGTTCCGGACTTTTCTGTCTAATATTGTGGCGGTCATCCAAATGGATGGTCGTCATTTATATTTGCAAAAAAGAAATCAATTAGTTACTTTTGCCGATGAAAAGAGAATTGTTCTATTCGAAGGAGTATCTGAAATTTGAGACAGATTCCGGCGAGCGGGTTCAGGAGAAGCTCAGATATACAGTGACGATATTGGAAACGCTGTCTCCGATACCGACAAAATTCGTCAAGAAATTGACAAACACGGATTTTTATGAATTGAGGATTTCGGCAGACAACGAAATAAGGGTAATTCTCTTTGCTGTAGATGACGAAAACATAAACTTGGCATCAAAAGTCGTGTTCCTTTATGGCTTTGTCAAGAAAGGGACAAAGGATTATGGAAAAGCATTGACTGTGGCGATGAATATTTTAAGGAGGATGTTATGAAAAATTCGGGTTATAGGTTATTTCCGGAAGAAAGGGCGGCTATCAGGAATGCTGATATTTCTGAAAAAGAGGGATTCGTGCCGGCTGAAACTGTGCTTGCAAAAGAAGTGGGGGCGCATGGGACGGCGGAGCGTGAGGCTTTTGACGCTAAGGCTCGCGCGTGGTATTATGGAGAAGTTCTTAGGGAGCGGCGCAAGGAACTCGGGCTGACGCAGAAAGAGTTGGCGGACAATGTCGGATGCAAAAGGACTTACATTAACCGGATTGAGCACGGCGAGACTGATATGCAACTGTCCTCTTTCATCCGTCTTGCAGATGCCCTTGGCCTGAATCTGCGTCTTGAGACCAACTTCGCTTAGCATCTTCAATCTCTGCAAGATATGCGGAACTTGGGCTAAATCGATGATTTTTTCTTCGATTTAGCCCAAGTTCTCAATCGGTCAATTCTTGTTACGGATAGAATTATACATCAGTGATTTCCG
>CAVDEO010000179.1:0-3402 GCA_963607915.1 bacterium
CGACCGTGACAGTCACCGACCAGAGCGGGAAGTCAATGTCCTTCACCGTGAAAGTCACGAAACCGATTTTCCCGTCGGAACTCTACGTCGTCAATGACGCGACGGGGGAAAAGGCTGGGGTTTCCGGAACTTATGTCGCCTGCGGGGAGTCGCTCTCCTTCCATCTTTCCGACCCGGACTACAAAGGAGTATGGAGCATCACTTCCCTTACCGTTGCGGGAGCCACGACGAATAAATTTTCCGTATCCTCTTCGGAGGCGACCAACAGCATAACCGTCACATCCACATCCGATTCCTGGAATGAATATATGGGAGTGATGCTCTCCGTTACGGATGAAGAGGGGGAAAAGAAACGCTATGTAAGGATTCTCCCGACCCCGAAACTTAACGTATATTCCAGCTACATCGCAGCTTCGGACGAGAGCGCGTCAGACGCGAAAGAGGATTATCACTTCATTTGGAAAGGTGCGAACACGAACTTTTCCACGAATTTTCACCTCTACGCTTCTTCGGGAAACAGAATCGGGAGATTCCCGACGGGATTGACTTGGGAAATCATCAAGAGCCGCGATGAGGCGGATGCGCAATGGGGTTCCACGGATCAGCTGATGAGATTTTATGGCAATCTTGCCTTTTCCTGGAAATCAAAGCATTGCCGGAAAGTGACGATAAAAGTCACCGACTATTGGGGAAATTCGGTCTCAAGGGATATTGTCCCGGCATTCGACTTCTCCGACAGGAACTGGATAGTGAAGTTGCAGTACAAGAACGGCATCAACTACATCGAGACTTGGCTGAATCTCCGATATCGCGATGAAAACAGCAGTAATACGATAAAAGAAGGAGAAAGCGGATACAACGATGATCTGCTTGTGGATGTGGCCAATGTCCGGGAGATGATGGACAAATTTGAAAACGGGGAACTCCGCCTGTATTGTTTTTACAAGGGAGACCTGTCATCTTATCAGTGTGTTGATGTCCCGCATTATCTGGTGGTCAATACATATAACACCGGATTTAGAGACCTGTATGGAATGGTATTCAAAGGTGGCTATGTTCTTGAAAGTTTCGACTATGCCGGCAACAATCAGAAATTTTACATCAAAGATAAGTATAAGGCAGACAAACCTAAGGTGGGAGTCGCGCTGTACTCTCTCAGAGTGCCGTATAGTAAAAGGGAAACTCCGAGCCGTAGCGAGACCTGGGGTGCCATGTTTTCTCTTGGCGGCGAAGTTTCAATAGATTGGTTTGCAACCGAGGAATAAAAACAACAAATTTCAAAATAACCGATTTATGAAAAAAATCTTCAACCTTTCAACTCCGGCGGTCTGCGGCCTGCTGCTGATCTCAGCCGTTTCTCTCGGCATCGCCTGCTCGTCCTGCACGACCCTCGAGCCGACTTCCCTCTCCGAGGAGACGCTCTCCACAAAATCCATAGTCTGCGGCCACGTGCGTTACATCGTCACCGCCAAGAACGGGACAGCCGACATCGATGTCCCGAATCCGGGATTTGAAGTGAACATCTTCTACGGTCTCCCTGACGCAAACGGAGATGTGCAATATGCGGTGAAGAAGGTCACGACTCTTCAGGACGGCTATTTCGAGACCACTCTCGGATGTCCGGCCGGCCAGGCTCTCAAGGTGAAGACCGTGGCCGAGGGCATGGGCTTCACCTACGCCTCCGACACTGACGGCAAGTACGTCGAGACTGAGGCTTATTTCTACGGTTCGGTCGAGAAGAGCGTCGATTGCCGGATGGCGGCTTATTTTGCGCTGGATATGAAGCCTACGGCTCTGATCGGCGAACCCGGCCTCACACAGTAAAAACCGAAGAAAGGGCGGTCTGCTGCGTTATGCGCCTTGCTCAAATCCTCACAACCCGAAGGTTGCTCCGGTGTTGAGCCGCGCCGCAAGCCTTGCATCCCATCCCCTTCTTCAAATTTTACGTCACTGTTTTTTTACATAACTTAGTAATCCTTAAAAATAACTTGGTAATCTTTGTGTGTACAAATCTCCACCAATTTATTTTTAACGCTTACTTACTTATCGCTTTTCAAGTATGAATATTAGAATGACCAAGATATTTATTCTGGCGGCGGGGATTTTCTTCTGTTCTGCGGCGGCTTCGGCGCAGGAGACGGGGAAGGTCTCCGAGAAATTCAGCCCCAAGGGCGGCGAATGGTCCGTCGGCGTGACTTTCAATCCTGCCACCCTCGGCTACAAGCTCAAGATGCAGCCCAAGGCGGGCGAATATGCCGGAGCTTTCATTTCCGACAACGCCACGGCGAAGAAGCAGATGTTCATCCTCTCGCAGGATCCTCTCGCCGCGTTCCGCATCCGCTACTTCATCAACGAAAACTGGGCCGTCCGTGCGACCCTCGGCATCAACGGCAGCCGTGTGGACTACAAGGAATATGTTCAGGATGACCTCGCCAAGAGCATAGACCCGAACTCCGAGAACAAGGTGGTGGACGACGCCATCTCCAACCTCAACAGCGGAAGCCTGTCGGTGGGAGCGCAGTATCTCGCCGGGAAGGGCCCTCTGAAGTTCCTCGCGGGGTTCAACCTCGTCTATGCAATCGCGGGAGGCTCGCTCACATTCGACTACGGCAACAGGATGACCGATCTCAATCAGGTGCCGTCCTCGATGCCTATGACCCTGCCGACCACCTCGACTGCGGAGACCCTAAACGATTTCAAATCGACTCTCGGGATAGCCTACGGCCGTCCGCTCAAGAGGTATAACGTGGGCTACACCCAGGGACTCGGCATATCTGCGGATATGGGCGTGGAATGGTTCATTATGGGACGGCTCTCCCTCACGGCGGCGATGACCTTCACTCCGCTGATGTTTATGTGGCAGCCGCAGACATACGCGATTTTCGAGGGATTCTCTTCAATCTCCAACGCCGTGGAACAGTACCACGACCTCGTCAGCCCGGGCAGCAACGCGCTCCTCTACGGCACGGAGAACATCGGAATCAACTTCGCTCTGAACTATTATTTTTAACGATTAAGGGGGTGGAACCAAGAAGTCCCGGAGGGACCGCGCCGGAGGCGCGAAATACCCCTAATAGGGGTCGCAGACGTTAGTCTGCGGGGGTTAGGAAATCCGAAAGAGGGTGAACAAAACACTTTTTTGTTCACCCTCTTTTCCTTAGGCCAGCCTCGCGCAGTTCTTCCCACGTCATTTCCTGCTTTGAACGGCGGTCGGAGTTTGTCAGGTGGATGAACTGCAGGCCCGCTTCCAGCGCGCCGCCGTCCTTGGAAACCTTGTCGCCTATCATCAGGGTCTCTCCGGGCGCGGTGTCGAGTGCCTTGCAGGCGTTGAGGAAGACTTCCTTCTGGGGTTTCAGACCGCCCATCGCAGGCGATTCCCAGACCCCGTCAAAATCAGCTTCC
>CAVDEO010000180.1:0-3369 GCA_963607915.1 bacterium
TATATACGTAAGTTTATAATTTCCATTCCTATTCCCGCCCGTTCCGCCGCAAGAGGCTTGCCCAAAAGTGTTTTGTTCACCCTCTCCTTCGGACTTCTTAACCATCCTGCGCCACAAACCTGAAATCCTGCAAAATTAATAAATAATTGCTTTCGCGGGACAATGTATTTGCGGGAAATGCTCCGCCGTATGGGATTCCTTCATAACAAGACGGAATAATTCCTGATTTCAACGGGTGAAAACTCGGAATAATTCCTGTTTTTATGCCTCGAAAGCTCGGAATTTTTCCTAATTGTGTGGATATGTGATTGATTTTTATTATTTTTGCATCATATATCGAAAATCTATGCTTTTCAGGAAATTCACATCACATATAGAGGCTTTCCTGCGGAATGAGCCGGACAAGATTCTGCTGATAAACGGGGCCAGACAGATTGGCAAGTCCTATCTGGTGCGGTATGTGGGCGGCAGGATGTTCCGCAATTATGTCGAAATCAATCTGAAGGAAGACAAGGAGGGGGACAGGATATTTGCAGATGTCCGCAGCACGAACGACTTCTATATGCAGCTCGGAGCGATAGCCGGGGACAGGCTCGGCGACGCGTCCGACACGATTGTCTTTCTTGATGAGATTCAGAGTTATCCGCATCTGATGACAATGCTGAAATTTCTGAATGAAGAGGCGCGCTACAGATATATCGCGAGCGGGTCTGAACTCGGTATTGCTCTGGCGCGGACACCGTCAGTCCCGATAGGGAGCATAGCCGTTGAACAGATGTTTCCGCTTGATTTCGAGGAATTTCTGCTGGCCACGGGCTGCGGATGGGAGACGATAGACGGAATCAGGGACTGTTTTCTCAGGCGGGAGCCGCTCAATGATTCATTGCACGATTATATGTTGCGTCAGTTCAGAATATATCTTCTTGTCGGCGGAATGCCGGATGCCGTCAATAAGTTTCTGGAGACGCGCAACATCGTTTTGGTCCGCAGGATACAGGACAATATCCATGAACTTTACAAACTGGATGCGTCACAATACGATTCGGAAAAGAAACTCGCAATCCGTAAAATTTATGAACTCATTCCGTCAAATATGGAAAACAGGAGGAAACGGATTGTCGTGAAAAAGATAGAGAACAAAGCCGGGCACAAGCAGTTAAGTGACTATGCCGATGAGTTTGAATACCTTACAAATTCCGGTGTCGCGCTTCCCGTCAAGGCTATCAGCAATCCCAAGTTCCCGCTGAAGGAATCTGAAAGCAAGAATCTGCTGAAGCTTTACCTCAGCGACGTGGGGCTGCTTACTGGCATTCTTTACCGGAATAACATCAATGCCGTGCTCGGCGATGAGCGCAGCATCAACCTCGGCTCCGTCTATGAATCCGTTGTCGCACAGGAACTCCACGCACACGGATGTAAACTTCACTACTACGACAACAAGCAGCGCGGAGAAGTCGATTTCATTATTGATGACTACGACACCTTGTCCGTTCTTCCGATTGAGGTCAAGTCCGGGAAGGATTATAAGGTTCACAGCGCCCTCGACAATTTTATGAACACTCCGGACTATAATGTCAGGAATGCCGTTGTTCTCTACAGCGGTCAGAAAGTCTATCAGGAAAAAGGCATCACATATCTCCCGATTTATTATGTGATGTTCATAGGTTGCGGGACTCCGGATTCCGGAGACATGATTATTCCGAACCTGACGGTTCCGACGCTGTAGCTGCGATTGCAGCATTCTCCTTTTTCTGCTGTGTCCTCCAGAAGTAGTGCCGGACGAACGTGCGCCCGGCGTATGTATTCCTTTTTATCCTTTCCGTAATGATGAAATTTTTTTCGAGGATTTCGATATATCGTTCCACCGATTCTCTTTCGTCGCCAGACAGAAACGCCTGCTTATTGAAGATGACGAGTATTTCGCTGATTTCGTCTTCTACAATCGCCTGCTGCGGTCGAACTGGTTGAAAATCGAGAAAAGTCCCCCGAAAGGATTGATGTTGTCAGATTTTAGTTGTATCTTTGCCATGTCAGTGAGCCCAATTTTTGTACATTTAGCTTCACTGAATCAGGGGAAATTTCTAACATTATCAAGCCCTGGTAAGTTTTTCTTTATCAGGGCTTTTGAAACTTTAGCAGATTATAATTTAGGCTAATGAAAACAGTAATTGAATTTTTTGCGGCGGCGTTGGCTGCAATGCTTCTTGCTGCGCCGCTCACAGCCCAGACTACCACCGACTGGGCTAGATTCAGCAGGTATGAGGAGGCTAACGCCCGTGTCACGGAAGCGCCGAAGGCCGTGCTTCTCGGTGATTCGATAACGGACAGCTGGGCCAGTATGGATCCGGACTGGTTCGAGGAGAACAATTTCATCGGACGGGGCATAAGCGGTCAGACCACCTCGCAGATTCTCGTGAGGATGAGAAGCGACGTGGTGGCGCTCCGTCCCAAATATGTCGTGATACTTGCCGGGGTCAACGACATTGCGCTCAACAACGGTCACGCCCCAAGCGTCGAAGCGGCGGTGGGCAGCATCAAGTCGATGTGCGAAATCGCGAAGGCCAACGGCATCAAGCCGATAGTCTGCTCGCTGCTCTGCTCCACGAACTTCCGCTGGCGACCCGATGTGACGGGCGTCTACGAAAAAATACTGCAGTTCAATTCTCTTCTGAAGGACTATGCAAGGCGCAACCACATAAAATATGTGGACTATTTCTCCCTTCTCGCAGGGGAAGACGGGAAAATCCGTCAGGAATACTCCCTTGACACGGTCCACCCCACCATGGAGGGCTACAAGAAAATGGAGGAGTACCTCATCGGCTTCATCCGCTGACCTCCCGTCCGGGACTACAGAACCATCAGCAGCGTTCCGCCGACAATCATAAGAGAACCCAGAAGCGACTTCAGGGTGAACTTCTCCCCGAGGAAAATCAATGCGAGTATCAGTGTGAACACGATGCTCAGTTTGTCTATGGCGACGACCTTGGTGGCATCCCCCATCTGGAGAGCCTTGTAGAAACACAGCCAGGACGCTCCGGTCGCGAGTCCCGAAAGGGTGAGGAAAATCCAGCTCTTGGAACTGATGGAACTTATGCCGTCCTGCGCATCGGTGAGAAACACCATCATCCAGGACATAAGCACGACGACGACCGTTCTGACGGCAGTGGCGAGGGTCGAGTCAACCCCGCCGATTCCCAATTTTGCAAGAATGGAAGTCAAGGCTGCGAACACAGCCGACAGAACCGCAAAGACAATCCACATAGTCGTTTTCTAATTTAGTAAGCGTTAAAAAATAAATTGGTGGAGATTTGCACGGGATTTTTGAGGATAGATTTCTTTTGGAAGAGGGAGTGTACTGGAGGTACATGA
>CAVDEO010000181.1:0-2575 GCA_963607915.1 bacterium
GAAAATAATAACATCTAAAAATTATTTTCTGTGTCTACTTTCTGCGTCCGGTACAATGACAGACTAAAGATTTTGGTGTCAGGGCATAAATCAAGCAAAAAGATTTTGGTGTCAGACCGTATTTTGATATAATAAATTTTGGTGACAGAGATTTTATAAGTAACTTTGCAATCAAAAAGGGAACTATGGCAGAAATAATATTCAAACGTAAGATTTATACAAAACTAAAAGAATGGAAAGAAACCTCTAATGGCAAAACCGCCTTGCTCTTAGAGGGGGCAAGGCGTATAGGAAAGTCTACGATTGTAGAAGATTTCGGCCAAAGGGAATACCGTTCATACATTTTAATAGACTTCAATGAGGCCTCAAAAGAAATCAAAGGATTATTTGATGATTTGATGGATATGGATTATATTTTTCTGTATCTACAGAATATTTATAAAACCACATTATATGAAAGACAATCTGTGATTATTTTTGATGAAGTGCAGCAATGCCCCAAGGCTCGTCAAGCCATAAAATACTTGGTCAAAGATGGTCGGTATGATTATATTGAAACAGGTTCCCTTATCAGTATTCGAAAGAACACTAAGGATATTAGCATACCCAGTGAGGAATATCGTCTTGAAATGTTCCCGATGGACTATGAAGAATTCCGTTGGGCAATGAAAGATAATACGACAATGCCTCTGATGCAAAAGTTCTTTGAAAAGAAAATGCCTTTGGGTGACGGCTTAAATCGTCAGAAAATGCGCGAACTGAGGTTGTATATGTTGGTCGGAGGAATGCCACAGGCTATCAATGCCTATTTGGATACAAACAATTTGCAGCAGGTTGATATGGTGAAACGACAGATTATACAGCTTTATGCAGATGACTTTATAAAAATAGACCCTACAGGAAAAATATCCAAGTTATTTATGGCTATACCTTCCCAATTAAGTCGCAACTTGATGCGTTACCAACCTACACCCGTAATAGGAAAAACAGTGGCGGGCAAAATAGACGAAATGATTCTTTGTTTGGAAGATAGTAAGACTGTCAATGTGGCTTATCATGCAGATGACCCCAATGTAGGTATGTCGCTGACCGCTGATTATGGAAAATATAAATTATATGTTGGAGATACGGGATTGTTTGTGACACTCGCATTTTGGGATAAGGATTTTACGGAGAATATCATATACCAAAAACTTCTCAATGATAAACTGGCTGCCAATCTGGGATATGTCTATGAAAATTTGATCGCACAGATGCTTCGAGCATCTGGCAACAAACTGTTTTACTATACCTTTCCCAAGGATGATGCACACCATTATGAAGTGGATTTTCTCTTGTCACGGGGGAACAAACTTTGTCCGATTGAAGTAAAATCATCGGGGTATAAGACTCATGCTTCTTTGGATGCTTTTTGTGCAAAATACTCTGACAGAATAAGCCAGTCATATTTGCTCTACACGAAAGACCTTCATAAAGATGGAAATGTACTGCTAGTGCCCATATATATGACTCCATTGCTATAAATGTAGACTAATTCTCGCGCGCGGCCACTGTCCTCAGGCGTGATCATGAATATGACTTAAACTGAAAAAGGTGGTTCTTCCGCAATTTAGTTGATTCTGTAAACTTCCCCTTCAACCTGCACTAAAACACTAATACACCTCCTGCAAAAAACAACGAAATCAAACGACTCCGCCAATCTCTGGTCACCCGGTCGATTCCGGATTGAACTGCTCACTCCCATCCTCGCCATATCTCCCGTCTTTTGCCTCTATTATGAGTGTAGGTTCAAAGACTTTGACGCCATGCCAAATGCCTTTCGGAATATGACATCCGAAAATCCCCTGTGAGGGACAGAGGTGAATGCGCTCTGTCTCATTGCCGCTCGCGTCATAGAAAATCTCGTCCATCGAGCCACAGATGACTACGACACTTTCAGAAGATTTCGTGTGACGATGTATCGGCAGTTGAGTGCCAGGAAGCAACGCGTTCAGCATCCTCTGCGACCCGTCCTCCGCCGAATCCCGCAAATCGTAATTCACCCGCAGGCGAGGATTCTCCGCCGCCTGACCAAAGAGGCGGTCGATGAGTTCCTTATCAATTATTGTCATCATCAGTCAGTTATTTATTCTTTGCCGCCAGATACTCCTCGTGCAGATGATAGTATCTCTTCATAAACAGCAGATATGCCGACGCAAGCACCGCCAACGCAAGCACCAGGTAAACCCAATGCCAGGCGATGAGCGACAGGTCCGAAGCAGAAGCCAGCAGCGGGCAAAGGAACACGAACCCCAGCGACACCGTCAATTGAAGCACCATGTAAATCAGCGACACCGCCGGATGCGACAACCCCAGTTCATTCGCCATAATCTGATAGGCGTGCTTGCGGTGCGCCTGACCGAGATTCTCGTGCAGCAGAATGCGATGGCAGATGGTGAGACAGCCATCCACACCATACACCAGCAGAAAAATCAGCCAGGTTACATCACCCGTCCGAACAATAAGAAGCCCGACAGCGAAGAGCACGATGAACGCCATCCCTACACTCCCGACATCCCCGGCAAAGCACTTCGCC
>CAVDEO010000181.1:2672-3347 GCA_963607915.1 bacterium
CCTTCCCGCGCGGGCGGAAATTGAAGAACGAGAACACCAGCAGCGAAAGCACCGTCACCACGAGAAACGACGGCTCGACAAATCCGACCCGGGCATTCATCAGCATCAACGGGACCAACACCGCAAGCGAATACCCCGCCGTAATTCCGTTGATGCCGTCCATAAAGTTATATATATTCGTCGCCCCAACGCAGACGACCAGTGCCACGATGACGAACGCCACCTTCGCCCATACGCTCCACAGCACCTCAACCCCACCGTCAGAAGGCACAAAAAGCAGCAGTTGCCAAATCATCAGCCCCATAGCCGCGAACTGTGCCACCAGCCGCGCCGAATCCGGCAGCGAATGCACATCGTCAATGAAACTCACCCCCGCCGCCAGCGTCACCGCCACGAGAAACAGCGGATAATGAAACCCGAAGAACGCGCACCAAAGCCACACGCCGAACAGGAAAATCACTCCCCCGCCCCTAAGCACAAGCGACGAATGGCTGCTCCGCTCATTGGGCTTGTCGATGATGTTGAAATGGTCCGCGATGCGGAAATAGAGCAGCTCCATGGCGGTGAGAATAAGCAGGATTATTCCGTACCAAAGATAATTACTCATCGTAAACTTCCCCTTTTAGTAAGCGTTAAAAAATAAATTGGTGGAGATTTGTGAAGGATTTTTGAGGA
>CAVDEO010000182.1:0-3336 GCA_963607915.1 bacterium
GGACATCCGAGCCGAAAATCTTGCGCAGGGCAATCTGGCGGGACTGCTGTCCGGTGTAATAGACGGACATAGCTAGCAGGCCGAGAGCCGAGATAAGTATTGCAAGAACCATGAAGGTGCTCACCAGAGCCATCGTGTTGCGCGTCCCGGTGAGGGCGCTGTCCAGCAAATCATCGACATAGTCCATTTTCGCAGCCTTCGGAATCCCGAGGTAATCGAGAGCGACTCCGCGCCACACGTCCGAAACGGCGGCGAACGCCTCCCCGCGGTCTCCCGTAACCTTCACAATCATCCGCGAACACAGCGATGTCCTGTTCATCACCGCATTGTGGCTGTCCTCCATCGGACGGGACAGAGCATCGTTGGCCCGGTAGTCGGCGATTATTCCGCAGCATTCATATTCAGACTTTCCGTAATCGTTTTTCCCGACGACTCTGTTTTCCTCCGACACCCCATAGCGTCTTTTCGCCTCCTCCGTAAGCCAATATGTCCCCTCCAAGGGCTCGGAATATTTCTCCAAGACCTTGAGTCCGAGAAGTCTGAAACTCGTCGAATCGAGTCCGGAAACTTTCATCCACGACATCTTTTCATTCTCGATGTGCACGCCGTTGCTTCCGCAGGCAAACGGAGCCTGCATCGCCATTCCGACGGCCTCCACCTGCGGCAGGGCGCGGAGCCGGCGGGCGAGTTCATTCTGCGCGTCCATATTCCTGTAGCCGAGCGACCAGGTGGTGACATTGAGCAGATTGTCCGTATTGTAGCCGGTGGGCAGGTTCACGAGATGGCGCATCTGCAGGGTCATAGTCAGCGCCACGGCTATCAGAACGGTGCTTATGACATTCTGGCAGACGATGAAAATCTTGCTGAATACCATCTTGCTGCGGAAGCGGAAATCGCCTTTCACGACATCAATCGGTTTGAACCTTGAAACCATTGCGGCCGGCAGAAGTCCGGAAATCAGCGAGATGAGGCAGAGGAGCAGAAGGGCTGCGCCGGCCGTGACCGCATCCGGACGAAGCACTATCTCCGTCGAGAGCATCCGGTCCATCCACGGACGGAAGCATACGGCGACCACACAGCCCAGTACAAAGCAGACGGCGGTGAAAAGGAAGGACTCGCCTATATAGCGCCGCACAATCCCGCTGCGCGACTCCCCGAGAAGTCTGCGCGTGGCCATCTCCCCGGCCCGTTTGCCTGTCTGGGCCACGGTGAGGTTGATGTAGTTGAAAATGGCGGAGATGAGCAGGACGAACGCCACGGCCAGAAGCACTTCGACCGTCCTCCGGTCGCCTTTGCGGAACGGATTGAGAACCTCCCGTCCGCAGAAATATATCTTGTCGAGACGGGTGAGCGAGGATCCGTACATGAAGCTGGCGGTGGATGCGTCTCGGTCGAACCAGTCCCAGTAGCCGCAGTATTTGTCAAGAAGCTTTGCCGCGACATCATCCGGGTCGGCGCCGTCGGCAAGCGTCACCAGAGTCTGCACCGAACCGAACTGGTCCATCTTCATCACCATCCCCTCTATCGCTTTCATACTCAGGAAAATGTCGCAGGGTTCGAACGGATCTTCCGGGCCGAAGTCTTGAAGCGTACCGGTGACGGTCAGGTTCTTTTTCTTGAAGACGACAGTCCTGCCAACCGGATTCTCCCCGCCGAAAGCCTTCTTCGCGAAGGATTCGGAGACAATCACCTCGTCCTCCCCCGCCAGGATGCGGTCACGGTCACATCCTGTGAGACGATAATCAAAGAGTTTCAGGAAGTTGGTATCAAGAACGTCGGCCTTGACCTGACAGTATTCGCCGTCAACGGTGATGTCCGCATCACCATAGACCGCAATCCTCGTCCACGAACTTATCTCCGGCATCGACGGGAAAAATTCCTCCCCTGTCCCGAGCGTCATCCCCACCATATCCTCCGTGCCGATGGCATAGAGCTGCTTGGACAGCGTCTGATGTGCACCGACGCTGAACTCCGTGCGGGCAAAGGATGCGAGCAGGATTATGAAACCTAGCGCCACCGACAGTCCGAACGCCTCGATGGCTGTGTACAACTTGTTTTTCGACAGAAACTTGAAATATGTGTTCATCATTTTTACCGGATTATAAGTTCGTCTTTATCGCCAAGGGCATCATACGATGAGATTATGACCTTGTCGCCGGGGACCAGACCCTCGAGGACTTCGTAATACTGAGGATTCTGCCGTCCTATGCGTACGCTTCGTTTCGTGGCCTTCGACCCGTCGGCGTTGAGAACATAGACCCATTTACCGCCGGTAGTCTGATAAAAGGAACCGCGGGGGATGAGTATTGCCTCAGCAGCTTGGCCGAGCTGGAGATTGAGGTAATAGGTCTGACCCGTGCGTATGTTCTCGGGCTGCCGGACGTCGAATCGGAAATCGGCCTTGAACTTTCCGTCGCGCACTTCCGGATAGACCTTACGTATGAACGCGGAGTATTTTTCGCCCTGCCGCTCGAACGTCGCCTCAAGTCCCTGTGCCACGCGGTCGATGTAGTGCTCATCTATCTGCGCCTCGATCTTATAGGAGTCCAGGTCGTTTATCTGGCCGATTTTCGCTCCCGCAGCCACGCTCTGTCCGAGCTCCACGTCCAGCAGACCGAGTTCGCCGCTGATCGGCGCCTTGACGCAGAGATTCTCCTTGCGACGGCGTATCATATTCATATTCAGGCGCATATTCTCAAGACTTTCGTGCATCTGGGCTATCTGTACACTGCGATATAGACTGTCCTGCCGCTCGCGGTCGGTGATGAGTTCGAGTTTGTCCTTGGCGAGTTCGTAGTCTTCGGATGCCTTGAGATATTCTTCGCGCGAGATGAGTCTCTCCTCGTAGAGGGTCTTGTTCTGCTCGTAAGAGCGTCCGGCGCGTCGGACCTCTATCTGAAGGCTGAGACGTTCCTGGCGCACGCTGAGTTTCTGCTGCTCCATCGAGATCATAGTGTTGCGTAGGATATTCTCTTTCTCGGCCAATTCCGCCTCGGCGTTAAGAATCTGCATATCAAGGCTTTCGTTGCCCAGTACCACGATGACATCGCCGGCGTTCACGTGGCTTCCTTCCTCCACGACTATCTCCTGTACGTTCCCGCCCTCACCCGGGCTGAGCTGGACGGTTGTCATAGGCTGCACCTGACCGCTGACGCGGATGTAGTCGCTGAATTCGCCCTGACGTGCCGTTGCGGTGAGTATGGTGTTCCCGTCCACGCGAAGAACCGAGCGGCGGCCGGAGAGAATCAACACTACGACCAGAAGGACGAACGCTCCCAGCCCCCACCATTTCAACGCTTTTTTCGTGAATGCGGCGGCTATGCCTTTTTTCTTTTC
>CAVDEO010000183.1:0-3327 GCA_963607915.1 bacterium
AGTTGCCTCTGAGAGGCGTGTCCACCCCCGGACACGGGCAGGGGGTGGGGCCCGTTGGATACAAGTTCAGCGCAGCTGGACGAAGTAGACAATGGGAGGGGCCGGAGCGAACGAAGTGAGCGGAGTCCTCGAAGAGGCAAGCTGCTGCCGCTGCGGAGCTCCGCACCACATAAAAAAGAGGATGACCCTTTTTAGTCACCCCCTCTTTTTATGAGAATCCTTATGGAGAAGCCGCTTCATGCGGCTCCCCGCCCCGGTTTAGTCGCTGAGCGAGAAACGCTTGAATGCAAGCACCTGCGCCTCCTTGTCGGCCTTGGCGAGGACATCCTTGACGGCTTCCTTGCCGTCTCCCATCTGGTAGGCCTGCTCAAGAAGGGTGTTCTCCTTGAAGAACTTGCCGAGCTTGCCCTTTGCAATCTGCTCAAGCATGGCCTCAGGCTTGTTCGCCATCTTCGGGTCGTCCTTCATCTGCTCCTTGTAGAGAGCGACTTCCTTTGCCACAACCTCAGCCGGGCAGTCTTTCTCGGAAACTGAAACCGGGTTCATGGTCGCAACCTGAATTGCGATACCCTTTGCGATTTCAGGGTCAACTTCCTTGCTGAAGCCGACAACGGAAGCCACCTTGCCGTTATGGTGGACATAGGAAGCGGAAAACGGCGCGCTGATGGTGTCGTAGTAAGCCACAACGTGCTTTTCACCGGTCTTGCCCGTCTGCTCGGTAACGGCGGCTTCGACGGTTCTTCCGTCGGCGAGGACAACTCCCTTGAGAGCCTCGGCATCTGCAGGGAAAGCCGCGATTGCAGCATCTGCGATTGCATTGGCGAGAGTCTGGAACTCGGCGTTCTTTGAAACGAAGTCCGTCTCGCATCCAAGGCACACGAGTATGGCCTTGTCACCTGCGATGCGGGCGAGGACAGCGCCTTCGGTGGTCTCCCTGTCCGCACGCTTTGCAGCGACGAGCTTGCCTTTCTCACGGATGATTTCCTGTGCGCGGTTGTAGTCGCCTTCGGCCTCGATGAGAGCCTTCTTGCAGTCCATCATTCCGGCACCGGTCATTTGACGCAATTTCATTACGTCAGCTGCTTTGATATCCATTGTCTTGAATTTTAATTTGTTCTTACTTGATTCATTCGGCGTCAGCCTCCCGATTACTCGGCATCAGCCTTCGGAGCCTCAGCCTCCTCAACAGGAGCTTCAACTGCCGCAGCCTCTTCAGCAGCCGGAGCAGCCTCTTCTGCCGGAGTCCCGGCTACAGGAACGGTCTCCTCGACATGAGCCTCTTCCTCAGCCGGAGCTTCAGCGGCCTCGGCTACAGGAGCGGCCTCAACGGCGGCCTCATCAGCCTTCGCGCCCTTGCGTGAACGAAGCTTCTTGCCTGCCACCTGCTTCTCCTCAGCAGCCTCAGGTACTTCCTTTTCCTTCTCAAGTTTCCTTTCGTTCAGTCCTTCGTCGATTGCCTTGCAAAGCACCTCCATGATGTAGGCGATGGACTTTGCGGCATCGTCATTTGCCGGAATCACATAATCAATCGGAGTAGGATCGCAACAAGTATCAACCATGGCGATTACCGGAATGTTGAGACGGTTTGCCTCTTTTACGGCATTCATCTCTTTCTGGACGTCCACTACGAAAAGTGCGGAAGGAAGGCGGCTGAGATCCTTGATGGAACCGAGGTTCTTCTCAAGCTTCGCTCTCTGACGCGTAATCTGGAGACGCTCACGCTTTGCGAGCGTGTCGAACGTGCCATCTTCAATCATCTTGTCGATGGTGTTCATTTTCTTGACTGCCTTGCGGATGGTCGGGAAGTTGGTGAGCATACCGCCGGCCCAGCGTTCCGTGACATAAGGCATATTGACTGAAGCGGCCTTTTCGGCGACGATGTCCTTGGCCTGCTTCTTCGTGGCGACGAAAAGCACCTTGCGGCCTGAACGCGCAAGCTGTTTGAGCACATCCGCAGCCTCGTCAATCTTTACTATACTTTTATGCAGGTCGATGATGTGGATTCCGTTCTTCTGGTCGAAAATGTAAGGGGCCATCTTCGGATTCCACTTTCTCGCCAGGTGTCCGAAGTGAACACCTGCATCAAGCAGTTCCTGGAAATTAGATCTTGGCATTGTTTTCAAATTTTACTTTGTTTTTACTTTCCTCCTTCGGATTGCCTTGCCCGGGGAGGCTCTTTTCTTCATTCCGGGAGCAGCGGCCTTGCCGGTCTCCGGAATTTCCGCAGTCAGGCAAATCTGTCAGGCAGCCCGCCGGGATTCACATCCCGAATCGGAGTCCCGCGATTTTGTGACCGGACTGTGCGTTGAGTAAATCAGACTGTAATGATTAACGTTTGCTGAACTGGAAGCGTCTACGTGCACCAGGCTGACCGGGTTTCTTACGCTCAACCTCACGGGCGTCACGTGTAAGGAAACCTTCGGACTTGAGGGCCGGGCGGTATGCCTCGCGGTCAATCTCGCAAAGTGCGCGGGAGATTCCGAGACGGGCAGCCTCTGCCTGACCTTTGATTCCGCCGCCGTCAAGGTTGATCTTGACGTCGAACTGGCCTTCAGTGCCGGTAGCAGCAAACGGCTGGTTCACGATGTAGCGGAGAGAATCCTCGCAGAAATAATCCTCGAGGGAGCGTCCGTTGATTGTGATGTTGCCTTTTCCTGCTGAAACATAAACGCGAGCAACTGCTGATTTACGTCTTCCAAGGGCGTTTACTACTTTCATGCTCTGCTTAAATTTCGTTTAACTTGATTACTTTGGGGTTCTGTGCCTGATGCGGATGCTCAGGACCAGCATAGAGATAGAGATTGTTGATGATCTTGCTTCCGAGACGGTTCTTCGGGAGCATGCCCTTGACGGCCATCCTCACGAGTTCCGTAGGCCTCTTCTTGAGGATTTCGGCGGGTGTGGTGAAACGCTGTCCACCGGGGTTTCCGGTGTAGCGGACATACACCCTGTCGGTCATCTTCTTGCCGGTGAGTCTCACCTTGTCGGCATTGACGATGATGACGTTGTCACCACAGTCAAGGTTCGGGGTGAATGAAGGCTTGTTCTTACCGCGGAGGATAAGGGCAACCCTTGAGGCAAGACGGCCGAGCACCAAGTCGGTGGCATCAATCACAAACCACTCTTTCTCGATATCGCCGGCTTTCAGCGATACAGTTTTGTAACTTTGTGTGTCCATCTTGATTGTTAATGGTTAATACTTAATACTTTAGTTGCGTCCCCTACACAAATAGGGGTCGCAAAGGTAGTAATTTTTTATTTCTTGGCAAAATTATATTGACAGCACGTGCAGAACATTTATCAGTTCGCGGTCAATCGGCTTGTCAA
>CAVDEO010000184.1:0-811 GCA_963607915.1 bacterium
AGACGAGGAGGTAAAGAGCGCATTCAACAAGGCCCAGCAGGCCGTCAAGGACAATGAGGCTGAAATAACCAAGGCCGGCGAAGCTGTGAAGAATGCCGAGACAATGTTGGACGAAGTTATCAAGGCTGGCGAGAAGAAAGGCGACGAGTTGAAGAAAAAAGCAGCCGATGCTGCTTCAATGCATGAGACTGAATTGAAAAAGCTCGAGGGCAAGGATGCTGACAAGCTTCAGGAAGAAAAAAGCAAGGCCGATAGCGCACAGACAGACATCAAGGATGCAATCCGAATCCGTGGAGACATCAAGGCAAAAGCAGGTGACCTGAAGTTGAAGCAGAACGAGCAGAAGGCCCTTTCGTCGCGTAACAAAACGATAGATGAAGAGCTGAAGAAGTTCGACATCGAAAGCATGACCCGCGAGTTGGACACCCTCAAGAAGTCTTACACCCTGATGACCAGCGAAAACTGGGAAATGCATCGCGAGACTCTTGAAGACGGAGTTCCTTGCCCCCTCTGCGGAGCAACGCACCATCCATACAGCTCGAAGGAGGCTTTCCTTCCAGTCGCTGGTGAATTGAAGGGCCTGATTGCGGCTAAGGAATCTGACCTCGGCAAAGCCACTGAAGGCAAGCAGGCGCTTGAAGGCGAAAAAAGCACCAATCAGGGCAAACTTGTCAGCATTGACGAAAACATCGAGTCACTGACAAATGAAATCAGCGGACTCACCGACCAATGGAGTCTGGTGGCAAGCCGTCACTCCGACTGGCCTGAAGATGCGGATTCTCTTTCAGCAATGAAGAGCGGCATTGACAAG
>CAVDEO010000184.1:821-1524 GCA_963607915.1 bacterium
GTTACGTAAAGCCAAAGAAACTGCAGAAAGGAACCTCAGGGAACACTCAGAAAAAGAAGCTGCTCTGAAGAAAGCAGCCGAAGACAAATTGACTGAAGCGAAAACTGCTCTGGCGGCAGAACAAGGCAAGACCGGGAACCTGCTCAGACAGCAGACTGAGAAGGAGGCTGCAATGAATGCCGCAAAAACGGCCCTCGACAATGCTACAGCAGACGTGAATACAAAGAAAGAAGCCTTGAAGGCTGAGATTGGCGACAAGGATCCGGAGGTTTACGAGAAAGAACTCTCCACGGCCAAGGAGTCCGCCGACAATGCCGTGAAAGAGAAAACCGAATCCATAGGCAAAATGCGCGAAGAACTTGGCGGGTTGCAGGGGCAGGTGGAGGCTACCAAAACGGCGCAGACTGATGAAGAGGGAAAACTTTCCAAGAAAAAAGAAGACTTGGAGAAGTGGCTCACAGCATACAACAGCGACGAGAATCATTCACATCCTCTGAGCAAGGATGATATAGCCACACTCTACTCGGCCACCGATGACTGGGAAAAGATTCGTCAGGAGCAAAAGGGCCTGACAGAAGAATACACGTCGGCCGAAACCACTCTCGAAAATGAGAAGAAAAAGCACGATGACCATCAGTCCAAGAAACCTGCCGAGGAGAAAGAAGCGCTCGCTAAAAGGGAACTTGAGCTCAAAGGTATGTCC
>CAVDEO010000184.1:1595-3307 GCA_963607915.1 bacterium
ACGACAACGCCACGCAGCAGATGGGCAGTATGTATGACAAGAAAAAGGAGTCGCAACTCCTTAAGGACGAATGGGAGGAGATCACAGATGCAATCGGTGGCGACGGAAAGACTCTCCGCAAGATAGCGCAGTGCTATACACTCCGTTTCCTTATCGAGCACGCCAATGTCGAGATCCGCAAGTTCAACACCCGCTACGAACTTAAGCAGGTGAAGAACTCCCTGGGAATCCGTGTCATTGACCATGACCGCGCCGATGACGTGCGTGACACGACATCCCTTTCCGGAGGTGAGACCTTCATCGTCAGCCTTGGCCTTGCGCTCGGCCTGTCTTCGCTCTCTTCGCGAAACATCTCCCTCGGGAACCTGTTCATTGACGAAGGTTTCGGCACGCTCGACCCTGATACACTTGCCACAGTAATAGACTCTCTGGCAATGCTCCAGTCATCCCAGGGCAAGAAGGTCGGTGTGATAAGTCATACCGATACAATGTCAGAGCGCATCACCACGCAGATCAGGATCATAAAGAACGGCAGCTCCGGCAGCAGTCACGTTGAGATTTATCCACAATAGAAATTTGATATTATGATACTTACAATTTGCGATATTTGTGTAATCACTGATTCAATAACCGCAAAAACGTCTCAGACCCCTCTCAAATTGGCATAAAAGTCAGAGCAGATGGAAAGAGTTGGACACTTTTGAAGTACATTAAGGAAAAATAACGAAGAAAACATGGCTTTCAACTACAGACAAATCAACCAACGTGTCATGATTGACACCGTCAAGAGTTACAAGACAATCCCGCAGCTTGCCGCAGCAATCCGCTCCTCTATTCAGAACCAGTATATGGTTTCCGAGGAGGACAACGTTGTCGCTCCAGCAGTAAAAAGTGTCGAAACCTCATATATCGTTTCCGGCAAGCGCAGTTTCGAGGCGGCCAAAGGATATCCCGGAAAGAGAGTAGCGGTTCTGAATTACGCGAACAACCACAGCATCGGCGGCGCTCCTTTCGATGCCGGAGCACAGGAAGAGTCCCTTTGCAGATGCTCCACTTTGTACCCTTGCCTTCAGGCAATGGACGTGCCTTTCTATCAGAAGCACCGGCAGGACTATGATGACGGAAGATTGACCATTATGGGCAATGACGACCTCATATACACTCCTGATGTGGTCGTATTCAAGACTGATGAAAGGACTGAACCGATCGAGCCGAAGATGATGCCGGAGAGCGACTGGTACAAAGTCAATGTCATCACCTGCGCCGCTCCGGAGCTGCGCGGGAAGCCCAAGACTTATCCTGACGGGTATCGTGAGCTTATCGCAAAGCGCATCAAGAGGATCCTTGATGTGGCGGCCAAGGAGCAGAATGAGGTTCTCATTCTCGGAGCCTGGGGATGCGGCGCTTTCGGGAACTCACTCAATGTTGTTGCAAACGTATTTATGAAGTTACTGCCGAATTATGGCTTTGAGATTGTCGAATTTGCGATGTCAAAGGGTGACGGACAGGACTCCCCTTTTGCCGCCGAGATTAAGCAGCACCAGAAGGACAGGTTCATTGAAACGGATGAAGAGAGAAGGTTCCGCTCGCTCCTTACGGCGACCGGCCGTGAAGGCATAGAAGACGTTCTTGACAAGCTCAAGAAGAGTGATTTCTTCACAGCTCCAGGGTCCGTCGTTCATCACAGCAACTGGAAAGGAGGTCTTGTGAAT
>CAVDEO010000185.1:0-3262 GCA_963607915.1 bacterium
TCCGGAGTCGTACGACTACCTTATGGTGACCTATTCCCAGCTCAAGGACGCCGGGCGGGACCTCACGAGAGTCGAATTCCTGCAGTCCCTTTGCGAGAAGCACCGGGTGCTGTTCATCTTCGACGAGGCCCACCGCAGCAGCAGTGTCAGCGCCGGGAAAATTTCCGTCATCACTCAGAGCATCAACAGGATACTCTCGGAATCTCCCCGGACGCAATGCGTTTTCCTCTCGGCCACGTTCGCCAAACGGCCGGAGAGCCTGATTACCTTTATGCGGCGCACGGCGCTCAGCGCGCTTGCCACAGAGAGCACTCTTGAATCCGCATTGCACGCGGGCGGCGTCCCGATGCAGGAGTATGTGTCCACCTGCCTCGCGTCGGAAGGGCAGATGATACGGCGCGAGCATTCGTCGGAAGGCCTTCCGCTGCCGACATACACCTATCTTGACGATGACCTGGCGGCGCATTCGGAGCTGTTCGACAAGGTGATGTTCTTCTTCCGCGACATTGTGAAGCTCTCCGCCCAGGTGCATGACCTCGCGAATCTCTGCAACGCCGCCGGCTTGTTGCCATCATTCAGATGCTATCCCACAAGGGCGCAGCTGTTCTACATAAACAAGGTGCTGCTTCTTTCGCTCAAGGCCGTGAGGGTGGCGCAGACGGCCGTGGAGGAGGTGAGGCGAGGGCGCAGCGTCGTGATCGGGATGAGTGACACGCTGGAGTGCGTCCTGCAGGATGTCAGGGCGGATGAGGACGGAACCGTCCGCGGGGACTTCTCTACGCTGCTCCTGCGTCTTCTGAACAGGAGTGTCCGGAACTCGTCTGACAAAGAGGGAACCCCACGGCCCATCTTCGACCTGGTGGCGGAGGCGGTCGGTGACGTGGAGGATTCGGGCTTCGCCGGGCCGATTAAATCTCTGGCGGAAGAAATCCGGAGCAGCTACTGTGACATTATGACGAACATCAAGGACGAGGTGTTCCATCTTCCGATGTCCCCGATTGATGTCATACGGCAACTCATCGAAAGGGAGTCGTTCGAGAGCCCGGACGGGGAGACTTCCAACATCCGTTTCGAGGAATGCACCGGCCGCGCCCATTGCCTTGAATATCTGTCGCCGGACGGGGACGACGATTTCGTGAATGCACGGATAATCCCCCGCCGCAAGCGCCACTCGAACCACATATTCAACGATTTCCAGAACAACAGGCTGGACGTCATCCTCATCAACGCCTGCGGGGCCATCGGAGCGAGCGCACACGCCGTCTCCACCGCCGATGTCCCCGAGAGCGAGGTGCGTCAGCGCAAGATGCTCATTGTCCAGAACGACCTCGACGTCAACATAGACCTCCAGAAACGCGGCCGCATCAACCGCACCGGGCAGCGGGAGGACCTGCCGCCTCTGTACGAGTATATAATCACGGCGATACCGTCCGAGAAACGGCTGAACATGATGCTCCGCGCCAAGTTGCGCTCCCTGAGCGCCAACACCGCGGCCTGGCAGGATCAGGACAAGGAGCAGGCCGACTTCATCGACATCGGCAACAAGTACGGCAACGAGGTCGCATCGGAATATATGGCCGACCACCCCGAACTCGCGCTGCTTCTGGGAGTGGGAGGGAAGGTGGCGGCAAGCAGGCTGCTCGCCCGAATGGCGATGCTGAGCGTTGCGGCCCAGCAGGAGATAGTGGACGACCTTATGACGGCTTACACCGCGCTTGAGTCTGAGCTTCGCCGCCTTAATCAATGGGACCTCGAACGGGACTTCCGTGACTTCGAGGCGGAGTTCGTGCGTGAGGAACTGTTCACCACGGCCAAAGCCGACACCCCTCTGGGAGGGTGCTCATACCTTACGACCTACCGCTGCAGACAGAAGACTTTCCCCTACAGCTACGATGACCTGATGCGCCTGTGCGATGCGGCTAAGGCACGCTACGGCTGCGCTTATGAGTCCAACGATGCCTTGCGGCAGGAGGTGAAAAGGTATTATTCTTTCAGGACAAGGCAGGTCCGGCAGAGATACCGCGAGCGTCGCGCCCTACTTGAGGAAAGGGCGAAACTCTCTCAGAATCCCCACAGTCAGACTATCTTCACGAATGAGTACAATTCTCTTCTGGAGCGGGAGAAAGCGGATGTCATGAAATACCAGAAAGAGAGAAAAAGGCTTCTCGATATCCTCTCCCGCGCGGAGATAGGCAATGGATATGAAGATGTCAGCGGTTTCCTGGCGAAAGAGGACTGCCCGCACGCCGTCAGTGCCGTCCTGTGCGACATCCGGTTCGGCAAGGAAGAAAAGACCAGGTTTCTGCCAAGCAAGGTGGAACTGGTGTTCGCCCTCACGGCAGTGGCCAAGGAAATCCGCATCAACCTGGTGCACAACGCGAAGTGGAGCAACTTCGAAAGGTTGAAGGATATACTGGACTCCAGCAAGTGGAGTGTGGATAAAATGAACTGGAACGCCGAAATTGCCCGCAACAACAACAGGATAGTCGAGCGCAGGATCATCACCGGCAACATCCTCGGTGCATACGTCCATCCGGCGATAAAGGAGCTGAAGCCGCGTTTCATATCCTTTTCGCTGAAAAATGAGTCAGCGGACGGGAAGAAGTCGCAGATGGGACTGCTGCTGCCGATGGATGACAGGAAATTTAGAGAGACTCTGAACACTGTGACAGTGCCGCTTGACGAAGGTCTTAAATACGCCTGCAGCGTCAATACCTGCTACACCATAGCCGGTACAGGGGTCAATTTCTCCCTGCAGCCAAGCCGCGATTCCGGCGGGGGCGTGCAGTTTCTCATCAGTGTCCAGGACAGGGATTCGAAGAATTACGAGAAGGATCAGCGTTTTGACGGCATCAGACAGTACTTCAGCGGACAAGCTTTGACATCCGTCTACAGACGCGACGAAAAGCCCGAAGGGAAGAAGCGCAGTCCGCTGATGCACTATCAGACCGGGATGCTCTCCTTTGACTCCGAACCGTTCCAGACAGTGATACAGACC
The DNA here is from genome assembly GCA_963607915.1 of bacterium. Taxonomy (GTDB): domain Bacteria; phylum Bacteroidota; class Bacteroidia; order Bacteroidales; family UBA932; genus Cryptobacteroides. The sequence goes on from CAVDEO010000185.1 coordinate 2,999, forward strand.
CTCGCGCAAATGGATGCGGTGATAATCATCCCGCGCGACCATATGCGCTATGGCGACATCCGTGAGTTATCTTCCCGTTCGGAAAGGGATGCCGGCGAGCCGTGGCCGGTCCTGGACTGGAAGGACAGCGATGAGGTGCTGTTGCCGCCGGTCAGGGAGAACCTGCTGCTTCGCATATCCGCTCCCGTGGTGCAGGGAGCGCGGACGGGCCGGGCCGTGATGAAGCACAGCGATTGTTATCTCCTTGCGGAGGAGACGATGGCG
>CAVDEO010000186.1:0-3250 GCA_963607915.1 bacterium
ACCTCGTCCAGGCGGGACTCGGCTGCATAGATTCATGGGCGGCTCTTCCTCGCGAAGAGTACCGCATCGAGCCTCGGGAGATGACTTTCAGCTATGTGCTCAGACCGGTGGAGAACTGAGATCGACCCCGCAAAGCCCGTTGCTGAAGGCGTCGTCTTTCAAACTAAAGGCAGAACAGCATGAGCAGCTGCGCGGTAATCACCCGCAGGAACATGCAGACAGGATAAACGGTGGCGTATGCGACCGAAGGCTCATCGTCCTCGACCGTGCTCAGTGCATAGTTGAGGGCGATTGGGTTTGCCATCGCACCGCAGAGCATTCCCACATTGGAGGCGTAGCCGGTCTTGCAGAACTTCGACGCTATGAAGCCCACGGCGAGAACCGGGACGATGGCGAGAAGGATGCTGACACCAATCCATATCAGGCCATCCGGGCGGAAGACAGTCTCAAAAAACCCCGGGCCGGCACTGAGCCCCAGTCCGGCGAGATAGACCGTGAGACCGAGCTGGCGCAGCATCAGGTTGGCGCTGTAGGTCGTGTAGGTGGTCAGGTGGAAGCGCGGACCGTATGCGCCGATGAGTATTCCCATGATGATGGGGCCACCGGCTATCCCGAGCTTTATCGGCACGCTCATCCCCGGGATGCTGATCGGTATGCAACCGAGAATCAGACCGAGCACGATTCCGATGAAAATCGAGAACATGTTCGGGTTCCGCAGCTCCTTCTCCTTGTTTCCGAGCACTGCGGCGACATTGTCAATCGCCTTCGCCTGCCCCACAATCGTGAGCTTGTCCCCGATCTGGAGCACGAGATTGCTTGACGGGAGAATGTCGATGCCGGCGCGGTTCACCCTCGTTATGTTGATTCCGAAAGAGTTCCGCAGATGGAGGTCTCCGATTTTCGCCCCGTTCATCTTCGCCTTGGTCACGAGCACATGGCGTGACACCAGCCGCCCGTCAATCGCGTTCCAATCGATGTCTTTCTTGTTCCAGTCCTTGTCGACCACCGTTCCGAAGAGTCTTTCGGCGATTCCGACTTCCACCTCCTTGCACAGCGCGAGCACGTGTTCCCCCTCTTCAAGAACGGTATCACCGTTGGGGATGATTACCATCCCTTTCGGCCCGTCCTCATGTTCCTTGTCCGTGAATTTCCACACCCTCGACACCACGATGTGGAAGGATGTCCCCTTCATTATTTCCTTTATGGTCTTGCCGAAGATTGCCGGGTTGCTGATTACGAACTCCGTGACGAAGGTCGGGTTGTCGTGCATATCCTTCTCCTCCTTAGCCCCCTTGTGGAATATGGCCTTGAGAATGACCACGCACAGGATTACCCCGAGTACGCCGAACGGATAGCCCACCGCGCAGGCCATAGCCATCTCGTTGGAAGCGGCCGTGGCGGAAGGGGAGTGGTCGAGGAGAGCCTGCTGTGCCGCTCCGAGCATCGGGGTGTTGGTCACCGCTCCGGAAAAGAGTCCCATGGACACAGGCAGCGACAGGTTCGTGCACCACCAGACTCCGAGAGTCATCAGAATCCCGAGGGCGAGCACTCCGAAGGCCAGCATGTTCAACTTGATGCCTCCCTTTTTCAGCGACGGGAAAAAGCTCGGCCCCACCTGCACTCCGAGCGCATAGACGAAGAGTATCAGCCCGAAATTCTGCGCCAGAGCGAGCATCTGCGGGTCAATCGTGAATCCGAAATGCCCTGCGAGAATCCCTGCGAAAAACACGAAGGTAATCCCAAGGGAAACCCCCTTGAACTTTATCTTGTTGCAGGCCAGCCCCACCGCGCAGATGAGCGACAGCACTATGATGGCCTGTGTGAATGTCTGTTTCTCAAATAAGTCTATAAACCAGTCCATATCTCAAAAATTCAAAACCGTATCTGCGGCTGATTCAATATATCGCATATCCCAGCACTCCGGCGATGACGATGATCAGTATCGCATTGACATTGAAGAACATGTGCGCGACGAACGCCGCCGCGAACAGCACCCACGACTTCCAGTCCGGAAAATTCTCAGGAGTCATCAGAAGCACGGCGGCCGCTCCGATAAGCCCGGCGACTGTGGGTTTCAGCCCGTTCATCACACCCTTATATATATTGCTTCGGCTGAATCTTTCAAACGCGAAACATATCCCCAGAACGATGAGGAACGACGGCAGCACCACGGCGCTTGTCGCGGTGAACGAACCCAAGACACACATCCATTCGGCCGCCCCGGCATCCTGGAGCACCGTGTAGCCTATGTATGTCGCCGAATTTATTCCTATGGGTCCGGGAGTCATCTGCGAAATCGCCACGATGTCGGTGAACGCCGCGTCCGTAATCCATCCGTGAACCTCGACGACCTGATGCTGGATGAGCGAAAGCATCGCATAGCCCCCTCCGATGGTGAACGCCCCGATGATGAAGAATGTGTAGAAAAGTTGAAGGAATATCATCGCCTTACGGGGTTATTTCGTATTCTCCGATTTCATTCTCTTTTCGCGGCATACGGATATCCCGAGGAATATGACGATGACGCAGAGGAGTATGTATATCGGTGATATTCCGAGAAATCCGACGAGTCCGAGAACCGTCGCGGAGAGAATCCATTTCCACCACCTGTCGTCCGATTTCCGGGCCATGTTTATCATCGGCACGAGGATGAGGGCTACGACGACGGGGCGTATCCCCTTGAATACGCGGATGACGACCGGATTGTCCTGAAAACCGCTGAATGCCATGGCTATGGCGAGAATGATGAGGAATGACGGGAGTATGCTCGCGAGCGTCGCCACTATGCTGCCCTTCACGCCCCGGAGTCTGAATCCAGTGAATATGGATATGTTGACGGCAAGAAGACCGGGAGCGGTCTGGGCGAGGGTTATGAGTTCGGAGAAATCTTCTTCGCTGAGCCATTTTCGCCGCACTATTTCATTCTGAATGAGGGAAATCATGGCGTAGCCTCCTCCGATTGTGAAGGCTCCGATTTTGGCGAAAACTCCGAAAAGCTGCCAAAGGGAGGTTTCCCGGCTGTCCTGATTCTGTCCGTTGTCCATCGCTTCTGTTTTGTGGCGGCAAAAGTAGGGAAAATAATCGAAAAAAATCGCGAAAATGTTTGGTAGTTTCTGAAAAGTCCGTATCTTTGCAGCCCGTTTTGAGAAAATCGGACGGGCAATGGTCTGGGAAATCAGGCGTTGTTTTGTTTTGAGAGTTCATTGAAAAGACTGAGAGGAAGAAACTTTCAGATTCCGCGAACGGCGTG
>CAVDEO010000187.1:0-3210 GCA_963607915.1 bacterium
ATTCAACTTGAGTCGCTGACCCTGTCTGTCGGTAAGTTTGGGGATTACTGATTTCACCGCTTACTGAAGAGCACGCAAAGATAGGTATTTTTTCTTTCCCGGAAGATTTCATAGAAACATTGTACATCAGTTGTTAAAGAATATCAACACCATCAAGTGAATCAATGATATCCAGAAGTGAAACCCCTTCAATTTTGAATGTTCTAATCATCTCATTCGCATTTGGAAACACTTCCAAATCCATGCTGAAATTCTGGTCAGAACGGGCAACGTAGTCTTCAGTGGATAGGAAATAATATTTCTTACCATTGTACGAGAATGTCAAATCATAGCCCTGTACCGCAAAATAATAGAAGACAGCCTCCTGATTGTTTGTTTTGTAGCCGTGGTACTTATCTCCGTTCTTCGCATAGTCCGGCTTGAATTCGGCGTTGTACTGATAGCCGTTTGAATCTTCCAAAATATAATCTCTATTCATAATTTCAATCATTTAAGTCTCTTACTTTTTTCAGGATGGCCTGCATCTCTTCAGTTAGTGGTTTGGGCTCTCCTACGGGTTTGCCATCTTCCCATTTATGATAATGGTCTTTTAAATCATGGTGGGGCGTCGTATGAATCTCCCAAATCTTTTTTCCGTCAGGACCATATCTGGCAATTTTCCCGACATCTTTGCCATCTTCCCTGATTTCAGCATATACCCTATTGGGGGTATGGCTCTCCTCGGGAAGGCTATGAGAATCTTTAGGGTTCTTCTTCTCCAATATCTGAATATCACCAATTTTACCGACAGTCTTATATCGCCTTCCGGCCTCACTGTTTGTTGCACCGGACGAATGGCTTCCATTACCTCCCATATCTCAACAATTTTAAACGTTCATTTTCAAAATAAATACTGATATCTTTGCGCTCATCTTCCATTACAGTACCATAACGGATTATCAGGGATGGGTTCAACCGCCTTATCGCTTCATTATATCCCTTATACCAAAGGAACTTTGAGAGATTGCAATGAATAATAGAAGTGCAGTTGATAGCTATAGGGCTGTCCTTCGGGATTCCACAGAAGCTGTATTCATAACTGTCCGGAAGAGACCATGTGACATTAGGAACCAAATTGACACCATTGCGTTGAAAATAGGAAGATAGCACCCTGTTTCTATAACAATTCCACATACGCATAGGATAAGACATATCTGAATATTGGGAGAAGTCAGGTCCTATGACGCAAGGAAATTTAGATAGTTTTTCAACGTATTTTTCGGGCGATGTCCATATGCGTTCAAACATATAGTCATCAATATAAAAATGGACTCCAGCCGTAAAATCAGCCTTACCAATAGCAGATGAGAACGGGACGAGTCTTGTCGGAACAGTTCCTGTAAACGACTTCAACTCTGGCATTTGGAATGGTCCCGATGCAGAAAGAGACATACAAAGCTTCAGATTATTACAGCGCTCTTTGCGGCATGTATGATAATTGCCGATGTCATATTTATGGCAATCATTACCAACGCTGATAGCAGCCATTTCGGCAAGAGTGAAAAGGCAATCTTCAGATTCTATTGTAAACTTCCCCTTTTTGTAAACTTCCCCTTCGCACAACATATGTTGCAGCGGTACTTTATATGATTTCCCCATAATACGTATATAATTTTAAAGCCCAACCATATTGAATAAAGAGTCGGAGCAGAATATAAAAAACCGGTTATGGAGTTTGTAGGACTTCAAAAAAAGTCATACATTTGCAGACGTATCAAAGGTTCTGCTGCTCCGGATAGTATAGAGACTCTGTCCTAATGGCCGGCAATCAGGGCTTTACAGTGCCGCACTGACGGCAATCAGTGCGGCTTTTTCATCTCTTCAATCTGCTACATCATTTTCTTCCTCCTTTTGTCGAGTTCACGCTTGTTCAACTTATAAACCTTTCCGCTAAACTCGTCGTCAAATTCAGATGAGCGGGTCAGGTCGAAGATTATTGTTCTATTCTTAAAATCAAAGCCCAGAGACCTGAACAGCGTTGCAGTCGGGAGATAGTAATATTCCCCTGCTTTGCAGACTTTGAAAGCATCTTCGTCCGTAGATTCACATACGACCAGATACAAAGTCTCACTATCACTCTCGTCTATCCCAAGTCTAACATATGTCTGCGCAGACAGTGCCAGTTCTTTTGCCGTCTCGTCTGTGAAACCGAGTTTCCCTGAAGATTGTATTGTCGCTTTCAATCGTGCACTATACTGTTTTGCACTGAAAAATTTTATGGTTCCCATATATGTTTCTCGTATTCTCCCTTGTTTGCTATCTAAAAATTATTCGTGTCTCCGGTATCTTCCATGCGCCCTAAAGTCGTGGTATATCCTTTGGAGGTGAACATCGTAGTGCAAAATTAAGCAAAGTGGCAAAATTCAACAAGAGAAACAGGCATATTTATCAACAGTGTTATCAACAATCGCACAAATCAGCAATAAGACAGACACGAAGAATGGTAAAGAAGCCGCATATTATTGTCGAATTCTTTCTTCCGCCAGACGAGTACTGATGAAACCGACATTTCCGAGAAAATCTGTGAGGCAATCCTTCGTTGTTCAACATTTCACATTATCAGCAATATTTTCTAACTTTGCTGCTGTTCCGGCCGGCTTGCAAGCTCCGGCGGGACAAGACATATTAAAATAACGCAGCATTGCTATTATTTCGCGTTTACCGAAAGCCCACGAAACTTTTACGGATATAAAATGCAGGAAATAATATGCAAAGGTTTCCACTTGGGAGGCCTCTTGTCCATTGTAATATGGCAATGTTCGCACCCATATCGGGTGTGGGCATTCTTTTAGTGGACGAAGGTTTCCGTCGTGGGCTACCTTGGTAAACGCAATAAGAGGCTCACACCTTTTTGTTGCGTATGCCTTGACCGCAGTTTCCGGAAATGGACGGACTGGTCAAGCAGGTGAATGATAGACAGTGCACAAACTATCATCCACAATGGCAGGAAACGACAGTCTCCACGCGGCGAACAGAGCCAAGAAAGACGAATTCTACACGCAACTCTCCGACATCGAGAACGAACTCCGGCACTACAGGGAACACTTCAGGGGCAAGACGGTTATCTGCAACTGCGACGACCCCCGCGTCAGCAATTTCTCCGTCTATTGTTGGATTCAGAACTTCACCGGTTTCTTCGCGAGGTCGGTCGTGAGATAGATTGACACGTCA
>CAVDEO010000188.1:0-3201 GCA_963607915.1 bacterium
CATGCTTTCGGAGAAATATTCTAGCATTTTGCACGAGTATTTTTGTCCATAAGGATGCCATGTAATATCCATTCATCGACTTCGGAGCGAAGGAAGCAGTAGAGCTTGCCGATTCGGTGGTGAGGGGGCCGTGGGTCTTTATCCATTTGTAGGTGGTGCTTCTGGTTCAAGGTCTTCTATGAGGGCGGCGACATTGGGCGGAGGTTTTTTGTCGCACTGTAGTTTTGGATATCAGACAAAATGAGAGTAAATTGCAGGCGATTATGAATCGGATATGACGAAAAAAGGGAAAATACTGGTCGTCGATGACAATCAGGGGATTCGGGAGGCGCTGAAGATTCTGCTCGGAGGAGTGTTCGAGCGGGTGGAGACGCTGCCCTCGCCCGTGTCGCTGATACGGACTGCGGAGAGCCTCAGGCCGGACGTAATTCTGCTTGACATGAACTTCAAGACGGACATCAACACCGGGAACGAGGGGCTTTACTGGCTTTCGGAACTCAAGTCGAGGTGGCCAGGTCAGGCGGTGGTGCTTTTCACGGCCTATGCGGACATAGCCCTCGCCGTGGAGGGGATGAAGCGCGGGGCGGATGATTTTGTCGTGAAACCCTGGGACAACGCAAAACTGATTGCGACGCTTACGGGGATACGGGACAGGAAAAAGACCGCTCCGAAAGCCTCCGCGTCCTCCGGTGAACCGAAGATGTTCTGGGGCGGGAGCGAGGAGATGAGAAGGCTTCACGATGACATCCTCAAGATTGCCGCGACGGATGCCACGGTGCTGATTACCGGGGAGAACGGAACCGGAAAGGATGTGCTCGCCCACGAAATCCACTCTCTTTCGGGACGCTCCGCCGGACCGCTCGTCTGCGTGGACGCGGGGGCGATTACCGAGACTCTGTTCGAGAGCGAACTGTTCGGGCACGTCAAGGGCGCGTTCACGGACGCGAAATCCGACCACGCCGGCAAATTCGAGCAGGCTGACGGAGGCACGCTGTTCCTCGATGAAATCGCCAACATCCCCCGGCAGTCGCAGGCGAAACTGCTCCGCGCCCTCCAGAGCCGCAGCGTCACGAGGGTCGGCGACAGCCGGAGCATCCCCGTTGACATACGCCTCATCTGCGCGACAAACGCCGACATGCCGTCTCTTGTGCGGGACGGACTTTTCCGCGAGGACCTATACTACCGCCTGAACACGATACGGGTCGAACTGCCGCCGCTCAGGAAGCGCCCGGATGCGATTGTGCCGCTGGCGGAGCAGTTCCTCGGGGAATTTGCAGGTAAATACGGACGCAGGCTGACGGGCTTCTCCCCCGCCGCAGTGTCCGAGATGGAGGCATACGGCTGGCCTGGCAACATACGCGAACTGCGCAACTGCATCGAAAAGGCCGTGATTCTCTCCGACGGGGACACGGTAACAAAACTCGGAATCGAGAGCGGCGGCGGAAGCGTTTCCGACACTGAAATATCCGCCTCGGACACGATGGAAAACATCGAGGAAAAGACAATCCGCGCCGCGATGAACCGTTTCGGAGGAAACATATCCCTTGTCGCCAAGTCCCTGAACATCAGCCGTCCGACGCTCTATGCGAAATTGAAGAAATACGGGATATGACGATATGGGGGCATATGGGCAGGGCTGTTCTTATGGCTCCTGTGCCGTCTGCGGCGGGATGGTGGGACGAGGTCTTCGGGAATCATCCGGCGGCTGTCTGCGCGGCTGTTGTCATAGCCATAGTCATAACCACCGCCCTAATCACCCGCGCCGTCACGAAAAAGAAGATTATCAACAAGATAGACTTCATGTCAGATGCCTTGAGCAGCGGGGAGCCGGCGTTCCGATATGCCGAGGGAGGACGCGGAAACCGCAGACTGAACCGTTCGCTGAACCGGCTGCGCGGCATCTTCGAGGCGGAGAAGAACGACATCCGCGAACGCGACCGCTACTTCGCCATTATGCTCGACCACGTGCAGAGCGGGGTCATCGTCCTCGACGGGGAAAAGGTGGACTACAGCAACGCCGTCGCGCGAGGGCTGCTCGGGATGTCGGACATATCGAATCTCAGGCAGATTGAGAGGATTTCTCCGGAACTTGCCCAGACGTTCAGGAATGCAGGAGAGCAGGAGAGCAGGGCGACCTTCGGGTCGGAACGGGGGCCGTCGCAGATTTCGGTCAGCGCCTGCACCGCAAGTCTCCATTCGGCGGTGGTCAGAATCGTGACATTCAACGACATAACCAAGGAAATGGAAAACAACGAGACCGAGTCGTGGACAAGGCTCATCAGGGTTCTGACGCACGAGATAATGAACACCGTCACGCCGATTGCCTCCCTCAGCTCAGCCCTGTCACAGAACCTTGCGGACTACAGCGGCGACGATGTCCGCTCCGCGCTCGGCACCATAGCCTCATCGTCAGAAGGCCTCATCAGCTTCGTGCAATCCTACCGCTCGCTGACCCACATCGCCGCGCCTGTCCGCAAGGCTTTCTATTTCAAGGAGGTGGCCACCGATGCAATCAACATTGCAGGGGCGAACTGGCCGGAGGTGAAGGTCTGCTACAGGGAACTTTCCGACGACATCATCCTCTATGCCGATCAGGGACAGATTTCGCAGGTGGTGAACAACATCGTAAAGAACGCCGTTCAGGCAGGAGCGGGGAATGTCGCCATCACCGCCGCCATCGACAAGCGCGACCGTGTCATCATCAGCATCTCCAACGACGGCGAGCCAATCAGCAAGTCCGGTCAGGACCAACTTTTCGTCCCGTTCTTCACGACCAAGGGGGCTTCCGGCACCGGAGTGGGGCTCAGCCTTTCCCGCCAGATGCTCCGTCTCAACGGAGGCTCCATCAAACTGAGCACCAGCACCCCGGAGTCCACGGTGTTCACAATCATCCTGTAACTACTCGGCTTTCAGCCTTTCGACCGGATTGGCGGTTGCAGCCTTCCAGGTCTGCCCGAGAATCGAGACTGCCGCGACAATGAGCGTCAGCAGAGCCGCCACCGGAATCACCCACCACGGGAACGCAATCGCGTTGTAGAAGTCCAGGAGATACCGGCGCATCGCCCAGACGCAGAAAGGGGCGGCGATTACGGCTGCGGCGGATGCCATCAGCAGGAAATCCCGGGAGAGCGTCCGGACGGCGGTGCGGACATCCGAGCCGAAAATCTTGCGCAGGGCAATCTGGCGGGACTGCTGTCCGGT
>CAVDEO010000189.1:0-3192 GCA_963607915.1 bacterium
ATCAAATGGACCTAAATGAACCTTGACACTTGCCGCGATTTGGGTTTAATTTGCGGAATGAAGCATTACGGTGAGCGAGTGAACTAACATAGATATGTCTCAACTGATTAACACGGGAGATGAGCTTCTCCGAATCAATACGGTCAGAAACACCATTGAGATTTCCCGGAACGGAGGGCGTTCCTGGGTGACACATTGTGCCAACTCAACGTCTTACGGCACTTTCCGCGACCTGTTCCAGTACGGCGGAGAGATTCTCGTCTGCACCAGCAGAGGTCTCTACGTCTCGACCAACGGCGGTCGCGGCTTTGCCCCACGCTGCCAAAACACCTCCACCTATGGCGAATTCCAGACACTCTCCACCGACCCGTCGGGCAACCTTCTCGCCAACACTTCCAAAGGCCTCTACATTTCAAGGAATGGCGGGAGAGGATGGGTAAGAGGTAAGATTATAGAAAAATACAAGAAAAACTCAAACAAGAATTATGCGAATAAGACAAATCTCAAATCTGGTCAAGGGCAAGAAATACTGGCATTTGTCCCTTGAAAGTAATAGCAATTGGACAATAGGCGTAATTGATGCCGAGTATGAAAGCAATAACGTACCTGAGAACTGGGAAAATATGATTGTCTTCGACAATGAGCCAGAGGCTCGGATGGAAGCCAGACACTTGCAAGCAATGATAAACCCACTATTAATATATTAACGGGTTAAAATTCAAATAATTATGGAAGAAATTTTAGAAACTAGTATACATGACAGGGTGGATAATTAAGAAGAAAAAAAGTCCCAACTGCTTGTTTGAAAGAATATCTTAGTGTAAACTTCCCCTTTTTGGCTATGGCTGGAGCACCTGAGTAGTTACGGGGATATTAACCGTATTCGTCTTCGTTATGAAAGTATTTATGGTAACACCTAAACGCATCAAGCGTTCTAATGGCCAAGTCCTGACACCAGAAATGTCTGTCACCGTGACTACCGTCAACCATACCCTTACCCCCTTTTATAATGGAGCTAAGGAACTTGCTGAAATGTATATGCGAATCTACGGATTCGATTACAAAAAGGCCTGCTGTAGCGCAAATGATTTTGAGTTCAAAGCATTAGGCTAGTCTGTTTTTCGTGCATGCATAAATGGACACTTCTGATGTTATAGAGATTTATAATGAAGCCGTTCGGATTCTCAACACGAACGACAAAATTCGTGAGCAATACGGTTCTGACATCATAACTCTTGAACGACATCGCGATGCTTCGTCTGCTAATTCCTATCGAATAGGGGTAATCGGTGTGACGAGTAGCGGTAAGTCAACGCTTATCAATTCTTTGATGGGAGAATCTATTCTGCCGTCTCGCGTTTGTCCATCCTCTAGTCAATTAGTTCGATGTCATTATTCTGATGAAAGGAAGGTTGTCGTTTATTTTGAGGACGGAACGGATTTAGTCTTAACCGGCAAAGATTGTGATCAGGATTCTATATCATTCTACGCTGACGAAGGTTTCAACTCCAACAATAAAGAACAGGTCAAGGAATTGGAATTGTGCTCCCCTAATTTTCCTTTAGGCAAGGACGTCATTCTTGTAGATAGTCCAGGATTGGATGCCTTTGGATATGAAGGACACGAGAAATTGACGATGGCCAGTCTTTTGCCTACGGTTGACTTGTGCATCCTTGTTACAACCTGCAAGACAAACTCCGATCAGAAGTTACAGTCTGTTCTTAATACTATAGCAGAGAATTCCACGACCGATATGCCGGTGATTCTCGTGCAGAATATGATTGATTCTATTCTTCCAAGTGCAGATGGACTTAAAAGTTCCAATGATGTTGCCAAAGATCATTTGCGCAGATTGCAGCGTGTTGTAGATTCGTCAAATCTTGGAAATAAAGGAACAGCAAAAATTGTCCAGTATTCCGCCCAATGGGCTTTAGAGGGTAGAATTACTGATAAAGACACTTCCAGGGAATTACTATTCAAATCAAACTACCAGAGACTGGTTGATACAGTAAATGAAATAATTTCATCCATCCGGCCTATAGTGGCAAAACGTAGATTGTTACGTGCAAAGAAAGAAATTGATAGGATTGTAACTGATGCCAAACAAGCGGCCGGAGGTGATTATTGCGTTGCGTCTCAAGAGTCATTTGAGTATGACGGTTTGGAAGAGGATATCAATAAATTTATTTCCAGTATCAAGAGTAATATCGGTTCTGCGATTTTAGATACGGCATCACTTCGCGATAAATATATAAGTCTTAACCATTTTACAGAAAGCATCATACATAATGTGCGGAAGCAGATATCGGACATAGAAGATAGGCTGATATCTGCAATGCATACAGCAGAAATTTTCTTTGTCGAAATATGTGAAAAATTGAATATTGAGAAACGTGACATAACTGTCCCGATATCCATGTCTGGTATATCTACGCCGCATTTGTGCCAGACCACAGTACGTGAACGTGTTAAAGAGAGGGGGGTCAAAGGCTTCTTTAAAAGATTGAATCCTTTCGGCGGAACAGATTCCGGTTATACATATGTTCAGCACACTTATACTGATGATTCGGCCACAGAGCGTCTCATTTTAGATTATATCCTTTCCACAAAAAGAGTATTCAAGGAATCTTCCGACAAGTTTGAAAAACGGCTGAAGGATATTCAAGAGCGCTTTGCAGATGAGATTAAACTCAAAAGACAATCATTTGAAGCCAGACAAATCAAGATTCTTGAAGCCCAGCAGTATACTGATATCTCAAGAACTTTATCCAATTTGTCCTCGTCAATAGCATTTGAAGATATCTCAAATATCAAAACTAACAGCGTATCTGTTGAAAGACCTGAAGACAATTTGCTTGAGATGGAATGCCCTTTCTCGTCATATGCTTTATATCGCGTAGCCGAGGGAATCAAAAGGAATATTCATACCCAAACTATAGAAAACTTTGTTCAGCATAGCCGGAATAACATTTTGGTTCTAGGCTGGGATAAATTTTCGGAGGCGGAGTGTTTTGACAAGTTCTTTAATTGCAAGGTGTCAACTGAATCTATTCAAGAAGGGCAAAACTATATTGATACCAATCTATCGTTGTTCCATATAATAGGTTCTATCGATGATTTACATCTTGATGGTGTTAACGTAGTCTTTGTACTTGTCAACGCGACTCAGGTAGGTTCTGCAGAGAAGCAGAT
>CAVDEO010000190.1:0-496 GCA_963607915.1 bacterium
ACGGTAGACTATGCAGAAGAAGTCATCTCCCTTGTCTCCGTTTTTATAGACGTGTTGCACCTTCGCGCTAGATTCACACCAATTCTCGAAGGCGATTTCTGTCATTGTCCGGTTCGGGTCGATAAGAATGTTGTCACCATAATTCTCGAACAGATTCTTTCCCAAAATCTTTGTGGCGGTATGCTTCTTATGATGACGATAATACTGGTATTTCGGAATGCCCCAATCGGAAATATCAATCTCTGTCTCCTTAATCTCTCCAATCTCTGTTTGGCTAATGTTGCTGAATACTTCAATAAGACGCTCTTTATTGTTGACAAGAAAAGCATTGAACTCACGCAGAGTCATGTCAAGAAGAAGCTTGTTGGCCTGTTCAAACGCCTTCTCCTTCTCGGAGAAAATTGGATTTGAGTAATCTCCGGGGCCTTTGGCTTTTTCCATTTCCTTGCGCTCCAAAACTCCATCCTCATTGAGATCACATTCTTTCAGCATTGCA
>CAVDEO010000190.1:506-3166 GCA_963607915.1 bacterium
GAGTAATCTCCGGGGCCAAATAGCACACGCAAAGCATTGTTAGAGATTTGTTCATCGACGCCGATGGCAGAGGCGATTCTTCGCTTGGCATCACGAATGATGAATCCGTCATCATGATTGTTTATCTGATGCTCACCCCCAAAAATCGGGTTAAGCTTCATCATATCGTGCGTTGTACGAGCAACACCTTCAAAAGCAGAAGTCTTGAGCTTGGTGCCAAAAATATAACCCTTGGCTTTTTCCATCTCCTTGCGCTCCAAAACTCCATCCTCATTGAGATCACATTCTTTCAGCATTGCATCCCGAACGACTTTAACCACAGCTTCGGGGTTAACTGCAAAACGGTCACTGCCTTTTAGGGATTCTTTCTTGAGAGCGATACTAGGAGCGCGAAGTTTACGTCGATACTGGTATACATAAAATGCATCAGACAGGCTTGATGTCATCCCTTCGGTAAACTCGTTATCGAGTGTATAGAGATAACAGTTGTCAAGAAGAGCCAAATCATAATGATGCCTCTCTGGCATGCGGCGTATTCTACCTACAGTTTGGATGTTGAAACGCTCAGTGCCTCCTTCTCGAAGTTTTACAAGAATCTTGGCACGAGGGCAGTCCCAGCCGGTCGCGATTGCTTGTTTAAACAACAGGAAGGCATATTGTCCATCAAGATTGCTAATCTGTTCCGGGTTGTCCGGGTGGTCACCACTGAACCATGATGCCACGAGTCCGGAACTCTCCGGATAACCCATGTCAGAAAGAGCATTCTTTACCCGCTGAATCCATTCTTCGCTGCCATTCGGGAACTGAATCAGTACAAGCGGTCGAATCTTCAAGCCTCGCATATCATATTCGGCTTGAATTTCCTTCCTTTTCTTGTCTGCCAATTCTAGAAGCTGGATGTCATCATCCAACTGATTGTTTTCCTCAATGGCTTTAGAAAGACCTTCATTGATGGAGATCCCGGTCGCAATAAGGCCTGCTGCAATTACTTCGTCATCCTTTACCTCTTCGACAGCGTCTACCCGTGTAACGGGGGTCGCCGAAATGCGAAGCACGTGAACAGGCTGAATATTTGAAACATACTCGTTGGCAGTCTCGCGGTACTTGTGTTCCTCATCAATCAACATAAAGATGTCTATCCCATCATTATAACAATGGAGAACCTTGGTCATCAAGTCTTTATGTTCTCCTTCACGGAGGACTACGTTTGACTTCTTGTTGATTTTATCCCAGTTGATGAAAAACACATGACCTCGAGGGTCTGGCTCATTGATGAATGAATAAACATCTCCATCAGGGATGCCTGAGGTAACAGTTTCAAATGTGTCCTGAGACTGGCGTTCAAGGCCACCTGCGCCGGGACAAAGCCACAGGAATATCGTGTTCGGATTCTCGTCAAGGTAGTCATCAATGAAGCGACTCACGAGGACTGTTTTCCCAGATCCAGTTGGAGCATACAAAACAACCTCTTGATGATCTGCGCACTTGCGAAGCAATCCTTGTTCATGCGTAGTTTGGAATTTGATAATATCACCTGTAAACATTACTCTGCTGCCTCCCTAAGTTCTTGTCCGAAGAATTCCCTCGGGATGTATTTGTAGCCTATTTGTCTCAGCGCTTTTAACTCTTCAGCGCTGAATATGATGTTCTGATTTACCCAGATTCTTTCAATATGAGGACGCACCTCATCGTTGAATACGGTATTCTGTAAATCTACTTTATTAAGAATGAGAACGTTCTTGACGTTGTCCACCTCGATTGCGTTTTGAAGTTCTATCATTTCTTTGATATGAAGGCATAGTACGTTACTAAGCAAATATTCCTCCGGTTTTCTTGGCGTCCAATCACATTTGAAATACTTAACATTAGCGATGAAGCCTTGAGACATAGGAATTGACAAGACTGAGTCGGTTAAGTAATTTCCTGCTAAAGGAGTACCATTGATATCAACTCCCTCGATAGAGCAAACAGTTCGAGGCCAATTAACATACTTTGCAATTCCAAGATTTTCCCATTCTGGATCGCCTTTCTTGAAGCCTTGTTTCTTAAGTTTCTTTTCCTCTGCTTCAGACACTTCATTGTTAGTGGACATAATACATCTGCGCTGGCCGCCATCTTCAGCATTTAATAAATTAACAGCGTGGAAGGTTGTTCCCGAACCTGCAAAGAAATCCACAATGACTGCATTGGGCTTGTTGGCAACAAAGAAGCGAATTGTATCATGAGTTGCGTACAACGATTTCGGGAAAGAGAAACGACCGCGGCCGATAATATTATTCAGCAGAGTTGTACCATACTCAGATGAATTATGGCTTGCAATTTTCCATTGAGTAGGTGCAATCATTTCATCATCAGAATCGTCACACCTATATGCTATTAACGAACCATCCGCATCACGGCCCTCAATAACAAACTTACCAGACATGACATCATTATATGCTCCGTCTGGCAGATAATTAATAACGTAGCCATACGAAGTCGCACGACCCAACCTAATGCGTCCTTGATTAATACGTGACTGTAATTCTGCTGGTCCTACCTGCCAGCACCCCTGAGCTCCATTTGATCTTAACGGGAGGACTTGAACTAACCCATCGATTTCAATATCACGCTCTTGGTCTAATGGTAGAGGTTCACCAATTTTCGAAACAGTCTTGGTT
>CAVDEO010000191.1:0-3142 GCA_963607915.1 bacterium
GGCGCATTGGGTACGCTGACAGTATCAGCTAATTTCGCGCATAATGACTGGCTTGAGATTCTGACAAATCAAGGAGTGCTTGGAACAATTGTTTTCATATACTATTGGATATGCTTCCTGAAGAATAGCAAGAATGTAAACTTGCCGTCAGAGAGCCGTATATGTCTCAGTATGATATTGCTTATTTGTTTCATGAGGACCCTATTCTCTATGTCATATTCAGATATGAGCATATATGGTACTTCGGTATTGGGGCTATCTCTTGCTGGCGGAATGGGGAATCTTTCACTAAAGAGTGGACGTAATGTTTCGGACATTTATAGATAAAGTCCGGCAGTTATTTTCCGGTAAAGAAGCCAAAACCGTTGCCGCAAACTTCGGCTATCTGACATTGCTGCAGGTTGCCGGATACGTTTTCCCTTTCATAACAATGCCATATCTAGCAAGGGTGATTGGAACAACGGGGTTTGGAAAAATCGCTTTTGCTTCAGCTATTATTTGTTGGGTACAGACTGTTGCTGATTGGGGATTCACATATACAGCGACAAGAGATGTCGCTCAGAGCAGAGACGACTCTGTGAAAGTCTCGAAGATTTTTTCTAATGTGCTTTGGGCGCGGCTATTATTGACTGTGCTGGCATTCGCGGTTCTTGCAGTGTGTATATTGCTGATTCCGGCTTTCAGAAAAGACTGTGATATTATTCTTATAACTTTTCTGATGGTTCCTGGCCACGTTTTATTCCCTGACTGGTTCTTTCAGGCCATAGAAAAAATGAAGTACACCACCTATTTCAATTTATCGATTAAGTTTTGCTTTACTTTTTTAGTTTTCGTTCTTATTCGCCGGGAAAGTGATTATATATTACAACCGTTACTGACTTCTATAGGTTATATTGTGTGCGGAATAGTATCAATGATACTGATTCTGAAAAAATGGGAGTATCGACTATATCCTCCCCGATGGGGGCTTATAAAAGGAACAATCAAAGGAAGTGCCGATGTGTTTCTGAACAATCTTATGCCAAATCTATATAACAGTTTCTCCACGATGTTACTTGGCTCAATAGCAGGTGCAACTGCGAACGGCATATACGATGGCGGCAGCAAGTTCGTTTCAACCGCCTCACAATTTCAGAACATTCTTTCCAGAGCATTCTTCCCTTTTCTGTCCAGAAGAATTGACAAAGCTGGATTATTCGCGAAAATCAATATGCTGTCCGGTGTGGCGATAGCCGTCATATTATATGCGGCGGCTCCCTGGATTATTAAGATATTCTTGGCTCCTGAGTTTTCAGAATCTGTAATCGTTTTGAGGATATTTTCCGTCTCAATGATTTTCTTGGTGATGTCTAATACTTACGGCACAAATTATCTGATTCTTATTCATAAAGAACGCATATTACGAAACATAACTGCAATCTGCTCGATTATAGGAATGCTGATATCTTATCCGCTCATCAGAGATTTTTCCTACATTGGGGCGGCAATGACCGTGTTTATCAGTAGAATGTTACTGGGGGTAACTACCTTCTTATCAGCAAAACGTGCAATGAAAAATGGCAAATATAAAAATATGAATATTAATAACTTACGGGGGGGGGTAATCTCCATTGAGCTCCTCATTACAAAAAAGAGAGAACATGTCATTTCGTTATTAGCCAAAGTCCGGACAGAATGCACTTTATGCGGCTCGAGAGAATCCTTCTCCCGCCAACCGGTCTTCAGATTGGTTGCCGCGAATGCATAATTGGCGCTTGGCTTAAGAATGAAATGACATGTGCAAATGGCTCAGTTGGAAAAAACAAAGGTAATCGCTGCCACTAAATGGTCCGCCGTCACTGAGATAGTTGCAAAACTTGTCTCACCAGTCACGACAATGGTGCTGGCACGACTGCTGTCCCCAGAAGCATTTGGCGTCCTTGTAACCGCCCAGATGGTGATTTCTTTCGCAGAGATTTTTACAGATGCGGGATTTCAGAAATATATCGTTCAGCACGAATTCAAAAACGATGATGACAAATATAAATCCACAGCTGTCGCATTTTGGGCAAACCTGATATTATCACTGGCTATTTGGCTGGCAATCTGCATTTTTGCTTCACCTGTTGCAAGGTTGGTCGGGTGCGAAGGTAACGGGATTGTAATTGCAGTATCGTGCGTATGCATTCCACTGTCAGCATTCTCAAGCATACAGATGGCATTGTTCAAGAGAGACTTTGATTTCAGGACTCTCTTCGGCGTGAGATTGATAGGCATTCTTATCCCTCTTGTCGTAACCATTCCGCTGGCTTTTATCACCAGAAGTTATTGGGCATTGATAATCGGCATGATTTGCCTGAATCTCTCGAATGCACTGTTGCTGACAATAAAATCCGGATGGAAACCTCGATGGTATTTCTCCATAGAGAGATTCAAGGCGATGTTCTCGTTTTCCATGTGGTCAATGTTAGAGGCCGTCAGCATTTGGCTCACATCTTATATTGACATCTTTATAGTTGGAACAGCGTTGAGTCAACACTATCTGGGCTTGTACAGAACCTCTATGAGTACTGTCGGTCAGATAACATCCATAATTACTGCGGCGACCACTCCTGTCTTATTTTCGTCTTTGTCCAGACTACAGAATGACAAAGAACGCTTTAATGAGATGTTTTTCAAGTTTCAGAAACTTGTCGGTATTCTGGTTATTCCACTCGGAGTTGGAATCTACTTGTTCAAGGACTTGATAACAGAAATACTTTTGGGAGATCAGTGGCTGGAGGCCTCGGGTTTTATCGGTTTATGGGGACTCACAAGCGCGCTTACAATTGTTCTGGCTCATTATGCCAGCGAAGTATATAGAGCCGTAGGACGACCGAAATTGTCGGTACTTGCGCAATGGCTTCACATCATATTCCTTTGGCCTGTTGTTCTGGTGTTTGTCAATCGGGGATTTGACTCGTTATGTGTTGCAAGGTCTCTCGTCAGGCTCGAATTGGTGGCGGTTCAATTGATACTGATGCAATTGATTGTCAAGATGGACATTTGTAAAATGTTCAGCAACATCTTGCCTTCCGTATTGGCCGCTTGTGCGATGTTTATCGTACTCCTGCTACCAGAATCGTCCAATTTGTGGATTCAACTCTTATATGCTCTGTTGTGC
>CAVDEO010000192.1:0-3139 GCA_963607915.1 bacterium
CCTTATGCCCATCCCCGCCGCAAGCAGCAGGGCGAGTCCGGCGGCTATGCCGAGCCACAGCGGAAGACGCTTCGTGCGGCCTTGTCTTCCCTCCGCCATCCATTCCTTTTCGAGCACACCGGCAATCTCCCCGTCCGAAGCGGTCTCCACCTTTTCGGAGAGCAGGTCGAATTCCTCCGGGGTGATTTTTCCTTTTCTGTATTTTGAGAGCAGAGTCCTCATAATGCGTATTTTCGATGGTTACGCATTATATATCCGCAAACCGCCAATCTATAACATGGGAGAGTGCCTTAAAAGGCGGATTGCTGCGTTATCGTGGATAGAGTGAGACGGAGGACGACGATGAGGAGAGGAATGTATTTGAGAAGATAGTCCCGAATCTTTTTCATCGCGGCGGTCAACTGGTTCCGTACCACCTGTTCGCTGATTCCGAGCTGTCCGGAAATCTCACGGGCGGAAAGCCCTTCTTCGCGGTTGAGCCTGAAAATCTGCCGCTGTCGCGGCGACAGTCTGGCTTTTGCGGCATTCACGCCCTTGAGGTAGGCATCGTAGTCGTAGGAGATGCGGGATTCCACGCTCACCGCTGCGGAAAGTTCCACCCAGTCCCGCACGTTGGGATTTCTCAGCTGCCGGCGCAGTTCCTTGACGAGCGCGTTCCTGCACGTCGTGAACAGATAGGCCTTGACGGAACGGTTCTCGTCCAGAGTCTCGCGATGCATCCAGAGCTTGACGAGAGATTCGTGGGTGATGTCCTTGGCGGTGTCAGCCGATTTCACGCAGGAATAGACAAACCTGTACAGGGGGGGGTAAAATGATTCGTAGAGTTCTCTGAAACAGGCATCTCCGCCTGTCTCGTCCTTCATTCCCGCTATGAGTTCCCTTTCTGTCATTTCCCCGCAAATGTAG
Organism: bacterium; assembly: GCA_963607915.1. Classification (GTDB taxonomy): domain Bacteria; phylum Bacteroidota; class Bacteroidia; order Bacteroidales; family UBA932; genus Cryptobacteroides. The sequence goes on from CAVDEO010000192.1 coordinate 907, forward strand.
GGAATTTCCGTGACATTGACCTTAAGTTTTGAAAAATGCCTCTTGGGAGGGGTATGGTAGCGCGACTTCCCCTTTGAGGGGACGGGAGAAGCCTATAAAGCAGACCGATTGATAACGGTCTCATCATAGCCGAAGGGGGTGGCAATTCCTTATAGATGCTTATAATAGAGGGGTCATATAGAGCGGAAGATAAATTACGCCGTCTTCCTGTTTCAGGTCCTTGGTGTGAAGAACATACGGAGTTGACAGAAAACTTCCAAATTTATCTGAACACTTTCTTAAAGAAGCCAATGCGTAGCGCTGCCCGCTTTTTACCTCTATGGGAGAAATGTTATGGCGCGTTGTCACCGTTTCTTTCTGTATGAGGAAATCTATTTCCATTCTGCTCTTGGCATCCGTATCGCTGCAACTGTAGAAGTACAGTTTATGACCGCTGCTTTTCAGCATTTGTGCGACAATGTTCTCGACAAGCATACCTTTGTTGATTTCAAGTTTGTCGAACATCAGCTTCTTATAGATTTCCTGAGACATAAGCCCTCTTGCATTGAAAGTGTGGCTGAGGAGCAGTCCGGTATCTGCCATATAACATTTCAAGGTAGTCCTTTCCTCGTTCAGTCGCAGTCCCATACTTGGTTCTGTGGTGTTGTAGCAGCAATTGATGACTCTTGCATCGTCAAGCCAGAAAAAAGAATCCTCATATTCACGCATTCTCGCGTCGTCATTAAGCGATGATAGGCGAAACTTCTTCTCGTGTCTTGAAAGCTGGGCAGGAATCTCGTCAAATATGGCCGTCACTTTTGTTTCATAATTGTCAGCATACTTTCTGATGTCATTCCGATAAAGTCTCAAGATCTGCCTCTTTACTGCATCAACCTTATTGAAATCCAAAGACTCCACATAAGCATTCACAGCCTGCGGCATACCGCCTACAATCAAATATTTCCGGAAATAATCCATCGCACGCCGGTGAAATTCACCCATAGGTTTCATAGCGCTGAACTGCTTTCTAATGTAAGGCATCAGCATATCATCACCCATCGCCCATAGAAATTCCTCAAAATCCAGAGGATACATATCTATTGAGTCTTCTTCGGAAGGTATCAGAATCCCTTTGACATTTTTCTTTATGGATATGAGAGAACCGGTCTCGATATAATCGAAACGGCCATCAGCAACAAGGGCCTTTATGGACTCTCTTGCTCTCGGACAGGCCTGTACCTCATCGAAAATAATCAGTGACTTTCTTGCCGGCAGCCTTTTCCTATAATGAAGCTGTATGTTTTCAAGCAGGGTGTCAATATCTTCAAGATACAAATCAAACCAGGACTTCACTATGGAAGGGGCTTTTGAAAAATCTATGAGAATATACGATTCATACTCGTTCTTTGCAAACAGTTCTGCAATATAACTTTTTCCGATTCGTCTCGCCCCTTCTATAAGCAGAGCTGTCGCACCATTCTTCTCCCGCTTCCAATCCAGCAGTTGTCCATATATCTTACGCCTTAGCATATTTCACCTTTTTGAGATTATCACAAGGGCAAATTTACACCTTTTTGAGATTATTGCAAAAGAATTCGTTAACGGGACGGCGTCTTCTCAGGAAAACTGATGGACGCACTTCCTCCGGTTTTGATGATAATTCTTGCTATATTTGCGCCGCGAAATTTAAATTTATCGGCAGATGAAAGTCAAGATTACCAACAGCTCACGCTGGGATGTGCCCTCGTATGCCACAGAAGGTTCTGCGGGAGTCGATTTGAGGGCTGACATAGATGAACCGGTGACTATAGCCCCGCTTCAGAGGGTGATTGTCCCGACCGGACTCAGAATCGCCCTTCCAAAGGGGACGGAGGCTCAGGTGCGTCCGCGCAGCGGGCTTGCCGCAAAGCACGGGATTACGGTGCTGAACACTCCGGGAACGATTGACGCGGACTATCGCGGGGAGGTCGGGGTCATACTCGTCAATCTGTCGGACAGGGAGTTCGTCATTAACCCCGGCGAGAGGATTGCTCAGATGGTTCTGGCGCGGTATGAGAGGTTTGATTGGGAGGTCGTGGAGGAATTGGATGACACGGTGCGCGGTGCTGGCGGCTTAGGCTCGACCGGAATTGAATAAAAGGCGGTCTGCATCCCATTCTTTTATTCAATTCCGGCATCCAAGTTTTTTTAAAGGCGGGATGCTGCGTTGCAGGTTTTGCCAAAATTTTGCAATCAAATGGAAATTGATGAGTTA
>CAVDEO010000193.1:0-3114 GCA_963607915.1 bacterium
AAATTTGAATCCTCGCCTGAATCAATTGTGTCCAAACTCTCGTATTCCCACCTCTGAGTCTTGCTTCCGATAAAAGATTCCGTTTGTCCGCTATTTCTACGGGCACACAAAAAGGGGAAGTTTACACCTGGAATTCTCCTTTGAGATGTCAATTCTTGATACTCCAGCCCATTTTTGTTAATTTTGTATGTTTAAGTAGAATGAAGATGCTCCTGCGACTAATTAAGATAGGTTATGTCAAGAAGATTGAGCGGATGGCCAAGGACTATCCAGCTTTCTCTTCGCGACTACTCACAAAGGAGTTGATGGGTATCTTCGACTTATATGATGCATCTTTATCGACATTAAAAGCACTCGCATCTACGCCTAAGTCTGAACTGGAGAAGATTCAGGCCGATAATGATATGATGAGGCGGGCTATGGATGAAGCGGTAAGACGGGCTAATTTACAGAAGGAGAAAGAAAAGGAGGAAGCCAAGCTGGAGCGAGAACGTCGACAGAAAGAAATTGACAATCAGTTTGATAATCTTCAAAAGCGATTTCCTAACGGCTTGAGGATTTACCAAGAAAAACATCCTACCGTAACCGACAAGGAAACACTTATCTCTGTGCCGACCGGACTTCTGCAGGAGTATGAAGAGAATTTCCATATCGCACAATACTATTCCGATTGGCATGATACCCAAGTGCAGTTCGCTAAGGATGTACGCGCACTGAGGAATACCAAACTTAACGATTGGGGGTGCTATTGCTATAATGCTTCCGTACAGGGGTATAATGAACATGGCGGGCCGCAAACATACGACTTCAAGATCTGGCAAATGTTCTGCGAGTCCTTCTGTGCATCACCGGACGCTGATTATGCCCATTTCCCGAAATGCAAGGTAAACTATAAGAACATTACGGAGTTTAACCATAGGAGGAGGAAATTCAACGATTGGGTCTATGATAAGATTGTTGAATTCATCCAAGCCATACCCGGTTCTCCGCTTGTCAACTTCGCAGATAGCGGTCTCGGTGAGTACTGGGGCCAGATTGAAGACTATCATTTTGGCTACATCCAGCAAAAGCTAAGAGAAAAGAATATTCCCTTTGTCTCCGTTGCACACCTGCCTCCCAGCGATAATCTCCATAGCGGTACTGTCGTTTTTATTGAACTGATTTCCAATAATCAGCGCCTTAAGGAGCGCTGCTTACATTTCCTGCAAACGTCATCTGGAAACAATCTGACGGTAGTGTATATGTCGCTACTCAAAGAGTATGATAAGGCTGAATTTACCGAGATGAACCAGCGGAAAGAGAAGGAAATTCGAGAAGCCGAAGAAAAGAGAAAGCGTGAGCAGGAAGAAAGGGAAAGGAGGGAACGTGAAGAAGCGGAACGCCGCAAGCAGGAGGAGAAAGAGCGGAAGGCACGGAAAAGGCAAGAAATGTTGTATCGTGTTTCTCATACCAAGAAACCGAATTCAGCAGCCTTTATCAATTTTCTGACATCCAATGGTATCCGTTATTTTTACCATTTCACAGATAGACGTAATCTCGATTCAATACGCCGTAATGGTGGCTTGCTCTCGTGGAAATATTGCGAGGATAATAGTATTGAGATACCTTTTCCCGGCGGCGATGGACCTTCCAGGTCACTAGATACCCGGCACGGTCTGGCCGATTATGTCCGCTTGAGCTTTTGCAGTGACCATCCAATGCGTTATCACGTCGACAGGCGAGGTGGAGATACCGTGCTTCTTCGCATCAAAGTTGATGTCGCCGGCTTGGAGGGTACTCTTTTCTCGGATATCAATGCAACTGATAGCGCCCATCATCACGGCGGTACTCTCAATGATTTACAAAAGGTTAATCTTGCAGCGACTCAACAAACGTATGTCAGTGCCGATAGCGAAATTTTCAAGCAGCACCAGGCTGAAGTAATGGTAAAAACATTCATCCCGTTGGAATATATTGTTTTTCCTGAAAAATTCATTGATAACTGGGACTCTTTCCAATCACGGTCATTTGGTTTTTCCAGCCCGGTCTCGGCAAGACCTGCGCGTGATTACGATCCTTCAGATGATTTGCCATTCTAAAGTAATTAGCATAGAATCAAGATGATAACCATTGCCAATAAGAAACGTAGTTTGGAGAGAATAAAAAAAGATTATCCCGGGGCTTATGTCCTGGATATTACTTCCTCATCGCCATATCACTACGGACAGATATTGAGTCCCTTCTACCCTCATCGCAACATTCCCATTCCTGGGGACTCCCGCGGGATGACTGCAACCTGCGTAGAAGCAATATGGCAGGGACTCAAAGTTTTTGAGGGCGCCGACATCGACAAGCAAATGTTCTGCAACGATACGATGAAGAACATTAAGCGGACAGTCAGAAGGTTCGGCCAGCCTCTTGGGCACCGGTATGGCGTTTATTCCCAGACGATTCTCAACTATGCCGATGCAAGGAGGTATATTTATATCCCCAGCTATAAGTTCGTCCTTGAGCATGTGCTGGAGGTTCACAGAATCATCGAGAAGATACGGGAGAAGGCCAAGGAATCTGATATTGTCCTGCTTGATTATAATCTGAATCCGGACAATAGAGATATTACCAAACCCCTGTCTCACGCTGAACTTGTGAAGATGTATATCGAGGGACGTTATCCTTCTCGTGATGAGGACTTTGTTCCTTTCACCGAGGCAGAACTTAAAGCCCGAAAGAAGACCAGCAGCAAATGTTCTGCGGTTCGCAAAAAACTTTCGACAGATGACGATAGGGCTCAGTTCGTACGGGATGTTTCAGGATTGCTGCTGAAATCTGAGCGTTCGCCAAAGGAGATTTGTGCGATTCTATCGATAGATGAGCCTGTCAAGACCATCAAAAAACTCGTTGAGTCAATCCCTGGAATCACATCGAGAAAGGAAAAACGGACATTGTATTATACGCTTAAGGGGCAGGACTCAGACCCTACACTCTTTTAATCCCCCGTAGTCAGAGTGTAGCCTTCCCTAAAAACTCAAGGAATTCGCTGTCATTGAGGAGGTCAAAATCGGATTTGAACAGCCTATTCTGCGTGAGTTTAACGCCGTTTTGTATAATTAACCCTCCAGCTTGACCGCCTTGGCC
>CAVDEO010000194.1:0-3095 GCA_963607915.1 bacterium
TCGCTCATGGGAGTGAAGTTCGGGATGGACAAGAAAGAGAGGGTGCAGACCCACGCCAGTGGCTCATCCCACGCGATGACACTGATTGCGGTCGATGTCGATTCCGAAACCGGAACCGCAAAGAAATGGATGGTGGAGAACAGCTGGGGAGCGTCCGCCGGCTACAAGGGCTGCCTCATAATGACCGACGAATGGTTCAATGAATATATGTTCAGGCTCGTCGTCGCGAAGAAGTACGTCCCTGAGGATGTGCTTGAGATGATGAAGCAGACTCCGGAGAAACTCCCGTCCTGGGATCCGATGTTCAGTCCGGACGGCGAGTGATGACAACTCCTAGACTTCCGGCTAATAATATCTGTAGAACAGAGCGATGGACTTTATCCCGGCGAAGAACTGGCTGAGAAGGTAGGACTCGTTCGGAGAGTGGATGGTGTCCCTTTCGAGACCGAAGCCCATCAAGAGCGGGTCTATGCCGAGTATCCGCTGAAGGTCGGCGAGAATCGGAATGCTTCCGCCTCCACGGGACGGAACGGGTTCGACTCCATAGACTTCGCCCATCGCCCTGGCTGCCGCCTTGTAGGCACGCGAGGAAATCGGGATGAGGAAGCCGTCGCCTCCGTGGCAGGGCTTCACTTCCACCTTGACATAAGGCGGGGCTATGGAGAGGAAATGCTCCGTGAAGAGACGGCTTATCGTTCCGCTGTCCTGATTCGGGACAAGTCGCATCGAAATCTTCGCGTGCGCCTCGGACGGAAGCACGGTCTTCGAGCCCTCGCCCGTAAAACCTCCCCAGATGCCGCAGACATCGAGGCACGGCCGTATGCCTGTACGCTCGAGCGTGGTGTAGCCCTTCTCCCCCTTCACTTCGGCTATGCCGAGGAACTTCTTATACTCTTCAAGGTCGAACGGGGCGCGGGCGAGCTGGGCGCGGTCCTCGTCGGAGAGTTCCACCACATTGTCATAGAATCCCTTGACCGTGATGCGTCCGTCCTTGTCTATAAGTGACGAAATCATGTCGCAGAGCACGTTTATCGGGTTGGCCACCGCACCGCCGTAGTGTCCGGAATGCAGGTCCTTGTCCGGACCGGTGACCTTGACCTCGAGATAGGCAAGGCCGCGCATCCCGCAGTTGATGGAAGGCACCTTGTCGGAAATCATCGTCGTGTCGGAAACGAGTATGACCGATGCGGCGAGCCTCTCCTTGTTGGCTTCAGCCCATTCCGCGAGCGACGGGCTGCCGATCTCCTCCTCGCCCTCGAAGATGAACTTCACGTTGTGGCGGAGCTGTCCGCTGCGGACAAGATATTCGAAAGCCTTGAGGTGCATGAAAAGCTGCCCCTTATCGTCGTTCGCCCCCCTGCCGTAAATCGCCCCGTCGCGGATTTCAGGTTCGAACGGGTCTGATTTCCAGAGTTCTATGGGATCTATCGGCTGGACATCGTAGTGGCCGTACACCAGAACCGTAGGGAGTTCCGCAGAAACGGTTTTCTGTCCGAACACCACCGGATGACCCGCAGTCGGGCATACTTCAGCCTCGTCCGCCCCGGCCTCGACCAACAGTTCTCTGAGCCTTTTCGCGCAGCGCGTCATGTCCTCCCTGTGTCCGGGCTCCGAGCTTACCGAAGGAATCCGCAGCAGCGAAAACAACTCCTCGAACCACCGTTCCTCATTCTCCCTGATGTATTTTTCCATATCAACCATATATCTCAACAAAAATATCTCAGCAGTAATATCTCAGCATAAAATCCCGAGAGTAGGATGGAATAAAAAGATGGAGTGCAAGGCTTGCGACGAAGTCCGAACCGCAGCAACCTGTCGGTTGTGAGGATTCGGATGAGGAGCATAACGCAGCAATCCGCTTTTTATTCCGTCCGTAGTTTAGACTCAGCATATTCCAAAGTCAGCTTGAAAGTCTTCTTCTGCGACGACGGCGCATCATACATCGCGTCGGTCATAATCCGCTCGCAGATGGCACGCAGTCCTCTCGCCCCGAGCTTCTCGCTGACGGCGGTGTCGACCACAAGTTCCAGCACCGCAGGCTCGATTTCCAGCTTCATCCCGTCCAGTTCGAACATCTTCTCATACTGGCGGATGATGGCGTTCTTAGGCTCGGTGAGTATGCGCAGCAGCGCGTCCTTGTCAAGATTGTCAAGCCAGGTGATGACCGGAAGACGGCCTATAATTTCGGGGATGAGCCCGTAGGCGCGCAGGTCGGCCGGCTCGACATAGCGCAGAAGATTGTTCTTGTCAACCTTAGGCTTGGAAGCGATGCCGTAACCGATTATCTGGGTGTTCATCCGCTGGGCGATGTGACGCTCGATGCCCTCGAACGCGCCGCCGCAGATGAAAAGTATGTTCTGGGTGTTCACATGGATAAAATCCTGCTCCGGATGCTTGCGGCCGCCTTTCGGAGGTACATTCACCACATTGCCCTCGAGAAGTTTCAGCATCGCCTGCTGCACGCCCTCGCCGGAAACATCGCGGGTGATTGAAGGGTTGTCTGACTTGCGGGCAATCTTGTCGATTTCATCGATGAAAACGATTCCCCTTTCAGCCTGTGCGACATCGAAATCCGCCTCCTGAAGAAGACGCGTGAGTATGCTCTCGACATCCTCGCCCACATAGCCGGCCTCCGTCAGCACCGTCGCATCCACGATGGTGAAAGGCACGTCAAGCATACGGGCTATGGTCTTGGCGAGCAGAGTCTTTCCCGTTCCGGTCGGGCCGACCATCAGGATGTTGCTCTTCTCAAGCTCGACATCATTTTTGTCGGCATCGGGGGAAAGATTATGTTCCAGACGCTTGTAGTGGTTATACACCGCCACTGCAAGCTGTTTCTTCGCCCTGTCCTGACCGATTACATACTGGTCGAGGAAAGCGGTGATTTCGTGAGGCTTGAGAACCTTCTTCTTTTTGCCGGGCGCAGCCGCCGGAGTCTTTTTCTTCTTGAGTCCGAACGCCTCCTCCACATACTGATGCCCCATTTCCACGCAGTCAGAGCAGATGCAAGAGTCAAGCCCCTGAAGCAGAAGCGGAACCTCGTTCTCGCTCCGCCCGCAGAACATGCAGTACCTCAGTCCGTCACCCTTATTCTT
>CAVDEO010000195.1:0-3082 GCA_963607915.1 bacterium
ACGGGAAAGACGGCGTTGATGGAAACGATGGCATGACTCCGAAACTGAAAATTGAGGACGGAATGTGGTATGTGTCGTGTGACGGAGGAAGTTCGTGGGAACTGCTTGGGAAGGCTACCGGCGATGATGGCGCTGATGCCGGGATTATCTCAGTGACAGAGGACAGCGGCTATGTTCATTTCGGAATGTCTGACGGAACGGTGATAACAATCGCCAAGCGGATGCCGCTAACAATTTCATTTGACAGTGAGGATGTGGCGATAACGGCAGGTGGTGCAAGTCGGACAATCGGTTACACTCTGACTGGGGTTTCTGAGAAAGTTGTTGTCAAGACCCTGACTCAAGACGGCTGGAAAGCAAAAGTCAATCAAGAGTCGTCCGCGTCGGGAACAATAGAAATCACTGCTCCGGACCCGCTTGTGGAGAGTGAGATACTTGTTTTTGTGAGTGACGGCGGGCAAACAGCCTTGGCTGCTATCAACTGCGTAAAGGCAACCATCGTCATATCTCAGGAAAAATATGAAGTGGAGGCTACTGGCGGCGACATAGAGGTCACGGCTAAGACAAACACGGATTTTCAGATTTTGATTTCGGATGATGCAAAATCATGGCTTAGCTGCATTCCGACAAAGTCCATGACGACTAAGGCATTAACCCTTTCTGCGGCAGCAAACGACAATGCCATCAGGAGAAATGCGGTCGTGTCCCTGACAGATGAATCAGGCAATGTCATTCGTAGTTTCATCGTTTCACAGGCAGGTGACATGAGCGGACTCATTTCCATTCAGTGTGATGTCAAAGGTGACCTCCACTCGATTCTGGAAACTTACGACAAGGAGAACATTGTCAAGATGAAGATTTCTGGAGTTCTCAATGATGTTGACTTTCTCGACATCTATTATGAGATGCCGGCATTGAGGTATCTTGACATTTCCGATGTGGACATAGATGCTCTTCCTAAGGATAGTTTTAAGAAATCAACGAATGTCACGACAATTATTCTTCCAAAGACGTTGATTACAATACCATCAAGCTGTTTTGAGGGAAGTAAGATTTCTGGAGAATTGGTTATACCGGCAGCCTGTGAAGTCATTGAATCTTCGGCTTTTAAAGATTGCAACTCCTTGGAGATTGTCGTTTTTGAGGCTGGTTCGCGGTTGAAGGATGTTGCCTATGGTACCTTCAGAGGCTGCACCGCATTGAAGTCAATCATAATCCCAGTTTCCTGTCAGGGGATAGGGGAAACTGCTTTTGAGAATTGCAGTTCATTGGAGAGTGTTGTCTTTGAGCCGAGCTCGCAGCTGAAGTCTATTTCTTCTTGCGCGTTTTGCGGCACGCCCTTGAAGTCAATCATAATTCCGGCTTCCTGTCAGGAGATAGGGAGCTATGCTTTTGGAGATTGCAGTTCATTGGAGAGTGTTGTCTTTGAGCCAGATTCTCAGTTGAAAACGATAGATGGAGGCTATAATTCTGGCGCTTTTATCGGCTGCACCGCATTGAAGTCAATCATAATTCCGGCTTCCTGTCAGGAGATAGGGGAAACTGCTTTTAAGAATTGCAAAGCATTGGAGAGTGTTGTGTTTTTGCCCGGTAGTCAATTGACGGTTTTGGCTGGAGGTTATTCTAGTGGAGACAGCAGAGGCGCTTTTGCAAATTGTTCTTCGCTTAAATCAATAGAGATTCCGGCTTCAGTGACTTCGATTGGTGAAGGTTGTTTCTCTGACTGCACCTCTTTGACGGCTCTGTCTTTTGATATAGGCTCTGGACTTCAGTCGATTGGCAACTATGCATTTATGAATTGTGTCCTTTTACATAGAATATATATGCAGAATTGTTCGAAGTTGGCAAACATCGGAGACAAGGCTCTGTATGGAAATGACCAGATTTATTTCTTACAGATTGGGGCAACAACACCGCCGGAGCTTGGTGAGAAAGTTTTTGGCTCCGTAGGGGTTTATTCCGTACTTAAGGTGCCTGCCGGTTCTGAATCAGCATATAAAGCCGCTTCGGGATGGAGCGCGTTCTCTTCAATAACAGCAATTGACTAAATAAACAAATACTATGAAACAGAATAATTTATCAGAGATGGAACATGGCGTGATTGGACTTAATGAAGAAGTCTTTCGGGGAATTGACTTTCGGAAAGCATTGCTCTCTTTTCAGAAAGACCACGTCGGCAATCTTAAGTTTATAACTGGCGAAGCAAAGAAGATTGTTGAAGACTTGTCGAACCCTACGAATCACATATATGACAAATGCAAGTCTTTTGAAGATTTGTGTCAAGCTGTTGAGGATAATTGTCAGGGGCGGCTCAGCGGTGATTCAGTTAATGAGATTGCAGCAATCATTTGTGACAAGAAAGACATCAATCCTGAGGACTCTTGCTGTGATGCTCGTATGCTATTGAATGATAATCTTAAAAATATGGGGATTACGAAAGACAATGCCGGATGCATAAAGCCTAATTATGAGAATTGTCATTTGGATGATACTTCATGGAAATTGTTCTTGCTGACTCATAGCAAAAGCATATATCGGAGCTATCGTAAAGCGATGTCTGAGGATAAGCTAAAATAGACCTTTCTCTTCAAAAAGGGAGTGTAGGCTCCCATATAGATGTCTCGGCATTGTTTTGCCGAGACGAAAAGATGCTGGTAGTACTAATTGTAATATCAGGTTAATTCAAATACCTTATAAAATGAAAAATTTTATTCTTATTTGAACAATCCTATGCATCCTTTGGGACATAGTTTCTTTGGCGTGTGGGATTGGTGGCATTTGAGCATTAATCGATTTGGTCGTAAATGTTCTGTCAATTGTCGCAAGTATTAAAGAGATTAAGTCAGAAAGTGATGCATAGCGCATTTTCTCCCCATCGGTGTTTCAAGGAGACCCCGATGGGGTCTTTTGTAAATCCTCGGATTGTCGGAACAACTTGCCCGGAAAGGAGGTAAGCATCCGAAGAACTGCATCTTTTAGCTGAGTCCCCAGCGGACTAAGAAGCCGTTTCTGCCGCGTGCCCTATGCCGGCATCTGGGGATGCAGGAGAAAATGGAAGAGACCCATGTAACATATTCCGTTG
>CAVDEO010000196.1:0-3045 GCA_963607915.1 bacterium
GCCCTTTCGGCATTCGGCGGTTTCGGGCTGGCGGCGCAGGAAAAGACGGAGGACACGGCGCAGAACACGGCGCAGAACACGGTGCAGGAGGAGAAGCCGTCGAAAAGCAATATGACCGTCCGGGAATGGAAGGTCGATGCGGCGACGAATCAGAAAGTTCTCGACCACGTGACGATATACAACGCCAATGGGAAGAAAGTCGAGGAAATCGAATATGACGGGAAGGGTCTGAAATGGCGGAAGAAATATGAACACGGTCCTAACGGGAAAGTCGCCCGGGAATATGTCTATAACTCCGCGAACAAACTCGACAATTACAGAAAATTCGAGTTCGACGAGTTCGGGCGGAAGAAGACGGAATATGTCTATGACGCCAAGGGGAAACTCAAGAGATATAAGCTGTATGAATATGTCCCCGGCGAAAACGAGTGACGGGACGGACATCCGCGCATACTCTTCCGGAGATTCCGGAACTTCGGGGGTGCGGCAGAAGGACCTGGGCGCAGTTCTCGGGGCTTTCCCTCCGATAGGCCTTGAGGAGATGGACTCCATCCGGCTGATGAACAGGATTGACAGCAAGTACCTGACTGACAGGCTTGTTCTGGACGAGGTGCTCGAAGACGCGCTTGAGGGGGGATACCGGGTTTTCACACAGGACGGAGTGCGGCTGCACCGCTATGACAGCCTCTACTTCGACACCCCGTCGCTCCGGATGTTCACCGACCACAGGCGCGGGAAGGCCTTCAGACAGAAAGTGCGGACTCGGGAATATGTCGAATCCGGGCTGTGCTTCCTCGAAGTCAAGCGGAAGAACAACCGGGGACGGACGAAAAAGAAGAGAATCCGGATTCCGGCGGAATGTTTCGGGGATTTCTGCGGCGATGAAACGATATGCTCCTGGCTGGCGGGACATTCGGACTGTGATGCGAAGTCCGTGTCCCCCTCCATTGAGACATCGTTCAGCCGCATAACCCTCGTGAACAAAAACCTGAACGAGCGTCTCACGATTGACCTCGGGGTCTCGTTCCGCAACTTCAGGACCGGCGTGACGGCCGATCTGGGAGGGACGGTCATCATCGAACTCAAACAGGACGGCAGGCTGCACAGCGATATGCAGGACATCCTGCTCCGACACAGGGTGAAGCCGATGAGGTTGAGCAAATACTGCATCGGTGTGGTCTCCACGGATTCCGCAGTGCATCCTGGACGCTTCAAAAATAAACTCAGAACAATCGAAAAACTGAATAAAAACTTTTATCTGAAATGCTACAGACCTGTTATACTGCGGCCGCTTTAGAAGACGGCGACCTGCTTCAGACGCTTGCCGAACCGGTGATGACCACCGCGCAGAGCCTCGGGGAACTTGGAGTGAGGTTCTTCCTCAACTTGCTTGTCTGCTGGGCGCTCGTCCACTTTTTCTACTATCCGAAAAGCCGCAGGAAGGATTATGCGTTCACTTTCCTCGCCTTTTCTTCGGCGATGCTCCTTCTGCTCTATGCGATGGGCAGGGTCGATGTCGGAGTGGGGCTGACTCTCGGACTTTTCGCCATTTTCGGGGTCATACGCTACCGCACCGAGACCGTTCCTATCCGTGAGATGACCTACCTCTTCGTTATCATCGCGCTTTCGGCGGTCAACGGACTCACTCCGCTGTACAGGGTGGCGAATCTCGGGGAGGCCGACGCGCACTATGCCCTCGGCTGGGGCGACCTGCTTGTGGCGGTTTCAGCCAATGCTCTGTCGCTCATTCTGATATGGGTGCTTGAGAGTAGCCGCAGCCTCAAAAAATCGTCGTCGAAAATCATACTCTACGACCGCATAGACCTGATTGTGCCCGAGAGACGCGACGAACTTTTCAAGGATATCGAACAGCGCTGCGGCATAACCCCGACTGACGTCGAAATCGGAAATATCGATTTTCTCAAGGATTCGGCATATATGAAAATATATTACGAAACGGACGGAGATTCGGCCTCCACGATAGGCAACATCGTGAGATACAAGCAGTTCACCGAAAACCAGAATCTCTGAGCCCGCCGCCGGGCCGCCTGTGAACAGCCTGACAGCAGCGGTCCGGTGCAAACAGTTCAATAACATTTGTCTGTCGAAATCGTCTTACACATTATGGAAAGAAAAAGAACTATCACCATACTGACGGCCGTCGCGCTCGCGTTGCCGGCTGCCTTCTTCAGTTGCACAAGCGCCTCTGCCCAGAGCGTGGGCTTCAATACGAGAACTTCGGCTGAAATCGACTGGAAAGCGGCCAAGGGGCTGCATCTGACCGCCGGTTACGAATTGAGGACAAAGGACTCCTTCGCCGGTGTGGAGAGGCATCAGGCGAGCGTAGGAGTGGAGTACAAGGTCTGCGACTGGTTCAAAGTCGGGGCGGAATATATTTTCATCGGCCATTACAACTCATCGGACACCTTCCAGCCGCGCCACCGAGTGTCCCTCAACCTGACGGGGCAGTATGATGCCGGTTATTGGCGTTTCTCCCTGAAAGAGAGGCTTCAGCTGACGCACAAGGCCTACGACCTGAACCCTTACCAGTCCGTTCCGAATCAGTTGCAGCTCAAGTCGCGTTTTACGGTCAAGTATCGCGGTCTGCGGAAGATTGAGCCTTACGCCTACTTTGAACTGCGCAACATCTTCAACGCACCGCGCTGCTCGGCGACCTGGAGCGAGACCTCCGCAGCTTACACGGACTACGAGTTCCTCGGCTACAACGACGCCTACATCAACCGTCTGCGCGGGGCCGTCGGGCTGGAATGGAACATCACCAAGCGGCACGGAATCGACTTCAAACTGATGTACAACCACACACGCAGTCTTGAAATCGACACCAACAAGGCCGGCACGAAACTCAAGTCCCTCAATTGGGAAAGCGCCGATGCCCTCTCCCTCTGCGTCGGCTACAAGTTCTCGTTCTGACCACATCTTCCATTTCGTTGAATCTCTGTTGATTGCAGTTTCTGCTTCAGCTTTCACCCCGGGGCGGTTGTCCGGGTCAGCCCTTCGGGACGGAGACCGTGTCGTGCGGGGCGG
>CAVDEO010000197.1:0-861 GCA_963607915.1 bacterium
CTGAGGTGGAAGCCTTCCTGCAGAATTATGCGGATATCGCCAATCTGGATTCTGGTTCGGAGAGTATCCGTCGGCATAACCAGACTTTTCTGAATCGGCATCTGGTCTCTGAAAAAGACTATCTGGACAACATCCTCAAATCAGTTGATCCGTTTATAAGCCTGGACGCAGAGCAGCGGCGCGTGGTGTTCTCCGATGAGGACTACACGTTAGTTATTGCTGGTGCCGGCGCTGGTAAGACAACGACTGTGGCAGCCAAGGTACGATACCTGGTAGAAAAGCAGCACGTCAATCCAGAGCAGATTCTGGTAATCTCCTTCACTAATAAGGCCGTGGGCGAACTGCGGGACAAGATTAACAAGGCGCTTCGGATTAAATGTCCGGTGACCACCTTCCATAGCACCGGCTACGCCATCCTCCGGAAGCAAGAACCTGCCGGAAAGAATATCCGCGACGGAGGCTTCCTCTTTAACATCGTTAACAACTACCTCAAGAGCAACATCTTGGAGCAGCCGGAACTAGTGGATAAACTCATCCTGTTCTTCGGCAGCTACTTTGATGCACCATACGAGGGTGATGATCTTAATTCCTTCTTCAACTACATCTCCAAAGCGGACTTCACCACGCTCAAGGGGAATATGAGCGAGTACACGGAGGAGATTATCAATAAGCGCACAGGCAACCGCATTTCAATTGCTCACGAAGCGCTACGCTCTGCCCAGGAAGTCCAAATTGCAAACTTCCTGTATCTCAATAAGATTGATTACGCGTACGAGAAGCCGTACAAATACAATATCATCCGTGCTCACAAGCCCTACACCCCGGACTTCACTATCAACCAGAGCGACCACGTGGCATATA
>CAVDEO010000197.1:914-3015 GCA_963607915.1 bacterium
GCATATATCGAGCACATCGGCATCACGCAGGATGGCCGGAACAACCGGTACAATCAGAAGCAGCTGAATCGCTATAAAGCAGCCATCAATGACAAGGTCAGGCTGCACCGCCAACACAACACCGAACTCATCTACACCTTTTCCTCCTACAACGATGGCCGACCGCTGTTGATACACCTGGCAGAGGAACTGAAGGCCCATGGCTTCACCTTGGATCCTCGTCCCTCCAAGGAAGTCTTCGAAAAGATTGTCTCCACGGAAGAAAACAAATACATTCTGAAACTGGTCAAGCTGGTCTGTACTTTCATCCAGAACTTCAAGACTAACGGCTTCAACACCGAGAAGTTCTACGAGTGGGAAAGCAAGTCCACCAATGAACGCACGAAACTATTCCTGGATGTCTGCCACCAGTGCTATCTAGAATATACAAAGCGCCTAAAACAGCAGCACGCTGTTGACTTCGAGGACATGATCAACGAATCGGCCCGTATCCTCAAAGAGCAGAAGAATTCCGGCGTAAAGCTGGATTTCAAGTACATCATTGTTGATGAGTATCAGGATATCTCCAGACAGCGTTTCGACTTGACCAAGGCCCTTAGCGAGGTGTGTGATGCCAAGATTATTGCCGTTGGTGATGACTGGCAGTCCATCTACGCATACGCCGGTGCCCGTATAGAACTTTTCACTCAATTCAAGAAAGCGATGGGCTATGGCGAAGAGCTCAAGATCACCCGCACGTACCGCAATGCACAGGAAGTGATAGACATCGCGGGCGGCTTCATCCAGAAGAATGATTCTCAGCTCAAGAAAGCATTGGTGTCTCCCAAGCACATCGCCAACCCGGTTGTCATCCAGACCTACACGGAGGAGGTCGACCGTAAGCAGTACGAAGGAAAGGGAGGCAAATACTTCCTCATTGGCAAGACCGTCGAGGCTGCTATGGAGAAGATCATTTCCGAGAATCCAAAATCCTCCATTCTCCTTCTGGGTCGCTATGGATTTGACGCCTTCAACCTCGGCAAGACGGCCGACTTCCAGTACAATCCCGACGACGGCAGCGTCCGCTCCCACCGCTTCCCTGGCGTCAAGATTGAATTCATGACAGTTCACCGCGCCAAAGGCCTCGGCTACGACAACGTCATCATCATCAACGCCCGCAACGAACTCTACGGCTTCCCGTCCCAGATCCAGTATGACCCCGTCCTCAAATACGTCGTCAAAGGAGACTACAGCATCGACTACGCCGAAGAGCGCCGTCTCTTCTACGTCGCCCTCACACGCACCAAGAATCGCGTGTACATCATCACCCCAGAGCAGCACCCCTCCCAGTTTGTCACCGAACTCCTCCGTGACTACCCACTGGTCACAATGGACGGCCAACTAAACGATCAGTCTACCGACAGTCTGGAGAACATCAAACGCTGCCCAATCTGCGGCTACCCACTGCAGCTCCGCTACAAGCCCCACATTGGCCTCAAGCTCTGGGTCTGCTCCAACGAGCCCGAAATCTGCGACTTCATGACCAATGATCTTCGTGGTGGCAATTTGCCCATCCTCAAGTGCGACAAGTGCCAGGACGGCTACCTTATCGTTAAAGAAGGCAAAGTGGAACCGTTCCTCGGTTGCACCAACTTCAAAGCCGACAAAACCGGCTGTAACGGCTTTATGACAAGAGAATACTACGAGAAGAACGTACTGCATAAATAGAACCTAAACTTATGGCCTGGGGGGGAGTTAATATACAATTGGATAATGGTCAGTTTGTCGATGCACAGGCTCCTGTGTAAACTTCCCCTGATATCCAAAACTACAGTGCGACAAAAAACCTCCGCCCAAGTCACAGGGGCGGAGGCTTATCGTATCAAATGGTATTATATATGTTTAACTAAACGTTTGTCGGATAGTTCAAAGAGCATACCAAATCGGGCAGAAGCCCTTCAGCAGGCGATTTTCTGTAAGAAAGGCGAGACTAAAAGTCGCATAAAAGGATGGGATGCAGACCGCCTTTCATGAGGCTTTTACTCATTTTTCAGGTAGTCGACGGGATTGGCTGTCGCCGCCCTCCGGCTGCGCAGAGTGACGATGAGCACCGTGATGACCA
>CAVDEO010000198.1:0-2944 GCA_963607915.1 bacterium
AAATCCGACAAAGTAGGCGCAGGCAACGCCACTTTCAAATTGGTTTTTTGACACCAGGACAGACACCCTGTGCCATAATGGAACAAGCACGGAATCATACGGCGGCACGACGACGACGCGATGACGGCACGATGACGGCAAGACGACGGCACGATGACGGCAAGACGACGGCACGATGACGGGAGAAAACTGAAAAATAACGGGATAACACTGAAAACAAGACAACATAAGATGATTCAGAACGGACAGATGCACACGAGCCGGTTCTTCCTGCTTTCGCTGGAGACAATCGCGAAAGAGAGCGAGAATCTGATTTCGACCATAGGCTATCAGGAGGTGGCTCCGAGACAGGACTACCCGGTGAGCGAAATTCCGAGACGCTACAGTTTCGCCCTCGAGAACGGGAGAAATCTCGCCGAGTTTCAACTGGTTTACATCACGGCTGGCACGGGCGTATTCAACGACCGCAGCGGAAGCCGTGTAGTAACTCCCGGGACGCTTTTCCTGCTGCGGCCTGGCTATTGGCACTCCTACAGGCCGAACCGGGACACGGGATGGACGGAGTATTACATCGGGTTCAACGGTCCGGTATTCAGGGAGGCGACGGACAGGCTGTTTCAGGGGAAGAAAGGACCGCTGGAAATCGGTATGTCCGCCACACTCGTTGACCTTTTCGAGCAGGCTCTGTTCTACGCCGAGCGGCAATGCGGGCAGACGATGAGTATGCTCGAGACGATTGTGATGCATATGCTCGCGCTGATAAACTACAACATAGAGACCAGGAACAGGACGGACGACAAGACGGCTCAAGCAATCAACGCCGTGAAACAACATATGGCGAATCATCTTTCGGAACAGATTGATATGCAGGCTCTTGCCAAAAGCCTCGGAATGAGCTACACTTGGCTGCGGCGGATTTTCCGGAAGAACACGGGGATGCCGCCGGCGCAATATCTCCAGCAGCTCCGCATCCATTCGTCGATGTATTTTCTGCGCAACAGCACGCTCCCTGTGAAGAACATCGCACTCGACTGCGGCTTCAGCACCCCGGAGTACTACTGCACCGTGTTTCAGGAGACTGTGGGGATGAGCCCGGGGACCTACCGCAACACCCACATCATTCAGGATGCGGAGACCGGTGAAAGCCTGGATATTGAGAATATGGGCTGAATCGAAGAAAAAAATCATCGATTCAGCCCTGGAAAGATAAAAATGAGACATCGGGTGTCTGAATCTCATTTTGAAATACACTTTTAGACAACTTATACCGAATTTTTGTTTCAAAATCCGTCTAAATCCTTATATTTGCGGTTGTGATTGAAAAAGGATTATGGATAATTTTATAGGCAGGGAAAAGGAAATCGCACAGCTCAGAGGGCGGTATGAATCTTCTTCGCCTGAGATGGTGGTGGTTTACGGAAGACGGCGCGTCGGAAAGACCTTCCTCATCAGGCAGACCTTCGGCAACAATTTCGATTTCTATCTCACCGGTCTCTACAAGAAGAGCCACAGCCGCCAGCTGCAGAATTTTGCGAATGCCCTTTCCGAGTACTCGGGTGAGGACCTGGAAACTCCTGAGGACTGGTTTTCGGCGTTCAGAATGCTCAAGACATATCTCAAGGGCATAAACCATTCGGGGAAGAAGGTCGTCTTTCTGGATGAAGTCCCTTGGATGGATACCCGCAGGTCGGACTTCGTCAGCGCGCTTGAGAATTTCTGGAACGGCTGGGGAGCCGGCGAGAACGACCTTATGCTCATCCTCTGCGGCTCCGCCACATCGTGGATAACCAAGAAAATTTTCGGGAATAAGGGAGGGCTGTTCAACAGGGATACAGACCGGATTTATCTTGAGCCATTCACGCTGAAGGAGACAGAGGAGTACCTGTCGCATAATCAGATACTGCTGCCGAGAAAGGACATCGCCGAGTGCTATATGATTATGGGAGGCATCCCATACTACCTGAGCAAGATGGAGAAAGGACTGAGCCTGAGCCAGAACATTGACAGGATATTCTTCAGGAAGCGGGGACGGCTGTGGGACGAGTTCACCCACCTTTATGCCTCCCTTTTCAGCAATCCGGAATCCCATCTGAAAATAGTCAAAGCCCTGCATACCAAGACATCCGGACTTACAAGAAATGAAATATCCGCCATCACGGGCATACCGGCCAACGGAAAGCTGACCCGTGTGCTTCAGGAGCTGGAGGACTGCGGATTCGTCATCGCCCGCAAGGACTGGCTGAACAAAAAGAAAGACTGCATCTGGTGTCTGAGCGATTTCTACACCATTTTCTATTTCGATTTCGTCAGGGACAACTATGGAGAGGACGAGAACTTCTGGACGAACAGGATAGACTCACCGGCCCACCGTGCCTGGTCCG
The DNA here is from genome assembly GCA_963607915.1 of bacterium. GTDB lineage: Bacteria > Bacteroidota > Bacteroidia > Bacteroidales > UBA932 > Cryptobacteroides. The sequence goes on from CAVDEO010000198.1 coordinate 2,382, forward strand.
GATTCACCTTTAAACTCCTGTGTATGAACCATACCGCACAGATAAAATCGGCACTCGGCATATCCGGCGTGGCATCCCGCCAATGTTCGTGGAGAGGTTCTGACGATTCGGGCAAAAAGGCTCAGATTGACCTCATCATTGACCGTAGGGACGGGATAATCGATGCCTGCGAGATGAAATTCGCCTCCGGCAGGTATGCAATCACTAAAAGCTACGAGGAAGAGCTGCTGAATAAAATTTCCGTATTCCGTTCCGCGACATCCACAACCAAAGCAGTTCACCTTGTGATGGTCACGACCTTCGGCCTCGCCGAAAACTCCCATTCGGCGATTGTCCAGAAATCATTGACCATCGACAATCTGTTCGAGTAGCGAAAAATCGCGGGGATACGATTCAGGCAACCCTGCTGAAGCCCACAAAGGAAAAAGTGGACGGGGAACTCATCTCCAAGAAAGAGATGAATTTGGAAGTTCTTGACGAAGATGCAATCAAGGATACAACCAATACAATTCCGAGTTTTGCAACCTTTTGTACTAAGAAGTCTCTGTCCGCGGCTTAGGTGG
>CAVDEO010000199.1:0-2929 GCA_963607915.1 bacterium
TCACGAATCTTATGGCGGCGAACGGCGGCAAGGCTCTGATGTCACAGCGCGAGAGCATCGAATACCTCGGCTGGAGCGGCGATGTGGAGAAGACCCTCGAGCAGATAGCCGAGGACGACAAGGGCGATGTCTTCGGGGCGTATGAGTAGCCGGAGAGCGACACCGACAAGGGCGAGGGAGGCATCTCCGCCCTCCCCTCCGCTTGAACCGATAACCGTCACGCCCTCGGAAGAGTTCACGGAGGCGGTCTATCGGGAACTGCGGCGGCTCGAAGAAGCGAAGCACGCGGCGCACCGCCTCCCCGGACACACCCTCTACAGGGAACTCTCCGCTCACCTCGCCTCGGCTCTGAACTGTCTCTACAAGCAGGGGCGCATCACGGTCGGGGACACGATAAACGACAAGTACATTTCAACATCAAATCAAGATTGACACTATGGCAAAGACAAAGAAATCAACCCTCCTCAAAGGGGCGGAAACGCCCCTGTCAGCCGCTTTCACCTGCGGCTCGTGCGTTTACTGCTACGACCGTCTGAAAGGGACGGAAATCGCCCTCTGCTCGCGTGACAACGGCACGGTCAATGTCTCCGACGAGGCCTGCCCGAGAGGCGAACGGAAAGCCGGAGCGTAACGCGGTGCATAATACCCGAAGACTATGGCGGCGAAGATGAACAAGTACGACAGGACGCACCTCTCCCACCTGTCGAAATACCAGCGGCAGATTGACACCCTCTACAGGCGGCTCATACAGGAGGCCGCCCGGCTGGGGGCTTCCGTGGACGCGCTCAAGGGAGACGGCCTGTTCGCTTTCGAGGACTACCCCACCCTGCGCAAGCGCTCGGAGCGGCTCTTCGAGGAGATGCGCTCGGGGATGTCCGCCGTCATAGTCAACGGCGTGAACGCGGAGTGGACGCTCGCCAACAACAAGAACAGCGAACTCGCACGGACGGTCTTCGGGGACAGGGTCGGGAAGCTGACGCAGGCGCAGTACAAGAAGTATTTCAGCACTAACGACAAGGCTCGCGAGGCGTTCCTCTCCCGAAAGGAGGCCGGGCTGAACCTCTCCGACAGGGTATGGCGGTACACGAACCAGTTCAAGGGGGAAATCGAACTGGGGCTTGATGTCGGAATCCGCAACGGGATGTCCGCCGCCGAGATGTCCCGGGAACTCAAGGCGTGGCTGCGCGAACCCGACAAGCTCTTCCGCCGTGTCCGCGATGAGCGCGGGGAACTGAAACCCTCCAAGGCTATGGAGGCGTACCACCCCGGACAGGGGGTCTATCGGAGCAGCTACAAGAACGCCCGCCGCCTCGCCGCCACGGAGACGAACATCGCCTACAGGACGGCCGATTACGAGAGGTGGCAGCAGCTGCCCTTTGTTGTCGGCATAGAGATAGTCCTCTCCAAGAACCACCCCGTGCCGGACATCTGCGACGACCTCAAGGGACGCTACCCCAAGGACTTCAAGTTCACGGGGTGGCATCCTCACTGCCGCTGCCACGCCGTCTCCGTCCTCAAAACCGAGGAGGAAATGGCGGAGGACACCCGCCGCATCCTCGCCGGGAAAGAAGCCGACAACGGAAAGCTCGCAGACGGAGGGCGATGTCCCGCAGGGGTTCAGAGACTGGGTGAAAGATAATAGCGGGAGAATCAAAAAGGCGAAGTCTTTGCCGTATTTCCTATCCGACAATGCCGGAATGATGGACGAAGCGTTGCTCGACAACGCCGTAAAAAAGACATATCTGAAAGCCTTAACTCAAGGGAAAGAGGTGCAAGATATTGCGGAGAAAATAGCGGCGGAGTATGGGGCTTTCTGTACCCCGATTAATTTCAAGAGCGAGGTCTCAATCCGGAGAAAAGTTCTGTCCGAGAGACAGGAACAGGCATCTCCGGTGTTCAGCCCCGACAAATTGAAAGACACTGTCCGCACAACCATTGTCGCGGAACCAGACCACATAGAGGATATTTTGGCACACCTTGAAGAGCAGGCGGGTTTTCTTCGCCGCAAAGACCAGCGGACGGCTCTCGGATATACGGGTCACATAGTGAATCTTAAGACAAGCGGCGGTGTCATAGCGGAGATACAAGTCAATACGGCGCGGATGATTTATGCAAAAGAAAGCCCCGAAGTCGCTCAAAGTGTCCTCGGGGTCAAATTATGGAATCGCATACGCCGTGAAACGGGCTTAAAGGGGGGACTTGGGCATAAGTTCTATGAAGCATACAGGGTTCTCGACCCTAACAGTGCGGAAGCGCAAGAGATACTGAAGAAATCAAGAGAATACTACAGTCATTTCACTTCTTGATAAGAGTAACCCTCTTCCCTGTTTTTTGAGACCATTCCCAAGTAACTCCGAACCCATCATACTCTTCACGCGAGATGGGTTCAAGGAAATAATACACTCCATAACTTTCGCCGCCCCACGCCGTCTTACTGTCTTTGTTCGCCGGGGTTTCTTTCAAGGTTGCTATGCTCTTGACATACCGGTTTCCCTGTTCGTCTTCGCGGACGACAGCATCGGACATATAGTTCGCAAAATATTTCATTGTTTGAAAAATGGTTTCTGAAAAAGCGGTCAGAACTCTGGTCAGCCACTCGCATCCCACCGTTTTGTTTCATACGCCATCACCACCGATGGTGAAAGCCTTGTCCGCTGTGAGTATTGACCTGACCGCGTGTGCAAAAATAAGGAAAATAAATCATTTCACAAAATCGTCTCCGACTTTGTGGCACTTCATAGTCTTCCGCACGCCACGAACAGGGCGAGAGTGGCGGACAAGGCTGCCACGCAGGCGGCTACGGCAGCGACCATTGTCCAGTCTACCGGATTGAGCAGTTTCGGGTTTCCTGACAGGTATGCGTACCCCTTTACGGTCAGCCGCAAGCCCATCACCTCTTCATAGTTCACCTTTGACTGCACCAGCCGTT
>CAVDEO010000200.1:0-2904 GCA_963607915.1 bacterium
CTATCCTCAAAAATCCTTCACAAATCTCCACCAATTTATTTTTTAACGCTTACTGTATCGTAATCCTTAACCCCCTGGGGACGGACTGACCGTCCCCGGAGCTAAATCCTACTTTTTCTTTTCACCCGTCAGCGTATCACCACGACTCCAGTCTCCTGGTCGAGAGTGTAGCTGAAGTCGCAGCCGCGCTGAAGCGTCCGGAGGGCATTCTCTATCCCTTCGCAGACATACATCTTTCCGGAGATGAAGCGCAGTTCCGGCATAGTCTCCCGCCGTATGTCTATCTTCACCCCGAAGGCCCTCTCGAACTTGGTCATCAGCGAACCGAAGTCCAGGTCAGTTATGCTTATTATGCCTCTGGTCCAGAGGTAGTCGTCATCACTCGTAATCGTGCAGCGCTGAAGTCTGTCGCCGCACATATAGACCATCTGGTTGGGGTTGAGATAGAGACAGCTGCAGTCCCGCCTGTCCGTCACCTTTACGGACCCCTCGAAAAGCGAGGTTGTGAATTCCCCGGAAGACGGGTCGGCCGTCACTTCGAACTCGGTTCCGAGCACCGTCACGTCGCAGACAAAGGTGTTCACGACAAACGGATGCTCCTCGTCATGCGCAACGGAGAACCTGCCCTGTCCGGAAAATCTCACACTGCGGATTCCGTCGGCGAAAATCACCGGATATTCGAGACGGGAGCCGCCGTTGAGCTTTACCATCGTGCCGTCGCTCAGGGCGAAATCCACGACTTTCCCGTTCGGAACTTCAAGGACATTGTAAACCGATGCGAGCTCCTCTTTCTGAACCTGCCGGCCTCCACGGAAGGAGACGAAGCACGCGAAAGCGGCCGCGGCCACGGAGGCCGCAGCCACAGCGATGCGTCTCAGTGTCGCCCTGACCGCGAACTGCCTGTGCTTTCCTTTCTGCACCGGCTTTCCTTCGATATTCTCCATCGGAGCGGACATCACCCATTTCTCATAGAGTCCGGACGCCCTGCGGTAGCGGCTGCGGTTCTCTTCGCTCGCGGAAACCCAAGCTCCGACAATCCGCCTCTCTCCTTCCGATGCCGCGCCGGAAAAGCAGCGGAAAAGCAGTTCATCGCTGATTCCGCCTCTGACCGTATTGTTGTTCTTATCATCCATAACTTCTATAAGAACGATTGGGCGGAGGCTTTTGACATAATTTTTTGCAGTTCCTGCGGACACCCCTCCGGGGATTGCTTTCATTGCATCGGTACGGATGCGGGCGATGAGTAAAAGATAGGCCTGAAAAGGACACAAAATGTCGGAATTGATTATATTTGTCGCACTGAAATTTTGTCGCACAAAATGACGGTCATGCCCGGAGATAAAACCCATAAACTTTCATTTGAAGACATTCTCCTTCTGAACGGGGAGAGACTGCGTTTCGTGAAGATTGCGCAGCGCTATGTCGGAAAGAGCGAACTGGCGGAGGACATTTTCCAGGACTGCATAGCCAAGGTTCTCGCCCACCGCGACGAGCTTGAAATCAGCGACATACGGGGATATTTCCTCATAATGGTGAAGAACCGCTGCCTCGACCACCTCAAGAGCAGGCTCAATCGTGATTCCCTCCCGCCGGAACTCAAGGAACTGGCGGTCGAAGATATGAAGCTCCTCTCGGGGGAGGGCGGCAATGATTTCTCCCTCTATGTCGATTTTCCGGTCCTGCTCGACAAGGTGCGCGAGATTCTTCCGGAACACACCTACGAAATCTTCACGGCGAAGAGGCTCTCGGGAATGTCCGCCAAGGAAATCTCGAAGCAGTTCGGCATCACTGAACGGCGTGTGAACTTCGAAATCCAGAAGGCCGCGAAGGTCTTCCGTCAGGTCTTCAGGGACTATTTCGTCCTCTTCGTCCTCGCCGTGATGGGACAGTAGAAGTCTGACCTGTCGGCAAATCATCAAAAAAGACTATCTTTGCGGAAATATTTTTGAAAAATATGAAAAAGATGAGTTTTATTGCGGTGGCGGCCGTTGCGGCGGCCGTTGTGATTTCCTGCAAGACGCAGGCGGAAAAGGAAGAGGCTTTCAAGGCTGAGGTGAAGGCCGTTATCGATGATTTCAACACCGCCGCCCAGGCGGTCTATGCCGATTCGACGCTCTCCGATGAGCTTAAGAACGAGAAGGTTGAGACGCTTTATGAAGAGGCCACCAAGAAATACGTTGACCTCAACAAGGTGGCTTTCGACAGGAACAGGAAAAACGGGATTGCCGTGTTGGCTCTTCAGAACCTGTCTTCCGAACTGACCAATCAGGAAGTTATCGACTATGCGGCCGAACTTGCCGACACTCTCCAGATGAAGGAGGAAGTGGTGAAGATGGTGGAGGCCGCGCAGAAAGGTCTGCTCACCGAAGAGGGCAGGATGTTCACCGATTTCACGATTGAGGACTCCGACGGAAAGACTGTTTCATTGTCCGACTATGTGGGCAAAGGGAAATATGTGCTCGTGGACTTCTGGGCATCCTGGTGCGGCCCTTGCAAGAGGGAGATTCCCAACATACGCAAGGTTTACGAAACCTACGGTCCGAAGGGGCTTGAGGTTCTGTCAGTCGCCGTCTGGGACAAGCCGGAGGACACCAAGGCCGCTGCCGCCGAGCACGGCGTGGTCTGGCATCAGATAATCAACGCACAGCGCATCCCGACCGACATCTACGGCATTCAGGGAATCCCGCAGATTATGCTTTTCGGCCCTGACGGAACCATCCTCAAGAGAGATTTGAGAGGCGAAGGCATCGCGGAGGAGGTTGCAAAACATTTCGCCGAGTAATTTCAGATGCCGACGGCTTTAGTAAGCGTTAAAAAATAAATTGGTGGAGATTTGTGAAGGATTTTTGAGGATTACTTATGAATGATCCGTTCATAAATGAATGAAAAGAAACTTTGAACATA
>CAVDEO010000201.1:0-2839 GCA_963607915.1 bacterium
AGACCAAAAAGACAAACAAAGATTATCAAGTTATTTTTTAAGGATTACTTAACAGTGCTTATGCGCGAAAGCAAGGAGCGAGTTGGACATCGGGCACATTCTTCTCATCGACGATGTTTTCACCACAGCTCGACGCTCTACAACTGCTGGCTGCCGCTCCGGCAGTTCTTCGGCTCTTCAGTCCGCATAAGCATCGCCGCCCTCGGAGTCGTCTGATTTCGCCCGTCCGGGAGGATTTAATCGTTAGTCCCATCGTCTTGTCAGTTTGCCTTCACGCAGCGCAGAGAGCCATAGAATTCCGTGTCGCGGACTGTTTGCTTTGCCCCGGAAAACTTGAGATATTGAAAATACTCGACATAAACACCGCCGTCTTTGTCTTTCTCGCCGCAGATGTAGTGACCTCCCTCGGAAAATTCCATGATTTCTCCGTCCGCTCCCTGCCTGTAGCCTCTGGCAGGGAGGAATATCCGTGACGCCTGCGTGCTGTAGGCCTCTTCCCCCGAGAACCAGCGGCCCCGGATGCCGTCGATTTCCTCAAAGTCCGAGTAACGTGTGCATAGACGGCTCATTTCGGCGCGGGTCGGTGCCCTCCACCCGTCGGGGCAGGCCGAGAGAGCCTCGTCGTAGTTGTATAGCCTGCCGTAGGGGTTTGACTCGTCAATTCCGCAGTTCTGCTTTGCCCATTTTGACTCGGCGATTATCACATATTCGGAGTCGATGCCCTGCACGACCCTCAGGCGCGCGTCGTCAGCTCCCGGATATGTCAGGACAATCTCAAACGCCCTTTCCTCACCCGAGATGTTCTCCTCCACGGAAAGATACAGCCCTTTCCCTGTGTTGTGGAATTGCATCCATTCTGGAGGATTGTTGCCCGATGCATCCGGAGCCGCGTCGGGCACGGGGTTGGTGACCTCGTACGCGACCATGAGGCTCTGTTTCTGATTGTCGAAGTTCAAGGCCGGATTGCCGAATGCCACGGAGGCCTTTAGGTAGCCCTGTCTTATGACGACCGTTCTGTGTTCCGTGTCGCCGTAGGAGAATGTGAGCCTTGCCTCCCGCGGCTCCGTCCGGCTGAAGTTTTCAGAGACCGAGACCGTCGCCTTTGTCCTGTTGTAGCTGCGGACTGTCAGCCATGGGGCATCGCTCGTCACGGCAAGCCTTTCTCCGGGTGTATGATTCGAGATTTCGTAGCCGATTTCTATATTGCCGCCCTCGTGACTGATTTCGAAGGTTTCCGATGCCAGCGAAAATTCGGAATCCGGAGATTGCTTTCCGCACGAAACGGCGGCGACAAGAACAGTAAGGGCAAAAAATATCTTTTTCATATTGTCTTGAATGACTTGATGTTGAGAATGTGATTACTGGTTCATCACGCAGCGGAGCGAACCCATGTAGTCGAGGCTGTTATATTCGGTGCGTATGTCTATGAAATACTTTTTCTCGAAGCATACCGCTATGGACGAATTGTTGTTGTATCCTCCTCGCAGGCCGCTTATGTAGCAGCCCCGCTCCTCAAAGTAGCGCAGCTCGCCGCCTTTCTTGTAACCTCCGGCCGGGAAGAACACCGCCGGGACATCTTCGGAATATGGCTTTGAGCCGGAGAACCACACGCCCTGCAATCCTCCCTCCGTCGTCCAGTCTGACGTGTTCTTGTAGAGAGCCTGCAGTTCGCTCCACGTCGGCGCACGCCAGCCTTCCGGGCAGGAGAAAATCGTCATTTCGTGGCTGTAAAGCTTGCCGTAAGGGTTCTCCTCGTCAGTGCCGGCATTCTGTGTCGCCCATTTTACCCCGTCGATGAATTCATAGTAAGATTTATTATCCTGGATGAGAGTGAATTCCGTGTCTTCGGCTCCAGGATATTCCAGAATGACGGTGAACTCCCTGCTTTCGCCGGATGTGTTCTTTGTCACCGAAATGTCAAGGCTGCTCTCCACGTCGTTGCCGGAGACGGTGATTTCAATCCATTCCGGAATCTCCGTCTCCTTGACCGTCGGCCATCGCCCGATCAGATGGTTGCGTATTTCAAAGGGAGCGGAAACTTTCTGTTCATGCAGGTCGATTGTGGCCTTTTGCGTCTGGAACACGACGGCGGCTTTGAGGTAGTCCTGTTTCAGGAGAAATGTTTTCCGGATTTCGTCTCCGTACGAGAGCTTCAGTTCCGCCTCGCGGGCTTTCCATCTCACCTTGTTTTCCGTGACAGACAGCTTTGTCCCGTCCGCTCCGACTTCCTTCACTGAGACCCAGTCGGCGTCTGTCGTGACGGTAACCTCCGCGCCGTCGATTGGGTTGATGATGTCGTAGCTGAATTCGATTTCCTGGGCGGCGTAGTCGATGTTGAACGACTCCGTCATCAGCAGGATGTCCGTCTGCCCGGCTTCTTCCTTTGTGCATGACAATGCCGCCAGCAGGGCAGGAATGATGAAAAGTGCTTTCTTCATTGTTCGATTGCTTTTTAAGTCTCGTTTTGAAGTTTCCCTAAATTCCGCAGACCTATAGTCTGCTAAGTAATCCTTAAAAAATAACTTGATAATCTTTGTTTGTCTTTTTGGTCTATATCTCTTTTCTCATCGGTCATGTACCTCCAGTACACTCTCTCTTCCAAAAGAAATCTATTCTCAAAAATCCCGTGCAAATCTCCACCAATTTATTTTTTAACGCTTACTAAAGTTTCAAAAGCCCTGATAAAGAAAAACTTACCAGGGCTTGATAATGTCAGAAATTTCACCTGATTCAGTGAAGCTAAAAACAAAAAAATTGGGCTCACTGACATGGCGAAGATACAGCTAAAATCTGACAACATCAATCCTTTCGGGGATTTTTCTCGATTTTCAACCAGTTC
>CAVDEO010000202.1:0-2807 GCA_963607915.1 bacterium
TCCCTCTTCCAAAAGAAATCTATCCTCAAAAATCCTTCACAAATCTCCACCAATTTATTTTTTAACGCTTACTTCGCCGTCGCGAATTGGCAGAGATTTGTGGAGGATTACTTATCCGTTCGGAAGAAGATTGTTATATTTGCGTCCGCAAAACAGGATGGTCCCCTGTCAGCGCCGCGCTTGTGGGCCGGGTGAGATGGGGAATATACATACTTGAGACAGGGAATATTCATATATAGATATGGACAACAGGAAAGCAGTGATTTTTTCGGCTCCGTCAGGCTCGGGCAAGAGTACCATAGTCAGTCATATCCTCAAACTTCATCCGGAACTGGAATTTTCGGTTTCGGCGGCTTCGCGTGCGCCGAGGGGGACGGAAAAGAACGGGGTTGAATACTGGTTCATCTCCGCCGACGAGTTCCGCAGAAGGATTGCGGATGGGGATTTCGTTGAATATGAGGAGGTTTACAGCGGTTCGTTCTACGGGACTCTGAAATCCGAGGTGGAACGCATCTGGGACAGCGGGCACGCGCTCATTTTCGATGTCGACGTGAAAGGCGGGGTGAACCTGAAGAAATATTTCGGTGACAGGGCTCTGGCTCTCTTCATCCAGGCTCCGTCCGTCGAGGAGCTGCGGCGCAGGCTTGTGGGTCGTGCGACCGATTCCCCGGAGGCGATTGAACGCCGTCTGGCCAAGGCTGCCGAGGAGATGAGCTATGCCGGCCAGTTCGACCACATCATAGTGAACGATGACCTCCAGACCGCCTACGCCGATGCCGAGCGGCTTGTCGGCGACTTTCTCGCCGGCCGCTGACTTAGTTATGCAAGAAGAGTTTGACTTTTCAGTCATCCCTGTGCGGAGTCTGTGAGTGGCATATGAATTTTACGCAACGAGTGATGGATACGGCGGTTTTTTCGGGTTCTTTCAACCCCCTGCACATCGGGCATCTGGCGATTCTGCGGATGCTTGCCGGGATGTATGGCAGGGTGCTGCTGGTCGTGTCTCCGGTGAATCCGCTCAAGCCGTCTGCGACTGCGGAGGATGCTGCGGAACGGCTGCGGGCCGCCCGGGAGGCTCTTTCCCGCCATCCCGAGTTGTGCCCAATGGTGGAAGTCTCAGACATCGAGTTTTCGCTGCCGCTTCCGAATTACACGATAAACACTCTTGACGCTCTGAAATCCCGCTTCCCGGAGGACGATTTCACGCTTGTCGCCGGAGGAGACCAGATTGCGGATTTCCGCAGGTGGAGGGATTACGGGCGCATTCTGACGGAATACGGGATTGCCGTGTTCCCCCGGGAGGGCTTCGACATCGCGGCAATCCGCGCCGAATTGCTGCAGGAAAATCCACGCTACCGCATCCGTCTTATCGACATGCCGCCGATGAACCTGTCATCCACGCAGATCAGGGAGGCTCTCGCCGTGGGGAGGGATGTTTCCGGACTGATTATGTGAGTCAGCTTTCCCGCATCCTTACCGGTGTCGCTCCGGTTTTGTACGGTTTTTGTTGCAGACTTTCCGGTTTCGGCAAAAATCATTATTTTTGCCCCGCCTTTTGCGGAATGTACGGTTTGCTCCGGACATTGACGGGCTGAAAACATATAACTCGATAAAAATATATACTCAATATAATTTTTAAAATTATGGTATCTTACAAGGAAATCGGTCTTGTGAACACCCGTGAGATGTTCGCTAAGGCCATCAAGGGAGGATATGCAATCCCTGCGTTCAATTTCAACAATATGGAGCAGCTTCAGGCCATCATCCAGGCCTCTGCCGAGACAAAGTCACCTGTGATTCTCCAGGTTTCAAAGGGCGCGCGCAACTATGCGAACCAGACCCTTCTCCGCTATATGGCGGAGGGCGCTGTGGAGTATGCGAAGGAACTCGGATGGGAGCATCCGCAGATTGTCCTCCACCTCGACCACGGCGACTCTTTCGAACTCTGCAAGAGCTGCGTTGATATGGGCTTCTCTTCAGTGATGATTGACGGCTCCTCACTTCCTTACGAGGACAACATCGCCCTCACGAAGAAAGTTGTGGAATATGCCCACAAATATGATGTGACGGTCGAGGCCGAACTCGGAGTCCTCGCAGGCGTCGAGGATGAGGTTGCAGCCGAGGAGTCACACTACACGAAGCCTGAGGAAGTCATCGACTTCGCCACCCGCACGGGCTGCGACTCTCTCGCAATTTCAATCGGAACTTCACACGGAGCCTACAAGTTCAAGCCTGAGCAGTGCACCCGTGACCCGAAGACCGGCCGTCTCGTTCCGCCGCCTCTCGCATTCGACGTCCTTCACGAGATTGAGAAGAAACTTCCTGGTTTCCCTATCGTTCTCCACGGTTCATCATCAGTTCCGCAGGAATATGTGGACATCATCAACGCGAACGGAGGCAAGCTTCCTGACGCAGTCGGCATTCCTGAGGAGCAGCTCCGCGAGGCTGCCAAGAGCGCGGTATGCAAGATCAACATCGACTCAGACTCACGTCTGGCGATGACTGCCGCAGTCCGCAAGGTCTTCAACGACAAACCGGGCGAGTTCGATCCGCGCAAGTACCTCGGACCTGCACGCGACGAGATGAAGAAGCTCTATGAGCACAAGATTGTTGACGTACTCGGTTCCAACGGCAAAGCCGAATAAGGGGAAAGCCGTATGAAAGGCGGTCTTGCATCCCGTCCTTTCATACGGCTTTCCGCCCGGCGGGCGGTCTGTTGCGTCGGACAACTTAGTAATCCTTAAAAAAGAGATGGGGTGACTAAAAAGTCGAAAGACTGATTAGCCACCCTCTCTTTTTGTCATCAG
>CAVDEO010000203.1:0-2794 GCA_963607915.1 bacterium
CCCCCAATTTTCAAGAACTTCGCTCTTATACAGAACATTGGCGATAATCAGGTTCTGGGGCTCCGAATTGTGTCCGCTCAACAGTTTGTCAATGGTAACGTCAGGGGGGAATGTTCCGCTGTTTTCTATTTCCACACGGTCGTCATAGATGGCTATCCCCACCGAACTGCCTTGACGGTGGTAGGAACGGTGGCAGAGGGCGTTTGTGCAGCATTCTCTCAAGGCCTTGTAGGGAATCTGCAGTTCTTCTTCGCGATACAGGCCTTCAACCCTGCCCGAAAGGGACAAGTGTTTGAAAAAGAACGCCATTGCGGCATCCAGCAAGGTGAAGATGTTGCCGGTAACTCGTTGATTATCGATGAACTCGTCTTTTGTCGTACCTTTGAACCGCGCCATACGGAGCAGACACTGGGGGTAGTGATAGAAGTCGCGGCCAAAGAGGACAACAGAAGCATTGTTGAGTTCCCCGTCGTGAAGAAGACTGAATTTTTCGAGTATGGTTGGCAAATCTTCCATTATGGTAGTCTCCGGCAGACGTCCGCAGCGGATGCCTGTGCGCACTGCTCCAAGAACGGCCTGCTCGTCAAGGTCTGATATTTTGAGCTCTGGATTGACCTGAGAATCCCAACTGTATTGTCCACCACGTTGTATCAGGAGATGATTGTATTGTTCTTGAGGCATCAGGGTGGTGACATTTTCTATGCGAATGTACGGCCTCCCCTTGTAGCAGAACGGGCGATCCATTTTCGCACTATCCACCCGCAAGGCGATGACATACCTATCGCAGTCAGGCAAGGGGATATAGCAGACCCGAACATCGGGACAAGGCTCAAGGCGGCTTATGGCTTCGGCTATTGTTTCTTTGGTTTTGCCGGCAAGGTCCTGGCCAACTATTCGTCCCTCATCGGTCACGCCGAACAGAACCGTTCCGCCGTTCCCGTTGAGGAAGGCGCAAAGCGTTTCCATACCACGTTCCAATTGCCCGGTAGTTTTCTTAAACTCTATAGTATCAGTTTCAGTATCAGAGTTTATCAAAAACCTTATGTCATCCAGTACCTCCAGTTTCATATCTCAATCATTTGCACAAAAATATGAAAAATTCAGGAGTCATTATATCACTATCTCTTTTATAATCTTGTCAATCTCGGCCCTCAATGCGTTCTCCCGCTCCACAATCTCTGCCAGTTCCGCATTGAGCTTCACGATGTCCACCTTCTCCCGGGTGTCCTCCTGCTCCACATAGGTCGAAACGGACAGATTGTAATCCGCCTTGGCTATGTCATCATTGGCAACCAGCCGGCTGACATACTGCACGTCCTTTCTTTCCGTGAAGAGGTCGAGGATGTGACGGATGTTCTCATCCGTGAGCTTGTTGCTGTTGGTGATTTTGACGCACTCCTTGGTGGCGTCGATGAACAGCGTGCTGTTGTCTTTCTTGGCCTTCTTCAGGACCATAATGCAGGTGGCGATGCCCGTGCCGAAGAAAAGGTTGTCCGGAAGCTGGATGACGCAGTCCACGAAGTTGTTGTCGATAAGATACTGCCGGATCTTCTTCTCCGCCCCTCCCCTGTACATCACTCCCGGGAAGCAGACTATCGCGGCCGTTCCGTTGGGGGCCAGCCAGGCGAGAGAGTGCATTATGAATGCAAGGTCAGCCTTGGACTTCGGGGCGAGCACTCCTGCCGGGGCGAAGCGGGGGTCGTTGATCAGGGTTATGTCATCGTCCCCCTTCCACTTTATGGAGTATGGCGGGTTCGAGACTATCACCTCGAAAGGCTCGTCATCCCAGTGCTGCGGGGAAAGAAGCGTGTCCTCACAGGCTATGTCGAACTTGTCGTAGTCTATGTCGTGCAGGAACATATTGATTCTGCACAGGTTGTAGGTCGTGAGGTTGATTTCCTGTCCGAAGAAGCCCTGACGCACATTGCTCTTGCCGAGAATCTTGGCGGCTTTCAGCAGAAGGGAGCCCGAACCGCAGGCCGGGTCATAGACCTTGTTCACCATTGTCTTCCCGACAGTGGCGAGTCTGGTCAGCAGTTCGCTCACTTCCTGCGGGGTGTAGTATTCGCCGCCGCTCTTGCCGGCATTCGAGGCGTACATACCCATCAGGTATTCGTAGGCGTCACCGAAGGCGTCGATGGTGTTGTTCCGGTAGTCACCGAGTTTCATCGACTGCACGCCGCGCAGAAGCTTCACCAGTTTTTCGTTCCGCTTTGCGACCGTGGCCCCCAGCTTGTTGGAATTGACGTCAAGGTCGGCGAACAGCCCCTTGAAATCGTCTTCGCTCTCCGTCCCCTTGGCGGAATTTTCAATGGCGGAGAATATGCCTTCAAGGGTCATATTGAGATCCGGGTCGGAGTCGCAGTTGCGGCAAACGTTCACGAAAAGCTGGGACGGCAGGATGAAGAAGCCCTTGACCTTGACAAGGTCTTCCCGCGCGAGTTCCGCGTTCGCATCGGTCATATCCGCGTAGTCGAAGTCTTCCGAACCGGTCTCTTTTTCGCCGGAATTGATGTAGGCGGTGATGTTCTCGCTGATGTAGCGGTAGAAGAGCATCCCGAGAATGTACGATTTGAAATCCCAGCCGTCCACGGAGCCTCTCATCTCATCCGCTATCGCCCAGATGGTCCGGTGGAGTTCCGCCCGCTCCACTTCCTTCCTGTTGTCTGCCATAATGTCGCTTGTCTTGTGCCTCTGAAACCTTCAAAAATAAGCTGAAGCAGTTTATTTAGGGTTTCTATAAGTAATCCTTAAAAAATAACTTGATAATCTTTGTTTGTCTTTTTGGTCTATA
>CAVDEO010000204.1:0-2784 GCA_963607915.1 bacterium
GTGGTCATAGAATGCGGTGATATGGATGATTCCATCTATATCATCAAGACGGGAATATGGCGGTCCTTTATTGACCGCGACGGCTCCGAACTCACGTTATGGTTCTCCGGAGACAATTCCTTTGTGGTCGATGTCTGGTGCTATCAGCGCCACGAGCCCTCGCGCATCCGCATCGTTTCGGAAACCGACAGCTGGGCCTACCGCATCGGCAAGGCGGAAGTAGAACGCCTGTGCGCCGGCTCCCTTGTGATAGCGAACACGATCCGGCGGATATTCGAATATCACGCAGCGACCTACGAGGAGAGCAATATGAACCTTCTTGAATGCCAGACAGGCGAGGAGCGTTACCTCACTCTTCTCCGCGAAGCCCCTGAACTTTTTCTCCGCATTCCCTTGAACAAGCTCGCCTCATACCTTCGTCTCACCCCGCAGTCCCTGAGCAGGATAAGGGCCTCCATACGCCAGGACACCGCTGATTAGAGCCGCCTCCGCAAAGCTCGGAGCATAGATCCTCTCCGCCCTTCATCGCCCTGTCACTTGGAGTCTTCGCCAGAGATGGCGGACTCCGGTGACGGGGCTTTGGTTTTTACTTATGCCGGTTTCTGAACCGTCAGTCTGACTTGCTTGAACTATGCCAAACGTAAAAAAAATCGATAAAATCGAATATAAACCAAAAAGACACACAAAGATTACCAAATTATTTTTTAAGGATTACTATACGTACGATATGGTCTCCGGCCCCATATTCAGCCGGGGCGCTGCCATCCGGCAGCGAGACCGTCGCGCTGCTCCCCTGCGGGATGCTGAATTTCCATTCCCAGACATCACCGTCATACTTCCATTCGCTCCGGATGAGGCCGGACGCCGAATTGTACTCCGCCTTGAGATATCCGAGCCTGCGGTCAGGGACAGGTTTCATTATGATATGTCTGAATCCCGGGTCCGCCGTATCGGCCTCGATGCCGGCGACGGTGTTCCAGAGCCACTCGCACACGCAGCCGTAGGCGTAGTGGTTGAAACTGTTCATATCCTTGGGACCACCCATCCCGTTGCTGATGGTGTAGCTGTTCCAGCGCTCCCAGATGGTGGTCGCCCCGTTGTCCACGGAATATAGCCAGCTTGGGTTGTTTCTCTGGAAGAGAAGTTCATAGGCGATGTCCGTCATTCCGTTGTCGGACAGGGTGGACATCAGGATCGAGGTGCCGAGAAAGCCCGTCTGCAGGCAGTTGCCGTGGTCGGCGAAGTTCTTTCTCAGACGCGAAATCATATTCTCCCGGGCCTTGCCCTCCACGAGAGAGTTCTTCAAGGCGAAGAGGGCCGGGGTCTGCATAGTGTTGAGAATGGCAGTCTTGAAATTGCCTTCAGCATCAAGGAATTGCTCCTCAAGGTATGCGCGGGCGTTCTCCGCCATAGTCTCGTATTCCCCGGCTTCCTTATATTTCCGTACTCCCTGATTCATAGAATTTTCAGAAAATATTTGTAACTTTGAAAGATAAAAAGTCGGGAAAGACACAAACGCACAATGTGCGGAACATTTACAATGAATGACAACGATATGGAGGAAAAGGATATTCACTTGCAAAAATATCTTAATCTCGAAGACTATGAGCGTGTGGCAGAACCGCATAAGCGGGAAAGGCTTTCGACATGGCGCACGGCCATCGGGCTGCAGGCTGTGGATGGTCTCAAGGTTTCTGAATATCTGAAGGAGACGGCGGCGAGGCATATCGAGGGCGACATCACCATAGACGATGTACGCAAACAACTGAAGTCCTACTACATCAACAAGACCACACATGACAATGACGATGCGGAAAAAGAAGAAGCAGACCTGGTGGCGGCCAATATCACCAAGCTTCTGAGCGAACAGTCTTTCTCGTTTACGGCATTGGAGCTTCTGAATATTCACAGGCATTTGTTTGAAGGGGTTTTCAAGCATGCCGGTGAAATCCGTCCCTATGACATCAGCAAGAAAGAATGGGTGCTGCAGGGAGACTCTGTCATATATGGACGTGCAGCTGACATCATGATGGCCTTGAGGTACGACATTCAGCAGGAGAGGGATTTCAGCTACAGAGGACTGACCACAGATGAAATCATCAGCCATATTGTTGATTTCGTAGCCTTGCTCTGGCAAAATCACCCGTTCCGCGAAGGCAACACAAGGACGACGGCTGTATTTGTGATAAAATATCTGCGTTCCATCGGTTTCAAGGTTAATAATGATTTGTTCGCTGATAATTCATGGTATTTTCGCAATGCCCTTGTTCGCGCCAACTATCGCAACCCATCCAAGGGCATAGAACCGGACAACACTTTTCTCATCAAGTTTTTCCGAAATTTAATGTTTGGAGAGCAAAACGTGCTGAAAAACCGTTATATGCTGATTGGATACTCCACAAATGACGATACCCATACAAGTACCCATACAAGTACCCATACAAGTTCAGAAGGAATCGTCAAAGCGGAGTCAGAAAATGTCAGGAGGCTGATTCTCGCGATTGGTTCAGAAGAAAAAAATGTAAAGGAGATGATGGAGGCTGTCGGATTGAAAAACCGCCCCAACTTTCTGGAATACTCTCTTGCTCCGGCAATCAGCGACGGTCTCATAACAATGAAGTACCCGAACTCCCCACGGCATCCGCGCCAGAAGTATTTGCTGACCGTGAAAGGATTGGCTGCGCATAATGAAATCAAAAATTCAAGAATATAACTCTGTAAAGAAAAAGATTGGCCTTGATTATACTGCCTTGCAGGCTCTGGAGGCATATGGTCTCAGGGACG
>CAVDEO010000205.1:0-2781 GCA_963607915.1 bacterium
CTGCAGGCAGAGCCATTGTTGGCTACGACGCGTCTTCAAATCGGACATAGTTTTCCTGTTATCCTGACAAAATTTATAATGTCCCGCCGCTAAAAAAGGTGTAGATAACTTCAGTAACGCAATAAATCGAAGCCAATGGATACAATAGGCTACAACAATATTCATCTAGCCATAATGGCGATAGAAAAAGGAGCTCAGAATATGAATATCCCTTCTTCCGAGCTTTACTCCCGTTTGAAAAAACAGGGACTTATCCATAATTTTTTATTACCATACTATGATGAACTGCATACTCAAAGTTCGGATTGGCTTGCCGCCACTACAGTAGAAACACTGAAGAATTGGGAGGCATCAAGATGAGATTGTTTCACGGGTCTTATATGGAAGTCCGCCATCCGCAGACAAGCAAGGGCAGACTAAATGTCGATTTCGGTCAAGGTTTTTATCTTACTACCTTACAACAGCAGGCGGAAAAATGGTCAAAAGTGATAGCTATCCGCAGAGGACCAAGCTTTTCTCCGATTGTGAATGTGTTCGATTTGGATGAGTCTGTTTTTGAGAATCCAGAATATAAGATAAAAATTTTCAAATCATACGATTTGGAATGGTTGAACTACGTGGTTGACTGCCGTCGCGGAGGAATATTACAGAATGACTACGATATAATCGAAGGCGGAGTGGCCAATGATAATGTTATTGATACTGTCGAGGATTACGAAAACGGAAGGATTACTGCTGAACAGGCTTTAGGTCAATTAGCATACAAGCCGGTAAACCAACAGATATGTATCCGTAACCAGCGTATTATAGATGAGAACCTGCACTTCGTACGTTCATATAATCCAGAAAAATGAGAGAATCCGTCCTGTGGCGTAAACAAAGCCGCATAGTAATGATGCTTTCAAAAGCACTTGACATCTCAGCGGAGCAAGCACTCGACCTGTACTACGCTTCTGACACCGCACGTCTTCTGTCCGATCCTAATACAGGACTGCAACTGATGAGCGACCAATATGTTCTGGAAGATCTGCTGAAAGAACTGAAAACCAAAAATTAATTTATGCGAGAATTCTCTGACATACGTATCGCGGTGGCGGGCACAGGCTACGTCGGCCTCAGCATAGCCACCCTCCTCGGCCAGCACCACAAAGTGACAGCCGTCGACGTCATCCCCGACAAAGTCGACAAGATCAACCGAGGCCAAAGCCCCATCCAGGACGAATACATAGAAAAATACCTCCGCGGAGAATTCGGCGACTACGCCACCACGGACCGGGCAGGCCGGCTTCAGCTCACCGCCACCCTCGACGGAGCGCAAGCCTACCGCGACGCCGACTACGTGGTCATCGCCGCGCCTACCAACTACGACCCCGTCAAGAACTACTTCGACACCACCCACGTGGAAGAAGTCATAGACCTCGTGCTCAGCGTGAACCCCGACGCCGTGATGGTCATCAAATCCACCATCCCCGTCGGCTACACCCGCAGTCTCTATGCCAAGTACGGCGAACACATCCACCTTCTCTTCTCCCCGGAATTCCTCCGCGAAAGCAAGGCCCTCTACGATAACCTCTACCCGAGCCGCATCATCGTAGGATACCCCACTGAGCGCGAAGACCTCAGACAGGCCGCCGAGACCTTCGCACGCCTGCTGCAGGAAGGCGCCATCAAAACCGACATCCCCACCCTCTATATGGGGCTCACCGAAGCCGAGGCCGTCAAGCTCTTTGCCAATACCTACCTCGCCCTTCGCGTCAGCTATTTCAACGAACTCGATACCTATGCTGAAGTCAAGGGCCTCGACAGCCGCGCCATCATAGAAGGCGTCGGACTCGACCCGCGGATAGGCACACATTATAACAACCCGTCCTTCGGCTACGGCGGCTACTGCCTCCCGAAAGACACCAAACAGCTTCTGGCCAATTACCGGGACGTGCCCCAGAATATGATGACCGCCATCGTCGAGAGCAACCGCACGCGCAAAGACTACATAGCCGACGCCGTGCTGCGCAAAGCCGGCTGGTACGACTACTACTCGAACAACCAGTACGGCATCGCGGGCGGCAGCGAGCCGGCAGAACACGGCCCCGTAACGGTCGGGGTCTACCGCCTCACGATGAAGACCGGGTCGGACAATTTCCGCCAGTCCGCCATCCAGGGCATAATGAAGCGCATCAAGGCCAAGGGCGCCGAAGTCATCGTCTACGAACCCACCCTCCCCGACGGCACCACTTTCTTCGGCTCCAAGGTCGTCAACGACCTGCAGGAGTTCAAATCCCAAAGCAAAGTCATCTTCGCCAATCGTTACAACCCTTGCCTCGACGATGTGAAAGAAAAGGTATATACAAGGGACTTATTCAGAAGAGACATATAAATTCTTCGTACTCACGGTTGCTCAGCGAAGAATGCAATGTGTAGCCGCCACAAATAAATAACAACTTATGGAATACCATAAACCAACTATTCTGGCACAAAGTTCAGTAACAATGGCAGATTGCCAAAATGAACCTTATCAATGCATAATGGAGATTTTCAGCAGAATCAAAATATCTAATCGAAATATTTGAAAATGAAAAAAGTAATGCTGGTTTTTGGAACAAGACCCGAAGCAATCAAGATGTGCCCGCTGGTGAAAGAGTTCCAAAAATTCCCCAGCGATTTTGAAACTATTGTTTGCGTTACGGGGCAGCATCGTGAGATGCTGGATCAGGTACTGACCATATTCGAGGTTAAGCCCGATTATGACCTCAATATTATGAAACGAGGTCAAGACCTGTATGA
>CAVDEO010000206.1:0-2754 GCA_963607915.1 bacterium
CGCCGACATAAAGCCCGATAAGCTGACGGATGGAAGCGGTGTACCAGCGTATCTCTTCGGGGTCAATCTTGCCGTCACCGTTGTTGTCGCGGTTGCGCGACATGCAGATATAACGCAGAGCCTTGTAATTTGACTGCATCTGATGGACATCGTTGACAGTCTCGAAGTCGAGATATGTCCCCCAGCTGCTCGTCCCGTCGGTGTTTATCCCCCATTCCTTCACGGAGTTATACAAGCCGTTGAAAGTGTCGGTATTCTGGCCGGAGCCGGTGTAGGTGTCTGAGTTGGTATTGTATGTAGTTATAATATCGGCGAACTCATCCACATACTCCAGTCCCCATGCGCTTTCCAGCGATGTATTCGCAAGGTCGTCGTTGTAGATGGTCTGGATGGCGTGCTGCTGGATGGTGATGACCGAGCCGGTGGCCCTTGACTCGCGGTCGGTGCTGGCCTGGGAGTTGCAGAGGATGTGCAGCGTACGGTCCTGCTGGTTGACGAAACTCTTCCAGAGCGTCGTGGAGGAGACTCCGCTGACCGGGTTCTTGTCGTAGTAGAACTCGTCAACGAATGCCGTGATGCAGATTTTTGCGTTTTCCCTGTCGTCCGGGTTGTCGAAGTCGCCCGTGTAGAGTATTCCGGGGTTCTTGTAATAGTTCTCGAGAATGCTGACCTGCTCTTTGATGTACTTCACGAGGTCTATGATGTTCATCAGCCCGTCGTTGTGGTAGCCCGCGAGCCCCGGGGTGCCGTCGCCCTCCGCATTGGTCGAAGCGTCGCGCCATGTGGCCCAGGTCTGGAATTTCCTTGACGGGTTCACGAACTTGCGCCGATTCTCGTTGTAGGTCCCGTCGTCATTCTTCTTGTTGAGACGGAAGTGAACCCAGTCGTAGTCGAGTGTTCCCGGAATGAGCGGGTCTTCCGGAGTCCCGTCGCTGAACGGTGTCTTGACGCTCCATGTGAGGTCGTCAGCCGTGCTGTTGTTGTTGCCGTCAAGGAAATTCGCGGCGTGGAAAGTCATGGTTTTGGAGTAGTAGTGCGCGTCGCAGACCGCAATCTCCTCCTTGGCTATGGTCACCTCTCCGGTGGCTCCCGGCTGGTTCTCCGTGTCGGTCGTACCGGCGGTCTCGACCTCCACGCGGATGTTGTTGACGGAATTGATGGTCACCGTGTAGGTGTATGAGGTGTTGCGCTCCGTGTTGAAATTGTCGAAGCCCCCATAGACATCGCCGCTCCATGATGAGCCTTCGGTGCGGCTCCAGTTCCCCAGATGAATCAGATACTGCACATCGCCGCCCAGAGTCTTGCCCGCGTCATCGTTCTTGAGGTCCATATCCACCCTGCCGGTGACGAGCACATAGGTGGAGAAGTCGTTGGCGTTGCTGAAGACGCGCATGTCCCGGGTCACGGCCGTCCCCCGTGAGTTGACATAGGAGACGGTGACGGTCTCGTTCTCTCCGATGTGGTAACCGGTGGTCTGCTTGACCTGACGGCTGCGATCCTGATAGGACGCGAGTCCGCTGTTCTTCGGGGTCTGGCGGTTCTCAAGCATGTAGAACGAGAACCTCTTGGTGGTATCTGCGGGGAACTCCTCGAAATTGACCCAGTCGGTGTCAAAGAACTTCGCCGCATAGTCGGAGTAACTGCCGGTTTCGACGGTCGGGGGGACATCGCCGGAGTCGGTGTCGTGTTCCAGGAGGTAGGAGGTCGCCGGGACATTTATCACCCTCCACTGCTTCGCTGTGAAGTTCTTTATCTTCTGACCCGCTTCATCCGCACGCTTGCCGATTCTGAATATGAACGAGATTTTGGCGTCGAGCCTGCGGAGCATCAGAGTCCCCGGCGCGGTGCCGTCCGTTTTCGTAATCTTGCCTGTGGAGTCAATCTTGAGACCGTCGAGCATCCCGGTCATCGGGAAATAGCCGTTGCGGTTGACAATCTCCTGATTGAGGTAGATGGAGAAGTCTTTGAGCTGCTGCTCGTTGTTGATGTTGTGGCTGAGCAGGTCGGAGGAGACCCGGACCATGTCGGCGTCGAGGTTCGCCATCGCATAGAGCTTGTAGCCGCTGCCAGAGGTGGCCTTGATGCAGACTCCGCCCTGCGTCAGGGTCGCGGAGTTGGTCACCCACCAGCCCTCGCCGCTGAGCGAAGAAGTGGAGGTTACGCTCTGCTTGTCATCGGTGTCGAAGTATCGGCTGTAGAGTTTGTTGCCGTTGGCGTCGAAAAGGAACACGAAAAGATTCAGCACACGGTTTTCAGCCAAGGCGTCCAATGTGGATCTGGTGCAGACCTCGACATTGGCCTCCGGGGCGAAGCTCATCCTGGCGAGCACCTCCACTCCCTCGACATCATCCCCGCCCGGAAAAGGTTCACGGGCGCAGGAGAATGCGACAAGGGCGAAGCCTGCCGCCATCACGATTCGGAGCGTCTTTTTCATGCCCCGTGCCGCCGTATTTCGCGCCGTCATATTTTGCATCGTTCTCATATCTGTTTTCTCAATGTCTTGCCTGCCGCGTATCAATCAAAAGTCGTGTCGTTGTCCACGGTCCTCCATGACTCGACCTGGAAGTCGAAGGTGCCTGAGACCGGATTGTAGAACACGTTCACCACCACCTCAAGCCTGTCGTTGCGGCAGATTGACTTGAGCGGCTGCGCTATGCCGTAGCTGTCGGTGTAGGTGAGAGGAGTGGTGACATTTATCTCCTTTTCGGGGTCCGGGGAGAGTGCCTGGTATGTGTATTCCGTGGCTTCGCGAAG
>CAVDEO010000207.1:0-2747 GCA_963607915.1 bacterium
ACCTCTTCAGTACATTCAACCTCACATTCTTTGCGCTTGGTTCATTGCCGAACGAATCCAGCAAAATAATGCTGTTAGCATCCCTCACCTTATAGAAGATATTGTCACCACTCGAAGGATGCTGGAAAAGCCTGTCATCCTACTCACCAAGGAAGAGTTGCTGCACCTCTACCACTTCGAAATTCCCGGCAACGGTGAGCGCGTGACCCTGCACACAGCCGCGGGCAAGGAATATGTCAAGATTGTCGAAGATGCCGGCGGCCTCGCCAAGACCCGTGACCTCTTCTGCTTCTGCGCCTTCACCAGCCTCCGCTACTCCGATATGGCAGCGCTCAAGCGCACCGACATCATCGGCGACACGATGTACATCACCACGCAGAAGACCAATGACCGCCTTCCCATCAACCTGAACAAGTTCGCTCAGGAAATCCTCGACAAATACGCTGGCCACACCTACGTCGGCAATACCGCCCTTCCCGTCATCAGCAACCAGAAGATGAACAAATATCTCAAGGACCTCTGCGAGCTCTGCGGCTTCAACACGATGATAACCAAGTTTTGCTTCCGCAAAGGCCAGAGGGTCGAAGAGACCTACCCGAAATACGAACTCATCGGCACTCACGCCGGCCGCCGCACCTTCATCTGTTTCGCCCTCTCATCCGGAGTCCCGCCCCAGGTCGTGATGAAGTGGACCGGCCACTCCGACTACAAGGCGATGAAGCCCTACATCGACATCGCCGAGAAGGAGGATAGCCTTGAATTCTGGAACGCCGGAGACTTCTACGAGGGAAAGTACGAAGACTATATCGAAGGTAAAAAGACACCGAAGAAATACCGCAATCCCTTCCTTGTTCGGGCGATGGTCAATATCAAGATGATAGACTCGCAAGGTTATGGAATTCATACGATGTTCACTCGGCAGAAAGAGAGATATCTTCCGATGCCTGATTATGATCAGACAGAAGACAGCGGCGTAAAGCTTTCAATTCCGGGCAATGTTATTGATCTGGACTATAGCGTGCGTCTTATTCAGGACACCAGCATTGATCTGACAACAGCCGTTCTCCTTGATCGCATACAGAAGCATCTGGATGTATCCGACGCAGCCATCAAAAAGCTGCGTAAGGATAATCTTATTGAAGGCCGTAAAGGTCACCTCATTATCTCTAAGTCTGTAGCTCAGTCTACAGGCACCGAGGCTGAATACTCCAAACAGAAGGGTTTCAGCGATGAATTCTGTTGTAATCTTATCATTAAAGCTCTGGGAGAACACAATTCTCTGCCGCGTATCAAAATCAATAAGCTCATCCTTGAATATCTACCGAAGGACAAGGACGAGAAATTGAATAAGTATAAGGTTGGAAATCTGTTATCCAAGTTGAAACGTCAGGGGAAGATTGACCTCAATGAGGATGGAGAATGGATTCTGGTAAAGTGAAGTAAATGTTGTTCATTTTACTCGCGTTTACTCCACTGATTTACTCCAAAATACCATCGAAAAAGGCCTTTCGCTATACTGAAGGGCCTTTTTGATGCTTGTAAATTTACTCGCACTTTACTCGAGTTTTACTCGTACAGGCATCCTTGTCGCCGGAGGAAAACCTCTCTTCAAAAATATTTTCAACCCATTTTTCCCCCTCCCACCGCCCCTGGTTCGAGGATAGAAAACAATTGTTGATAACCTCCCCATTCCCCCTCTTCCCAGTCTCAAAAAACCCACTTACCTTTGAAAAACCAAGTCGGAGAGTTGATCAAATTTCAAGCAAATTTCGTAGCCAAAAATGCACGTGGACGCCTTTATACAAACGTTCGCGGGGGAGGATACCCTCTCCCTGCTGCGCTGTATGGCGGTCGCGAACGGCAACTCCTCCCTTGACGACACCGTCATCCTCCAGCAGGACGCCCTCCGCTACATCATCGACTACCACCCGTCCCAGCCCAGAGAGCGGACCGACTGGAAAACCCTCGCCGAAGAGATCTACGAATCCATCAGCCGCTGCGGCCCCGACCCTTTCAAGATAGGCCGCTACATCTACCGCATCCTCCTCCTATTTCGCGACATCGCCCCGTACTTCCACAGCCCCAAGAACGCCGACACCAACCAGAAAGCCATCAACGCCTTCTTCCAGTGCATCACCAGCTCGATGCGCCGCGCCGCCATGATGCTTGAAGCCGTCGGCTACGGAGCCAAAGGCAATCTGTACAGCTACAACCACAAATGGGACAAGCCCAGCTTCCACGCCGTCGCCCGCACCGGCATCACCCTTAAAACCCTCGGCTACGTCGTCCAGGGCTGCCTGCTTGAAAACGGCATCACCACGCTCATCCTCCAATACCAGGATGACTGCGGCGTAGTCCTCCTCGACGAAGTCATCCCGGAGCAGTTCGCCATCTCTATGAACTGGACCGTCAACCTCGCCCAGCACTACTGCACCCTGATGGACGGCTACCGCAATGCCGCCATCACCACTGTCGCCGGCAACCCGAATCGTCACACCATTGGAGATTTCCCCGCGCTCCTCCACGCCATCGAAGCCCGCCTCATCGACTCCTCCGGCCGCCTCCTCAAGCCCCGTTCCCAGTTCGTCCGCTTCTGCGCCGAGAATCACTACTTCGGCGGCCTGCTCCTCAATGACTGGCGCCCCATCGACGGCCTCCTCACCGACAGCAAAGGCCGTCCCGTCACCGCCGGAAAACTCGCCCAGTCTTATCAGGATATAATGACCAAGTCCGTCCAATAGAACCCG
>CAVDEO010000208.1:0-1511 GCA_963607915.1 bacterium
TCAAAGCGTCAGTGCCGCATAGACCGCCTCCACACAGAGCAGGGCGGCGGTTTCGGTGCGGAGACGGGAAGGTCCGAGATGCACGGGGATGAAGCCGTGCGCCATCGCGAGATACAGTTCCTCTGACGAAAAATCGCCTTCCGGGCCGATGAGCATGACGATTTCGGAAATATTGACGATTTTGGAAATATTTGTGTCTGCCGCCGGGCCTTCGTGCACCGTGTTTTCATCGTATGCCGCAGGCTTGCCGGCTCCGGACTCCGGAAAATTCGCTGCAAGCCATTCTTCGAGAGCCTCCTTCACTGATTTGCGCGGATGACCGGCATCTTCGAAACAACAGGCAATCAGTTTCAGCGGCGACGGCGAGCTGTCGGAAAGGCGGTTCCCGAAAGCGGATTCGTCTGCGCGGGATTTATCAGTGCATCCGAGAACAAAGTCACTGACGCTCACAGGTCCGGCGATTTCGGGAATCGCGCCCTTCAGGGACTGCTTGACCGCAGACAGAACTATCTTCTCAAGCCGCTGCGTCTTGACCACACGGCGCTCGGAATGCTCTCCGATGACGGGCGCAATCACATCGACCCCGATTTCGACAGCCTTTTCCACGAACCATTCGAAGCGGTCGATGTTCTTCGTGGGGCACACCGCCGCGGTCAGACGATAGGGATGGGCGTTCCAGCCCTCGACGGAAGAAAGCAGCTCAGCCTCCACAGCTTTGGGCCTGTCATCGACAATCCGGCAGCGCATCAGCCTGCCCCGCCCGTCGATGACACTGATTTCATCGCCGCACCTGTGCCTCAGAACCCGCACGCAATGCCCGGACTCCTCCTCGTCAAGGCGGACAATCCGCCCGTCAATGTTCTCAGAATAAAACAGTTCCACGGTTATCTGCTCAAATTTTGCAAGTATGATTGTTCCGACAGCCCGCTCACCGGAAATTCAGCTTTTCAGCGGCCTCATTTCCTGATTATCTCAATCGAAGCGTCAAGACCGACCTTGATGATCGATGAAGCCTGTCCGGTCGCGCCTCTTTCGAGAGAGCGGTCAACCACATAGTCAACCCCCTCAAGCACCGGTGTCGTGATTTCCGCAAAATTCTTCGGAGCCGGCTCACCGGAAATGTTCGCGGAAGTGGAGACTATCGGACGGCCGAGACCCGAGACAAGTTCACGGCAGAAATCCATCATCGGAATCCGGATTCCCACGGTTCCGTCCTCAGCCACAACATTATGCGCAAGGATGTGGCGTTCAGCCTTCTGCCCGGCTTCTCCGTGAACCGCGCCGGGATAGATGATGGTCATCGGTCTGTCGTTCACCTCAATCAGCTGCACTGCCATCTCCGGAATCTCCCTGACATAGCGGCAGATCATGTCGATGTCCGAAGCGAGCAGCACCAGCGACTTGCTGTCGGCACGCCGCTTCAGAGCATAGATTCTCGCCACCGCCTCCGGGTCGGTCGCATCACAGCCGAGCCCCCATACAGTGTCTGTCGGATAGAGGATGATTCCTCC
>CAVDEO010000208.1:1585-2719 GCA_963607915.1 bacterium
CAATCATTTCATATTCAATATGACACGAACTCCGTCACCACCGGATAATGGTCAGAAAACTTAACCCGGTCTGTCCTGTGGGAGACTGAACGCCAGGTCTCCGGAATGAAGGCATAATCAATGCGGATCATGGGCCAGAACGCGGAATAGCTCGCGCCGAAACCCCTCCCCGCCTCGACGAAAGTGTCCTTCCGGCTGCGGTTCATGCTGTAGTAGGTATATGACATCGGATTGTCGTTGAAATCCCCGCACACGACGGCCTCCATAGGGCTTTCCTCGATATGCGCGAGCACGTCTCCGACCTGTCTGGGACGGCGCACGATGGATTTGCGGTATTTCCTCTCTGTCTTCTGCAAAGTCTCCCTGTCCCCGGTGAGAGATTTCCAGATATTCGTCATCGATATCGCGTAACTCTCGAAATGACAGTTATATACTCTGAATTTTCCGGCGGAGGTGGAGTAATCCGTGTATATCGCCAGATTCCTGCTGCCCTCAAACAGAATCCTGCCCTTTCCGCAAACCGGGAGACGGCTCAAGGTGACATTTCCACAACAGCGCCTCTGTCCCTTGAAAAGGTAATATTCGACATTGTAGCCGGGAAGATGCGAACGGACATATCCATTCAGCCCGGGCAAGTCCTCGGTCATATATTCCTGGAGACAGATGATGTCCGCATCCTGACGTCGAAGATAGGCGAAGACCGAATCCATACAGGTGCGGGACGACATCACGTCCCGGCGATGGGAGAAACGTCCCACATTGTAGGTGATCAGTCTGAAAGAGGGACTCCCTGAGACTGCCTCCACGGTTTCATCCCCGGTGGCGACGGCGGTTTCATTCCTCTCCGCAGAGTCCGAGTTTCCGAAACGGACATAGCGCCCGACGAAGAACAGGGAAGGAAGCAACGCAAGCAGCGGAATCAGGAACAGCCGCGAGCGCCGCACAGCCGCCCAGAGCAGCAGGACGAGGTTGAGGACGAACAGCGGGAAAAACAGCAGTCCGAAAATTGAGAAGAACCAGACCTTCGCCGGATTCACGACAACTGAAACATACGACAGCAGGAGCAGACCCGCCGCCGCAAGCATCAGAGCGCCGGCCGAAATGCCGGCGAACAGATTCCGCTGTCTCTTTTTC
>CAVDEO010000209.1:0-2716 GCA_963607915.1 bacterium
CCCGAGGAGTGTATCTATACCAGCCAAGCTTACCTGCCGGGATACTTCCGTTCCTCCAAAGACTGGGACTTCCTGATTATCGCTCCTAATAAGAAACTGATCGCCGCCGTTGAGCTGAAATCCCAGATAGGCTCCTACGGCAACAACTTCAATAACCGCGCAGAAGAATCCATCGGTTCTGCTGTTGACCTCTGGACGGCTTTCCGTGAGAATCAGTTCCCAGGACAAGCGGCTCCCTGGATTGGTTATCTTACCGTCGTTGGAAAGGATGAAGGTTCTACGAACCCCGTTCGCAACAACGAGCCCCATTATACTGTACTCCCTGAATTCAAGACTGCCAGTTATCTGGACCGCTACCGGATTCTCTGTCAGAAACTTATTCTGGAAAGACATTATTCCATGGCCGCACTGGTTTGCACCAGTGGCTCCGACCATTATGAAGATGTCTCCGAAGACACCTCCATCGAGAAGTTCATCCATTCATTCATCGGCTATCTGATAGGAAATATCCATGAGTTCCAGCAATAACAGATACGGCTTGCGCCGCTCCGGCGGTCAGCACGGGGATGTGTTCACGTCTGCGGAAGTCGTATCGTATATGCTGGATATTGTCGGCTACACCGCCGATAAGAATTTAAGCAAAACAAGCATCCTTGAACCTTCCTGCGGAGAAGGGGAATTCGTTGTCGAAATCACCCGGCGTCTTTGGGAGTCATCCCAAAGATTTGGTTTTGATTTATCTACGGCGTTCCAAAGCAATGTGTTCGCCTTCGACATTGATGAGTCGAAGATTGCCTCATGCCACAGCCGGATAGCGGAACTGGGCCTCTCGCTTCCTTTTGAAGGGAATATCCGCCAAGCGGATTTTTTGACTACCGGCATCCAGTCTTTCGATGTAGTTGTAGGGAATCCACCATACATCCGTTATGAGCAAATACCGGCTGAACTTCTTTCCAGTTACAAGCAGCAATTCCACACCTTCCACTATAGGGCAGACCTTTATATCCTGTTCTTTGAGAAGACTTTGATGCACTTGAATCCTGGAGGACGTCACTGCTTCATCTGTTCAAATCGCTGGCTCAAAAATGAGTATGGGAAAAAGCTGCGCGGTTGGATTGCCCAGTCCTTCCGGTTAGAATCAATTGTCTCCCTGGAAAAGTCTACCGACGCTTTTCAGGAAGACGTACTGGCCTATCCGGCTATTACGCTTATTTCCAACGCAAGGCCAGGCTCTTCGTTCTCTTTTTCAGAACTGACCTCTATTTCTCAACTCGGAAAAGATACCGGGAGGTCGCTTCCTGCGCCTGTCTTGGCCGACTGGAGCAGTGTATTCAATCGCTTTCAGAGTGATGACACTTTGGTGACCATCGAAGAAATGGGCTTCATGGTCGGAATCGGCGTAGCAACGGGAGCTGATTCCATCTTCATAGCCAAAGATCTTCCGTCAAAGGTTGAGAAAGAATTGCTTCTCCCGGCCCTGAACGCCCGAGACATGTCCGGAAATCGCCTGCAGTGGTCCGGTGGGTACTTGCTGAATCCATACAAGCCTAACGGTGAACTTATCAATCTGGAAGATTATCCCCAGGCGGCAGCATACCTGACTTCTCATCGTGAGGCCTTAGAGAAACGCCATGTCGCCAAAAAGAACCCTGGGAAATGGTATAAGACCATTGACAGGATTATCCCGGCGCTAAAAGACTCACCCAAGGTGCTACTCCCGGACATTTCCGGCAATCAGTTAATTTTCGTTGATGATGGCAGGTTCTATCCACAGCACAACCTGTACTACATCACAGGAGGGTCATTGCGTAAGCTACAACTGCTCAGTGCCATGCTGATGTCCGATTATGTCAAGAGCCAGCTTCTTAGCATTACGAATTGTATGAATGGTGGCTATCCCCGTTGGCAGAGCCAATATTTGCGCAAACTTGTGATGCCAGATGTAAATGCGATTGAAGAATCATTGGCCGAACGTTTGCTGGGTGCATACCAAGCGTTTGATATGACACGCCTTAATGATACAATGGCCGACATTGTATCTGCTCCTCGCACCAAGAACCGCAGGCGTGAGAATCAGGCACAGCAGCTGACGTTCGACTTCGCGTTGTGATGTAGAGGGTATTGTCGCCCGCCTCTTCAAGATGTACCAGGAACTAACATCACGATAAAGGGAGAACTAACTTGAAGGAAATCCTCATATACATCGGCCTTGCAGCATTAGGCGCTTTCATTCTCTATCTGACAGATATTGGCGACCTTTGATGAGCCAATAGATATTTGGGACAATTTGAAGATTGATAATGTACCAATCGGGGAAGTCTTGAAGAACTCTGTAATTTCGGATTTGGACTGATACCATCTTCTCACCCGATTCCCCGGCATAGGCGGCGGCATTGGACATTGTTCCGGTGCCGCCGCCTGTGCGTTTGCATTACAGTGCCTTTTCCTGTTTTACGCGTCGGGACACCCAAGATTTACTTTAAACGGTGGTAGATAATGAGGTCATATAACTCGCACTCTTTCTTTGAAGTTGTACCAAATTCCCATAAAATCAGAATTTTTTTGATGTATATATGATTTTTCTTCTAACAGATTTTGCGATTACAATTATGTTATTGTACCTTTGCGTCATATATGATAGCGTATGGAAACGAATAATCCCCATATTACCCAGCATCCTGGCTTCATATTAAAACAGGAGCTGAAATCTCACAAG
>CAVDEO010000210.1:0-2694 GCA_963607915.1 bacterium
CCTTCGGTCAGACCCTCTTCATGTCCCTCGGTTTTGCCGCGCAGATAGCCTTCCTCGACTGCATAGTCGCGCTGCGCAAGAATGTCAATCTCGTTCATAATGCTCCTGTCGTATAAGATTCTCTTGTCCTTGGGGAAGGCGGCGAGCCGGCAGGCTTCCAGAAGATTCTTGACGAACGGCCTGTCCAGAGTCTCGGACGGTGTGTCGCTGAGGGACGAGCCGTGCCGGAACAGGTAGAACAGCCAGTCACGGTCGCTCACGCACTCCTCCTCGCTCTTGGTGAACCTTCCCAACTCCGCAAAGATACACATAATTGTCGGAGGTGCAACAGTCCCGGTGTCCATTTCGACGAAGCGGTAATGCGAGACTATGCGGCCGGAATCGTCCCACTGAGGCCCCTTGTGCATGGGCAGACAGAAGTTGAGCAGGGACACGACATAGACCGGACGGAGACTCCCGTATTTCTGAGTGGCATCAAGTTCGACATGGTAGGCTCCCGCTCCGTAATAGACGCACCTCTGGAAGAAGTCCTTTTCCATCGCCCGCTGGAACTCCACGAGGAACTTCCTGCCGCAGTCATCCTCGCAGATGAGGTCGAGTTGCGTCCGCTTGCCGGCGATGGTGTCCTGTCCCTGTTCGCGGTCGAGGTACTTGGTGATGTCCCGCACGCGCACGCCGTCGGGCAGGAGCATGTTCAGCATGACGATGAGCAGTTCCTTGTTCTGTCTGTCCGCGAAGACGGCCTTGAACCCGGCATCGTAGGTGAGGTTAACGAAGACCTCTTTCTCTTGTTGTTTTGTGGTCATAATTCATTGATTCTAAATTATGGCTGCAAATCAACGGAGAATCATCCGTTGAATGAAATGTTCAACGGATAATCGACATAATCGCCGTCAGAGCATCGTGGAAGCCCGGTCTGGAGTCGGAAAATCCGGAAAGTTTGCGCAAACTTTCTACGGAATATGATGGAGACGGGCAAATCAAGCCTTTGAAATGCAATGCTTTGCCATGTTGACGAAAAGAATATCCGCTGAAAATTTGATGCGTCATTCCCAGCCGGTGAGTTTGAGGCGGAATTTGATGCTGGTGGAAATCCGCCCCTCTCCGCCTTTTATGCGGCTGGGGAATGTGCGGCGGGATTCTTCGGTAAAACCAAGCTTGCGGAATACATTGCCTTCTGAGTCCGTCCCCTCACGGGTCGGGCGGCCGGGTACGGCGGTGGAGATTGCGTAGGTCATCACGTCGTCCGGATGGCGGTCGGCGATGAACGCCTTGAGCAGTTTGCCCATTCCTCCTACGACACGGGTGTCCCGGAGCGAGGCGTAGCGCACCCATTCGTAGGAACTTACAGTCCTCCCCTGCTTTTCCCATCGGCGGGCGTTGGAGAATGCCGCGACGGCGACAAGTTCCCCGGCAACGGTTTCCGTAAGTACCGCATTCCCCATTTGCATCGCCCCCGATGCCGCTCCGTCCGTGCCGGCAGGTGAACAGCCGGAGACACCGGCTGAACCGGGGAGCGAACGGAGTTCTGCCGCACCGGTGACCCGGCGGCGGAACAGTCCGTAACAGTGGCGGCAGGACGCGCTGCCATAGATATGATTGGCGTCAAGAAAAGCATCTGCAGCCGTCCTGTCGATTTTCCGGACTTCGCAGTTCCTTGCGAATATGGTCTTCTCCGTGACTATCGGGTCATTCAGCACATCCATAATTTCGCGAAGATACTTAATTCCGCAGTAAAAACCATAGCCGTTGTCGAGGAACTCATCCCCGAAGCCTCCGAGGGGCAGCACTTGAACATCGGAACGGTCGGCTTTGCCGTGGGATTCGTGCTTATGATGGCGCTTGATGTCGTACTCGGATAACCGGAGACAAGGATTGTGTTCAGTTGACCCGCAACCCCTCGATTTCTCCGATGGAAAGTCCGGAGTAGCGCGCCACAAGATCGATATTCATCCCGTCTTTCAGCATCGCCGCAGCCATGTCCCGGCTGCGGGCGGCTTCGCCTTCGGCCTTCCCCTTCACAATCCCCTCAGCCTCACCTGCGGCGAAGCCGTCCTTGAAATAAGCCTTGGTCTCGGCCTTGTAGTCCATCTCCGTAAACATATCCCTGACAAATTTCAGTTTGACATCCGGCGGGAAGTTCCCCACTTCGCAGGCCCGGCTCAATTCGCTCGTGAACTCGTCGTCAAGTATCACCTGCGGCACACCGCTCTCCCATTTCTCCGAGTTCTTGAACACATAGCAGGTCTTCTCCAAGGTGCTCTCAAGCAGCGATGCATCCTTGCGGAATCTTCCCAATTCCGCAAAAATACAAAAAATCGCGTCAGGTGCAAACTCTCCGGTCCTTTTCTCAATCATCTGGTAGCAGGAGATGAAATTGTCCGTGTCCCAGAGACTTTCATCCTCGTGGGGGAGATTCTCTTCGAGGAAGGCGATGACATAGACGGGCTTCAGGTCGGAATACTCCGCTCCGGCTGTCAGGTCTTTCCCGTATGCCTTCGCCCCGTACCAGATGCACCGTTGGATGAAGCTCTCGTGCATCTTTCGCTGCATCTCCACGATGAAACTCCGTCCGTGGATGTCGCGGCACCTCACGTCCACCCGCGCACTCTTGCTGAACGGCGTGAATCCGTCCATCTCCCTGTCTTCATACTCCTCAATCTTCACGACCTGCCTGTCTTCCGGCAATATGAG
>CAVDEO010000211.1:0-2683 GCA_963607915.1 bacterium
GGTTCATTCTTGGCGCAGGAAACTGCGCAGACGGTGATGACCGCCATATGGAAAAATATCTTTTTCATAGTCGCAAAGAATTAAAAATAAAAGTTATACCCTTCCTCATCGCCGATACTTTCGCCTGAGTTGTCTTTGATTGAAGAATTGCAGTAACCGACTTCCGGAGAAAAGCTCTCTACAAGGAGTTCCGGGGTCTTGTAGTCTATACCCCCCCCCACGGGATTTGTAAGATTTGCTTTCATAATTATATGGTTTATAGTTTATTATATCCTGTCTTGTCTGACGAGGCCCTCAGATGGAGTTCGGCGTCTAAAATTATGTTTGCCGGGAGTGAGCGCCCCTGCGTCTTAATCTGTTCAACCATGATCTTCGCGGCCTCCTCTCCCATCCTGTAGCGGGGCTGGGCCACCGTGGTGAGCGGCGGCTCCACGACAGTCGACATTTCAGTCTCCGAAAAACCGACCAGAGCGATGTTTTCGGGAATCCGCTTTCCGGCTTCCTTGAGCGCCTTCATCGCCCCGATGGCGAGGTTGTCGTTGAAGCAGAAAATCGCGTCCGGCAGCGGCGACATCTCCGCAAGTATCCTGCGGGTGGCCTCATAGCCGTCTTCACAGTTGATTCCGGACTCCACCACAAGACCTTCCTGAACGGAAGCTCCGAGTTCCTCGATTGCGTCCCGGTAGCCCGCGAGCCTGTTCTTCGCGACCTGCATATTCAGCGGTCCGGTGAAGTGCACAATCCTTCTGCAACCTTGAGCGAGCAGATGTGCCGTCGCGTGCCTTGCCAGAAGCCTGTCGTCCAGCATTACTTTGGATGCCCTCGGCAGGTTGTAGACCCGGTTGAAGAACACCACCGGAATTCCCCTCTTTATGACTGTCTGGAAAAGTTCCTCGTTTCCTCCCTCTTTGGTCACTGATGCGATGATGCCTTCGACCATATTCCCGAGCAGCAGTTCGAGATTTTCCCTTTCCTTTTCGGCGGATTCGCCGGACTGGGTGATGAGCACCCGGTAGCCGGAGTTGCGGAGTTCGTCCTGAATCCCGAGGATGATGCGCGGGAAGAAACCGGTCTCAAGTTCCGGGACTATGATGCCGATTATTCCGCTGCGGTGCGTGGAGAGGTTGCGGGCGAGCAGGTTGGGGTGGTAGCCCAGCCTCTCCGCCGTTTCCAGAATCTTCCGCCTCGTGCTCTCCCTGATTTCTCCGCCTCCCGTCAGCGCACGCGAGACGGTGGAAGTCGAAAGACCGAGTTCCGCCGCGATGTCCTTTATGGTAACATATTTTTTCATTTCCTCACAATTATGTGGAACATAGTCGCAGGTGAATCAAATTCAATCGAAAGTTTGTCCGTGCAAACGGGATTGTCGAGCCTTATGTCATTGACAGCCTGATAATTCCCATTCTTTTCGAATATTGTCCTGCCGCTTCCGTCAATAATCCTGTAATTCCTTACGCACTGTGGCATCACACTTTCGGGATGTCCCATCTGGACGGTCTCCATCGCGTGGTCGAAATCCGTGTCGAAGAAAAGAATCAGCCGGGAAATCTCCACGGGACGCTCCCAGTGAAGCCTGAGCGACGGCGTGCCGTCTCCGGGTTCTGATGCCCACGCGTTCGTAGCGATGTAGGGGCGTTTGTAAGGATTGCGGAAAAGTTCCGTTGAATAGAGCGGCAGCGGTTCGGCGAACTCCAGCGCGAGATTCCTTGCCTCAGGTCTCCTGTCCGGACACCAGAACTCGAAACTCTCGAAGCCGTTGCCATCGGCGACCTGACAGCCGTTGTTGGAGACTGCGTCGTTCTTCTGGTTGAAGACCGTGACCACTCCGGTGGCAAGGGCTTCGCTGACTCCCACGCTTATGTCCGGATTGGCGCACAGTTTCAGAAAACAGTATTGCAGTCCGGGAACTTCCGCTGCGAAGTCCACAATCGCGGAGCTTTCTCCGGCATCGAGACTTATTTCCTTGACATCCAATGCGATTTCCGGCGTGTAGTTTCCGACTTTCGCGCTTATGAGAAGTTCAGCACGGAGGATTGCAGCCCTTTCCGCCTTGACGGAGATGCTGAACGGTGGAATCTTTCCGCAGAGCGGAAGCGCAAGCGCGGTCGGGCGGTCGAGCCTGCGGAACGAGTCCGCCTTGAAGCCCCGGAAATTCCAGATGCTGCTTGCCTCGACGGTCGCGGAATTGAGAAGATTTCCGCTGTCAGTCTCGGAAAATCCCGGAACGAAATGTCCGCTTTCCTCCAGAGCGACACGCAGCAGGGTGGCTTTCTCCGGAGCGGCATACTCCGCCGGTCTGAACCCGTTCTTGAGGCAAAGGGCGGCAGCTGTCCCGACGGCTTCCGCGCCGTGTGCGCCCGTGCACATCACCCTTGTCGAGCCGTTGGCGACGTGGGATGTGCTGATTATCCTGCCAGCGAAAAAGAGGTTTTCAACTTCGTCCCCGACAAAGCAGCGCCACGGAATCTGATAGACCCCCTTGCTGTGCCACTGGTTGCAGGCCGAGCCGGGAGCATAGACCCCGTCGGCGGGGTGCAGGTCAACCGCCCATCCTCCGTATGAAACCGCGTCATCGAAATGGCACTGGTGCACGATGTCATTCTGCGTCAATGTATAGAGTCCCTTCATCCTGCGGCTTTCGCGTTTCCCGGGAATCGTCCCCACCCATTCGAGGGTGTAGTTC
>CAVDEO010000212.1:0-2627 GCA_963607915.1 bacterium
GAACAATGTCGTCTGGAGCAATGCCGAAGCCCGCCAGTTCCATTTCATCGATGCACGCTATGCCTCTGGAATTGAGTTCGCTTCTGTGGATGTAGAGAACAACACTCTGTATAATGTCATCGGAGACGAGGTCGGTTACGGCAGAGGAGTGGTGACAGTAAACAAGGTGACTGGCGACATCACCATAAAGAACAATCTGATCTATCAGTCGGCTCCGGTAGACAAGGGCACTTCGGGCGAGAGCAGGCTTCTTGTCCTTTCCACCAAGGGTGAGGACAGGGAACTCTCGGCAATCAACACCAGTGGAAACTGGTCTTGGTATCCTTATACGAAGTTCTTGCAAGGAAAGACGAAGTCCTACTTCTTTGGCACGCCGGAAGGAACAACTCTCGGTATGAAACTGAACGGGAACGCAATCGAGTCCATCGAAGAGCCGTTCGAGTCAGCGGATGTCACGGCCGGAAAATTTGTGAAGAAAGCATCTTTTTCGGATTTCGGCGCACAGCGTTGACCATTGGCCCCGCCAGTAAAGTGTATGCGGTAACTGAAACGAGTACCGGATTCCATTTTAAAAGAGCACCACTTCAAGTGGCTTCAAAAAGATATGAAAATCAATAAGTTCTTATTTATCGCCCTTGCACTTCTCCTTCCTGTCCTCCTCTGGGGGCAGGAGAAGAAAGTGACCGTGAAAGGAACGGTTTCGGATGCGTCCGGACCGCTCCCGGGGGCTACGGTATATCAGGAGGGGAATATGTCCAACGGGACTATGACAGGCTCGGACGGAACCTACACCATCTCCGTCGCATCGGATGCCAGGCTTGTCGTTTCCTGTCTGGGCTATGCCGACATCGTCGAGAATGTTTCGGGAAGAAGCAGGATTGATTTCAGGATGGAGGAGTCTTTCGAGACCCTCGCCGCCTCCGAGGTGGTGAGCGTCGGTTACGGTTCAGTGGCGCGGCGCGACCTCACCGGATCGGTGGGCAAGGTCAATATGGACGAAATCGTCAAATCAACCCCGATGAATTTCGACCAGGCTCTTGCCGGCCGTGTGGCCGGAGTGGTTGTCACCACGTCCGACGGGCAGGTGGGCTCGGAAGCGAATATCGTAATCAGGGGCAACAACTCCCTCACCCAGTCCTCCGCCCCGCTTTATGTGATTGACGGCTTCCCGACCGAGAGTTCGTACGCCTCGTCCATAAGCCCGGCAGACATCGAGAGCGTCGATGTCCTCAAGGACGCTTCGGCATCAGCGATTTACGGAGCGAGAGGCGCGAACGGAGTCATAGTCATCACCACAAAGCGAGGTTCGCAGGGAAAACCGAAAATCAACTTCTCGGCATCGTGGTCAGGTGGCAAGATCGCCAACAAGGTGGATCTGCTCAACGGCTATGAATTTGTCCGTCTCGACGACGAATACTGTCTGGGCTCGACCGGTACACATTCCGGTTATTTTACGGGCTATGACAGCACGGGGGCGTATGACGCCGACTTCTATTCGCTTGAGGACTACGCCGACCAGCCCTATGTCGATTGGCAGGATCAGGTTTACAGGACTTCCTTCTCGCAGAACTACAACATCTCGGTGAGCGGAGGAAGCGCCAAGGCCGACAATCTCTACAATCTCAGCTTCAGCGCCCTCGATCAGAACGGTATCCTCATAGGCTCCGCTTTCAAGAGGTACTCCGGCAAGGTGAACTTCACCCAGAATTTCAACGACAAGTTGAGCCTCGACGTGATAGGCAGCTTCTCCCGCGCCACGACGGACGGCACGCAGCCTTCATCCTCGTCTCAGGCGACCACGGCGTCTTCGTACCTGCTCTACTCGGTGTGGGGTTTCCGCCCAATCCGTCCTCTGCGTTTCGGCCCGATCAACGAAGCTTTCGTCAACGAACTTGTGGATGAGGAGATTTCCAACCCGGACGCCTTCCGCTTCAACCCGGCGGCAAACGTGCGCAACCAGTACCGCAAGGTCATCAAGGACTACCTCAACGGAGGCGCGGCTCTCAACTATGAGATAATCCGGGGGCTCAAGCTCCGCATTTCCGGAGGCTACACTCTGGCGAAGAACCGCAACGAGCAGTTCAACGGCTCGAACACGATGACCGGTCATCCCGCATCCCCTCTCGGCTACGGCCCGAACGCGCAGATTCTCTGGGATGAAACCAGGACCTGGCTGAATGAGAACACTCTCACTTTCGACAGGACTTTCGGGCTGGATCACAATTTCCAGGCTCTTGTCGGCGTCACCTTCCAGGGGGAGACCACGACCCATCAGGGTGTCGGGGCGCATCAGATTCAGTCCGAACAGCTCGGACTCGAAGGTATGAACACCGGTGAGTACCAGGCCATAGAACCTTACAAATGGCAGTGGATGCTCGCTTCCGGCCTCGCCAGAGTGAACTACAACTACAAGCACAAATACTATGTGACCGCATCGTTCCGTGCCGACGGCTCGTCGAAGTTCCCGAAGAAGAACCGCTGGGGATTCTTCCCTTCCGCCAGCGTCGCGTGGACATTCACCGGCGAGGAATTCATGAAGGGTCTGAAATGGTGGAACAACGGAAAGCTCCGCTTCTCCTGGGGCGAGACCGGAAACAACAGGACATCGACTCCTTACGACTACTACA
>CAVDEO010000213.1:0-2618 GCA_963607915.1 bacterium
CTGCTTGCAGTTCTGTAAAAGTATCCAGTATCCTCACAATCTCCTCCTGCACCGGCAGGGGAGGGACGGGGATTTCAAGATCAAGCACTTTTGCCATTTCAGGATGTTTGATGCCAGAGCCTCTATAAAATGAAGAGATTAACTTCATTTGGCTGAGCATACAATAATATAGAAACTTATTATCCAAGTTGCTTGTGTCTAATGAAGTAGCAATCCTGTTATCAGCAGTAAGGAACCGACCTTTGTAGTATTGAACAATTGGATTGCCACCCCAAGGGATTGCAACCACCTCTCCTTCACTTGCTAGATTTCCTGCACGCTCTTCGGATGTATATAAGTTTGAAATGTTTGTTGTCAGTAATTTGACTGTGCCCTCATCTACTTGATAAGATCTCAAATCTGCTGCAAGTAGGTAGTTATACTTTATAACTCTTTTCTGTTTTGACTTATCAATACCATTGAACTTCTTATCCCAAGCCGTCAACGACCAAAGAGGATGATACTCCACCCCCTCAGGACAGTATTGCTGTATCAGTTCTTCCAGTTTGCTCATAATTCCCCGGATATATTTTCCCGCACTATTGCGGTTTCAAAATAATTCTTTACCTTTGCTCAGGATATTTTTATCAAGATGTTGGAGTTCTCTTCAAACTTGATTTACATAGGGCATTTGCTTTCGGGCAAATGCTTTATCGTTTAGAGTAATACAGAACGGATGTACTCTCAAAGGCCGCTCTCAGCTCTCAAACTCTTTCTAACATCAATAAAACGATGAAAATATCCATTACTATTAAGTTTGAAGAGCGCTCCCGCACAGAGTGCCGAGCAGCTCACAAACCCGTTTTTGTCAGAGGCCATTTCAGAATGACATTATATCTCTTTTATAATCTTGTCAATCTCCGCCCTCAGCACGTTCTCCCTCGCCACAATCTCAGCCAGTTCCGCATTGAGTTTCACAATATCCACCTTCTCCCGGGTATCCTCCTGCTCCACGTATGTTGAGACCGACAGGTTGTAATCGGCCTTGGCTATGTCTTCATTTGCCACAAGCTTGCTGACATACTGCACATCAGTCCTGTCGATGAAGGCTTTCAGGATGTTCTGGATGTTCCCATCGGTGAGCTTGTTGCTGTTGGTCACCTTCACGCACTCTTTGGTGGCGTCAATGAATAGCGTGCAGTTGTCCTTCTTGGCCTTCTTCAGCACCATAATGCAGGTAGCTATGCTCGTACCGAAGAAAAGGTTGTCAGGGAGCTGGATTATGCAGTCCACGAAGTTGTTGTCAATAAGATACTGCCTAATTTTCTTCTCTGAGCCACCTCGATACATCACTCCCGGGAAGCATACTATGGCCGCTGTCCCGTTGGTAGCCAGCCAAGCGAGGGAGTGCATAATGAATGCAAGGTCGGCCTTGGACTTCGGCGCCAGAACCCCGGCAGGAGCGAATCTCGGGTCATTGATGAGGGTGATGTCATCGTCTCCTTTCCACTTGGTCGAATAAGGCGGATTTGAGACTATCACCTCGAAAGGTTCATCATCCCAGTGCTGCGGAGAAAGGAGTGTGTCCTCACAGGCTATGTCAAACTTGTCATAGTCGATGTCGTGGAGGAACATATTGATCCTGCATAAGTTATATGTAGTCAAGTTGATTTCCTGTCCGAAGAACCCTTGACGGACATTGTCCTTGCCGAGTATCTTTGCAGCTTTCAAGAGCAGTGACCCAGACCCGCAGGTAGGGTCATAAACCTTATTGACTTCACTTTTGCCGACAGTGGCGAGTTTCGTGAGAAGTTCGCTCACTTCCTGCGGAGTATAGTATTCGCCGCCGCTCTTGCCTGCATTCGATGCGTACATACCCATCAGGTATTCGTAGGCATCGCCGAAAGCATCAATGGTATTGTCCTGATAATCTCCCAGTTTCATTGAACGGATACCCCTCAGGAGCTTGACCAGTTTCTCATTTCTCTTGACGACGGTAGCTCCCAGCTTGTTGCTGTTCACGTCCAGGTCGGCGAACAGCCCTTTGAAGTCATCTTCGCTTGGAGTGCCCTTGGCAGAGTTCTCGATGGCGGAGAAAATGCCCTCGAGAGTCATATTAAGGTTCGGATCTGTATCACAGGTCTTGCATATGTTCTCGAAGAGTTGTGAAGGAAGAATGAAAAATCCCTTGGTATTCACCATCTCAGCCCTTATGCCTTCCGCCTGAGCGTCATCAAGTTCCGCATAATTGAAGTCGGTGTTGCCTGACTCCCATTCACCCTTGTTGATGTAAGTGGTGATATTCTCGCTGATGTAGCGGTAGAAGAGCATCCCGAGAATGTATGATTTGAAATCCCATCCGTCCACGGAACCTCTCATCTCATCCGCTATCGCCCAGATGGTTCTGTGGAGTTCCGCGCGCTCCACTTCCTTCTTATTGTCTGCCATAATGTTTGCCTGCTTGCATTTTCGTAGTAAAGGTATAAAAAATCAACGAACAGGCAAAACGGCTCACGAACTTGATGCTTACTCGCCATTGACACTTTCCTTCAATCCATCACTTCCATCAGTCAAACAACACCCCCGGATTCATTTCGGAGGGAGATTTCCAGTCAATGCCGTAAATCTCTTTCAGCACA
>CAVDEO010000214.1:0-2617 GCA_963607915.1 bacterium
AGAAGAACATGTCCTTCTCCGCCACGAAGCGGAAGACGTACGCGCTGTCCGCCTTTTCCTGCGCCGACAGCGGCAGGACCGTTACGGCAAGCAGCAGTGCCAATGCTATTCGTTTCAGTTTATCCATTGTATCGTTTTTTTATGTTGTGAATCGGGAATAAAGCGCGGCGGCAACATACGGGCACTGTCGTGCGCTTCGTACATTGCCGCCGGGCATGACAAATCTTTCCGTCGCGGGCGGCAACGGAGGTATATGTTGTATAAACGGTTTCGGGATGATATTGCAGCGGAAACGGCGAGAAA
Source organism: bacterium (assembly GCA_963607915.1). GTDB lineage: Bacteria > Bacteroidota > Bacteroidia > Bacteroidales > UBA932 > Cryptobacteroides. Next base: position 304 of record CAVDEO010000214.1, read on the forward strand.
TTCCTTCCGCTAACTCTTTGAGTTTTAGACGAAAATTTGTATCTTGACGCGCGGCGCCTGAGGGAGAGGGAGAGAGAGGGAGAGAGAGAGAGTATACAAATTATTGTAACCGCCAAACTCTCAGCGCACTTTTTACTCACGAATGTCGGGAAAGTTACCGGGAAGGAAAGGCAAGGGAAAGACACCCCGTCAGAGATGGGGATACCGCCCGGAACAATCACATCCTTCAGACAGACAGGGCGGCAAATGCCGTATTTTTCACTTCCATACAATAAGAAATCATACACGGTTATCATGACCTCGAGTGCAAAGATACGAAAATCCGCGCATCTTCTCATCATCTTTCGGAGGTGTCCGCAGTCTGGACACCGGAATTCTTATGCCCCGCGCTGCGCTCGAAAGAATCCACAGCCTTGCGCACGGAGCCGTATTCGAGCAGCAGCCCCCGGGCGCGGTCGTAGTCCTTCAACCCGGTTTCTTCCATTATCATCCTCGTGCCCCGGTCAATCAGTTTGCTGTTGGTCAGCTGCATATCAATCATACGGTTGCCGCGCACGTGACCGAGCCGCACCATTACGGCGGTGGAAATCATATTGAGAATCAGCTTGGTGGCCGTCCCCGCCTTCATCCGGGTGCTTCCGGTGACGAACTCCGGCCCGACGACGGTCACTATCGGGATTTCGGCGGCCCCGGCAAGAGGCGTGTCAGGATTGCAGGTTATACAGGCGGTCAGAAGCCCCTTTTCGCGGGCTGCCTTCACCGCTCCGATGACATAGGGGGTCGTGCCCGAGGCAGCAATGCCGACGAGCGTGTCCTGACGGGTCGGCGCATAAGCACTGATGTCCCTCCATCCCTGCTCCGGGTCGTCCTCCGCACCCTCGACAGCCTTGCGTATCGCACCGTCCCCGCCGGCGATGAGGCCTATGACAAGACCGTCCGGCGCGCCGAAAGTCGGCGGAATTTCAGACGCGTCGACAATCCCGAGACGGCCGCTGGTTCCGGCTCCGATGTAGAAGAGTCTCCCGCCCTGTTTCATGCGCCGGACTATCCCGTCGACAAGCATCCCGATTTCGGGAATTGCCGTGCCGACGGCGGTCGGGACGCTGCAATCCTCGTCATTTATGCCCTCAAGGATTTCCTCGGTAGTCATCGAGTCCAGAGAGATGTAGTGCGACTGCTGTTCAGTTATCTTTTCAATCATCTGCGTCTGTCATTGCTGTGATATTCAACCAGTCCGTCAATCGGGGATTTCACAATCCCGCCGAGGGCGATGCCACGGGAGGCGGCGCATCCGGCGATTATGTCGCGGCAGAGCCACGCCACCGAGCCGCAGAGGTGCAGCGGATATCTGCGGAAGTCGTAACGCCCGGTCACACACCTGTCAAGGAAAGCGCAGAACCCCTCACGAAGAAGAAGCCCGGCATATTCCCGGGACTCCGCCGGGACGGATTCCTCAGGGGCGGATTCCAAGAAATGCTCACCGGGATATTCTCCGGAATGCTCACCGGGAAGTTCACCGTCCGTCCCCATCCCGGCCCATCTGAGAAGGAAAGGGAAAAAGGAGGCGAGGTAGCGGCTCGGGCTGTCCGAACGATAGACATTTTCGACTATGGTCTGATAATCAAGAGAATACTTCTCCCGCAGAGCCTCTGCCATATCCTCCGGAAGCCGGTTTCTGATGAAATCGGACAGCAGCGTCTTCCCGAACCATGCCCCCGAGCCTTCGTCTCCGAGGACATATCCTCCGCCGAAACCCGATTCCACGATATTCCTCCCGTCATAAAGGCAGCTGTTAGAGCCGGTGCCCAATATGCCGACGATTCCGGCTTCCGCGCCGCAGACAGCCCGCGCCGCCCCGAGCATGTCAGAGAGCACATTCACCTCCGCATCCGGAAACATCCGCCCGAAAGCGAGTTTCAGCGGAAGTGTCAGGCTGTCAGACGCCGCACCGGCGGTATAAAACCAGATTTCAACGGGGCGGTACGGAAGATTCAGCGCGGCGAAACGGTCAGAGGCCGCCCGCGCCGCAGATGCGGGCGCAGCGGGAGAACTCACCGCCGGATTCACGCCGTCAGTTCCGAATCTCTCCACACGGCCGTCAGAGCCGATTGAGGCCCAGCTGCACTTGGTCGCGCCGTTGTCAGCGACAAGAACACAGGACTTCTCCATATTTCCGTATTCCGGGTTCATATCTCCATAACTCTGACTCATATCCCAAAATCCTAACTTCCTGAATCCAGGCTTCAGCCATCATCCTCTTTACATAATCCCCCTTATCCTCGCAGAGGCCGCCTCACCGAGCTCCGACTTCGTC
>CAVDEO010000215.1:0-2589 GCA_963607915.1 bacterium
ACTTCATTGAACATCACCTGTCTTGAGTCTGCTCCTTGTTTCTCCTTCACATCACGTCCGGTCTGAGGCTCTCCGCAGTCCGTACTTTTTTCGTCATATCCGATTCATAATCGCCTGCAATTTACTCTCATTTCGTCAGATATCCAAAACTACACGGTCTTCTCGTTTTCTTTTTCGTCAGAATTTATGTACATTTGCCAATAATATTCGTCGCAATTTCCGTTGAATGCGGTCTTATATTCGTCATAATTTTTGTGGTATGAAAAGAGAGGTATATTCAAAACTGCTTGAGTGGAAGTCTCGTAGGGACCATAAGCCCCTAGTGCTTGACGGCGCACGTCAGGTAGGCAAAACATACATCCTTAAAGAGTTCGGCGGCAGGGAGTATAAAAACTATTCCTATGTCAACTTGGACAAGGATGCTGTGGCTAAGGCCATCTTTGAGCCGGACCATGACATTTCGCGCATCATTCGCACCCTTTCCGCGCACACAGGGGTGGATATTGTACCGGAAGACACACTCATCATCATCGACGAGATTCAGGAGAGTAGCGCAGCCCTGGGGTGTCTCAAGTATTTCAGGGAGGACTTCTCGGAGTATGATGTGGCCGTGGCAGGTTCTCTACTCGGAATCTCAATCCACAAAGACCAGTCTTTCCCTGTCGGTATGGTTGAACTTGTCAGGATGTTCCCGATGTCCCTACATGAGTTCCTGGACGCCACTGGCAACGGACGACTTACTCGTCTGCTTCTTTCTTGCGACTGGTCGGCCGTGAATACCCTCGGCCAGCAGTTCATAGATTTGTTGCGCCAGTATTACTATGTTGGCGGAATGCCTGAGGCGGTCTCCGGCTACATTGAGGGGAAAGGTCTGATTGCTGTCCGCAAGATTCATAAGGAAATCCTCTCCGGGTACCGCAAGGACTTTTCCAAGCATGCCCCGAAGAAGGATGTGCCCCGTATAGAAATGGTCTGGGACTCTCTCCCCTCACACCTCGCCAGGGAGAACAAGAAATTCATCTACGGGGCGGTGCGTAAAGGCGCCCGGGCAAAAGATTTCGAAGTGGCCATCACCTGGCTCAAGGATGCCGGATTGATTTACAAGGTTCATCGCGTCAGCAAGATAGAGTATCCGCTCAAATTCTATGAAGACTTCGATGTCTTCAAGATTTTCCCGTTGGATGTCGGCCTGTTCGGGGCGATGACAGATGTGCCGGCATCCCGGATGCTGGTAGGTGACGACATCTTCAAGGAGTTCAAGGGCGCCTTCACGGAGTGCTATGTCAACGAACAGCTTGCCAGAATCCAGCTCCCTACATTCTACCATTCGTCAAATGAATCAGAGTGTGAGGTAGACTTTGCCCTGCAGACGGAAAAACGTGTGATTCCCGTTGAAGTCAAGTCCGAAGAGAACGTCAAGTCCAAGTCCCTCAAAACCTATATTGACGCGCATCCGAATCTGAAAGGGCTGCGAATCTCAATGTTGAGTTACATAGACCAGGGATGGATGGAGAATCTGCCGCTATATGCCATTGAAGGCTATCTGCGAGCCGAAGGAATACCTGTTCCCGCTGAAGAGCCTCCACTTCCTGGTGTACGATGATCGCCTGCGTCATATCACTGTGCTCCGGCTTCATTGTCCGCTGCTTTTGCACGGGCTTCATTCTCTTACACTTTGATACCTTAATTATATATAAAAAACGTTAAATTTGTAATTTAGGACTAAAATTGCCCCATGTTATAAACACAGATTATGGCCAACCTGTCTAAGATAAAACGCGACCAGATGATTGCATTTTTGGAGAACTTGAAGCAAGAGCACTCCGACGATGCATCCATTCTAGCGTTTAATGAAATTGAAAACCACATCCGGGATAAAAAATATGGACTGGTATGGGAGGAGCATTCGGAAGAAGTTGATGACTTACTCAAAGAGAATATTCCTATCCTTACGGCAGATTCGGAGCGTCGTCTCTGTAAGGATGATTCCCTTCCCTGGAATTTCATCATTGAAGGAGACAATCTTCAAGCATTATATCTTCTTGAGAAGACTCACAGAGGTAAAGTTGATTGCATCTATATCGATCCCCCATACAACTCTGGCGCTCATGATTGGAAGTACAACAATGATTACGTTGATGTCACTGATGCCTATCGTCATAGTAAGTGGATGAGCATGATGCAGGTTCGTCTGCTCGTGGCTAAAGAACTCTTAAATCCAATTGATTCTGTTCTGATAGTCACTATCGACGAAAAAGAGTATTTGCGTCTGGGTTGTATGCTTGAGGAATTGTTCCCTGAAGCACGAATCCAAATGGTAAGCACTTTGACGAACCCAAAAGGTGTTTCTCGCGGTGGCTTCAGAAGAGCAGATGAGTATATCTTCTTTGTTATGCAAGGAGACTCTGTTCCCCAAAGATTGCAATTAGGCGTAGAATGGTCTCCATCTGCGAACAAGGCATCAAATCAAAATAGTTCTACTCGGAGGGAGACTCCCGATTGGACCTCTATGATGAGACGAGGTAGCCACTCAAGGAGAGATGAAAGGCCTGGTTTATACTATGCTATTTACGTAGATCCAGCAACCAA
>CAVDEO010000216.1:0-2588 GCA_963607915.1 bacterium
AAGCAACACAGCCGGATGTTTCTCAATCGGAAAGGCCACGGTAAAGTTTGACGGATGCACATTCGAGAACAACACGGCCAGCCGGGGCGGCGCGTTCACCACGGTGCACGCAGATGCCGATGTGGAGGCGAACGAATGCGTATTCAGAAACAATTCAGCCTCCGAAGTCGGCGGTGTCTATAACATCCAGCAGGCCGCAGGAGCGACCGTCAGATTCACAGACTGCAGTTTCGAGAAGAACGCAAGCAAAGGAGAAGGAGGAGTGTTCTATGCCGACTATGCTTCAGAAAATCTCTATGTGAGCGGATGCACATTCATGGATAATGCTTCAGGCAGTAACGGTGGAATATGCAGCAACTATAAAAGCAGGAACGGTTCAGTGTGGCATTTCGACGGCTGTCTTTTCGAGGGGAACACAGCACCGAGCCGCGGTCTGTTCAACGCCAACAGCGGAGAAAATGTCTTTATGCTCAACGGCTGCACATTCCACAACAACAAAACGACCGACAGCAAACCGTGGGGGCTGATTACCCACGGAACGGCGATTCCTTGCATCAACAACTGCACGGTCTATAACGATTCCGACATTCCGGCAATGGTCATTGTCAACAGCGACAGGGGAGCGCTCTGCGTGAACTCCACTCTCATCTGCTCAAAGATATCTACCTCGGACGAGAAAGCCGCATTCCGCGTAAACAACGACAGCGGAAAACTTGTGATCTCCAACAATATAATTCTTAAACGCGGAGGATTGATGACCTACAATGACAGCAACTCCACCATAGCCTCAGACCATAATCTATATGGTGCGGACTGGGGTTCCAAAGGCTCGGCATCAGACACCGATGTCAAGATTGCCGACGAGAGCGCAATCGGAGGAAGTTACGACACGGTGAACAACGCCTACATCTGGAACGGCTCAGTCGACGGGTTCACCGCCGCGACCAAGGCCGATGTTGTCGCAGCGATAGAGGCATTCGATATAACTTCAAACGGTGTGAATGCCGGTGCGGCGTTCAAGGCCTGGCTCGAAAGCCTCCCGTCAAAGCCGCTCGACCGCACATACGACCGTCCCGGCAGCGTGAAATAACCGTGGGGGACTCCAATCACAAAAAACGGCTGCAACCGTAGATTCCGGTCGCAGCCGTTTTCACTCTTTGCAGAATACATATGCCCGGTGAACCACTTTAAGCGATTTATTCGTACATTTGTCACTGATTGTCATACCCCACCGACTATGGAACAGTACAGACTCATTCCCTACGGAATCTCGGACTTCGCGCAGGTGCGCAGAGAGGACAAGTATTATGTCGACAAGACAATGTATCTTCCGAAGATGGAGGCTGCGGGGAACTTCCTGTTCCTCATCAGACCGCGCCGCTTCGGGAAGAGCCTTTTCCTGTCGATGATGAGGTACTACTACGATGTCTGCGAAAAAGAGAACTTTGCAAATCTCTTCTCCGGCTTGTGGATAGAGAACAATCCGACTCCGCTGATGGGAGGGTTTCAGGTGCTGTATCTGGACTTCTCGCAGGTCGGCGGGGATATGAACAGCCTCTTCGACCGCTTCAACAGCCGGACGGGCGCGGTGATTGACAGCTTCGCGAGGCGGTACGAAAAGTTCTACTACGAAGGTTTCGCCGCAGATGTCGCCTCAAAGGCGGATTTCCGCTCGAAGCTGGATTTGATTACCATCCGGGCCAAGGAATATGGGCATCACCTCTATCTGATTGTCGACGAGTACGACAACTTCACGAACACCGTTCTCAATGTCGAGGGAGAGGAGGTCTATCACGCTATGACCCACGCCGAAGGCTTCTACCGCGACGTGTTCAAGCTCTTCAAGCCGAACTTCGACCGCATTCTGATGATGGGCGTGAGCCCGGTGACTATGGACGACGTGACGAGCGGCTACAACATCGCCACCTCCCTGACCCTTGACCCGGACTTCAATATGATGCTGGGGTTCAGCGAAACCGAGGTGAGGGAGATGATCCGCTACTATCGGGACGTCGGGGCTTTGAAAGCCGATGAGGAGTCCCTGATTGCCGAGATGAAGCCCTGGTATGACGGTTACTGCTTCAGCAAGAAAGCCCTCAAGACCGACCCGAAGATGTACAACACCGATATGGTCAGCTACTACATCCGGCACTATGTCAGCAAGGGCTGCGCTCCTGAGGAGATGCTTGACCGCAACACCGCCACCGACTATAACAAGCTCGACAAGCTCATCCGCCTCGACAAGCTGGACGGAGATCGCAAGAGCGTCATTCTTGAAGTCGCACAGAACGGGTTCACCCTCGGAGATGTGCTGCCTTCGTTTCCGGCGCACAGGCTGATTGAACCCGATATGTTCAAGAGCCTGCTCTACTACTACGGTCTGCTCACAATCAGCGGGACACGCGGGGTGAACACCATCCTCAGCATCCCGAACAACAACGTGCGCAAGCAGTTCTACGAGTATCTCGTAATCGAATACAACAAGATACTTCAGGTGAATATGTCGAAACTCTCCGAGGCCTTCGACTCCGCAGCCCTCGACGGCGACTGGAGACCGATGATGGAGTACATCTGCCGGCAGTATCACG
>CAVDEO010000217.1:0-2572 GCA_963607915.1 bacterium
GACCGGAGCACGGAGGATGCCAATCCTGTGACCGTAATGCCGGTGACTGCCGCGCTCGCGAGAAGAAGCTGAATTCGTTCCGTCCGGGGGAAATCTGGCCGGACGACAGGGGTGTCCACATAAACGCGCACGGGGGAGGAATGCTGCTTTATGCCGGCCGCTATTACTGGTTCGGAGAACACAAGACCGAAGGCAAGGCAGGCAACAAGGCTCATGTCGGAGTGCACTGCTACTCCTCAGAGGACCTGTACAACTGGAAAGACGAGGGGATTGCTCTCGAGGTGAGCGGCGACCCGGAATCGCCGATAGCCGACGGATGCATTCTGGAGCGGCCGAAAGTGATTCACAACCCTGAAACCGGAAAATTCGTAATGTGGTTCCATCTTGAACCCAAGGGCAGGGGCTATGGCGGGGCGATGACCGGAGTCGCCAAGGCGGACAAGGTCACAGGTCCCTATGTCTTTGTCCGCGCCGTGCGTCCGCTTGCCGGAGTCTGGCCCGTGAATGTGCTCCCGATTCATAAGGAATGCCCGCCTGATGCGGACTGGACCGACCGCGCCAATCTCGCCCCCGGGGAACATCCGGATTCAGTGAACACGCTGGGGCGCGACTTCCCGCACGGCCAGCACTCGAGGGACATGACACTGTTTGCGGACGATGACGGGAAAGCGTACCACATCAGCTCTTCCGAGTCCAACAGCGTGATTCATATAGCCGAACTGACCGATGACTATCTTGACTTCAGCGGGAGATATGTCCGGGCGTTCATCGGTGACAGGATGGAGGCTCCGGCGATTTTCAAGAAGGACGGACTCTACTACTTTATGGGTTCGGAATGCACCGGCTGGAGACCCAATCCGGCGCATTCGGCAGTGGCTCCGTCAATCTGGGGGCCGTGGACGCAGCTGGGGAACCCCTGTGTGGACAAGGGGAGCGAGACCACCTACCGTTCCCAAAGCACATTCATCATACCGGTGGCGGGAAGGAAAGATGCGTTCATCTATATGGGCGACCGATGGACTCCGGACAACGCCATAGACGGGCGCTATGTGTGGCTTCCCCTGGAGTTCACAGGCGACGGACGTTTCATTCTCCGCTGGAGGGATGAATGGAATCTGTCAGTCTTCGATTGGACGCCGGAATCGGCGGGGAGACAATGAGGCGTCAAGTAAAATCCGGCTCATCCCCGTATAAAAAGTACAAAAGATACTCTATTATTATGGATTTCAAGAAGATGCTGCTGATTGCCGCCGTCATCACGACCCTGTCCGGATTGACACAGGGGCTTGCGGCGCAGACTTTCGACCCCGACAGGGAACTGGAATATTGCCACGTCCAGATCAGGCGCGCCCTCGCCCTGCTGAAAGACTCCGACGGGAACTATGATTTCTCAATGGAGCCGAGGAACATACTCCCCGCCGACTCGGGGAAAGGCTGGAACTGCCGTGAAGCCAAGGCGGAAGAATGGTGCGGAGGATTCTGGCCCGGCATTCTCTGGATGGATTACTCTGTTTCAGAAGACACGGAAGTCAGAAAAGCGGCAGAGGGCTACACATCGGCTCTCAGAGACATAGCATTCCGTCCCTGTTACGACCACGACATCGGCTTCCTGATTTTCTGCTCCTTCGGGAAAGGCTATGAGCTGAACCGGTCAGAGGACTATAAGAAAGTCATTCTCGCTGCGGCGGACTCGCTTGCGACGCTTTTCAACCCGCTCGTGGGCACGCTCCTCAGCTGGCCGAGGGAGGTCGGGCCGAGAGGCTGGCCTCACAATACGATAATGGACAATATGATGAATCTGGACCTTATGTTCTGGGCTTCGCGCAACGGAGGCGACCCGCTGCTCTACGACCTTGCGCTCACCCACGCCAAAACCACGATGCTCAACCACTTCCGCGAAGACGGGAGCTGCTGCCACGTGGCGGTCTATGACACCCTCACCGGGAGTTTCATCAAAGGCGTGACCCATCAGGGCTACAGCGACGGCTCAATGTGGGCACGGGGGCAGGCCTGGGCCATCTACGGTTATACGATGACATACCGCTACACCGGGAAGCGCATCTTTCTCGATTTCGCGCAGAAAGTGACAGACATCTATCTCAAGCGCCTTGCCGGGACGAGCGACGACCTTGTCCCGCTCTGGGATATGGACGATCCGCGCGGGCTGAAAGCCCCCAAGGATGCGAGTGCCGCCGCAATAGTGGCGGACGCGCTGCTTGAGCTTCAGGGCTATGTGGATTGCGAAAAATCTGCGGTCTACCGGGAGGCGGCTCTCGGGATGCTCGCGCAGTTGAGTTCAGCCCCGTACCGGAGCGGAGACAGTAATGTCTCTTTCCTGCTCCACAGTACCGGACACCACCCCGCCGGCAGCGAAATCGACGCCAGCATCATCTATGCCGACTATTATTATCTCGAGGCCCTGCTCCGCGCCCGCAGTGCCGTATACGGGGAATCCTGCCCGGACTGCGGCTACTGATTCGGCTTCCCCTCGCGCGGCAGTCACCGGCATTACGGTCACAGGATTGGCATCCTCCGTGCTCCGGTCGGACGGCTGTGGAAGAATTCCCGTAAA
>CAVDEO010000218.1:0-2561 GCA_963607915.1 bacterium
ATTAACATAAAACAAAAAAGCCTCGGACAAACGCCCGAGGCTTTTTCAGAGGTGCATAAAGGAGCTGAAGGCCATTCTGAAGAAATACGACTACCAGTTGCCCCATCTGGAGGACCAAGTAATCAACCGCTACATCAAGGAGGTGGCGCAGGAGGCAGGCATCACATAACTCGTGGAAATCGAGACCACAAAGGGCGGTGCGCCGAAGAAAGAGAAGGTCGAGAAACTTACGGACAAGTACGAATATTTCCGGTAAAATTCCTATACAGGGCAACAAAATGCGTGATAGCGGGCGAAAATCGATTATTTTTTACCATTTTCGCCCACTATCACGCAAAATAAGTATATTTGCAGAAAAATAGTCGTATGGAAGATATCATCGGTCGCCAAGAAGAAATCCGGGAGCTGGAACGCTACTATTCATCCGGGAAACCGGAGTTCATTGCCATCTATGGCCGTCGCAGGGTAGGCAAGACATATCTGGTCAACACACTATATGACGGACAGTATGCATTTTCAACGGCGGGCATAATCGAAGGCACCAAAGACGAGGAACTCACAGCCTTCCACACTTCCCTGAAGACTTACGGTTACAACGGTCGGAAGCCCCGTACGTGGATGTCGGCATTCGGAGCTTTGCGCGAGCTCTTGGAGAGCAAATGGGTCGCGGGGCGACGGATGGTAGTATTCATTGACGAGCTCCCTTGCCTTGCCACGCCAAAGTCCGGTCTTATAAAAGCCCTTGATTATTTCTGGAACAACTGGGGCTGTCGCAAAAAAGAACTCTTTCTTATTGTCTGCGGCAGTGCCACTTCATGGATTATCCGCAACATAATCGACAATAGGGGTGGTTTGCATAACCGGATAACGCATGAGAAGCACCTGTCGCCGTTCACCCTCAAAGGGACTAAGGAATTTCTCGTCAAGTCCGGCATTTCATGGCCTGACATCAACATACTTCAGGCATATATGGCACTTGGAGGAATACCATATTATCTCGGAATGTTGAGAGGAGACATGAGCCTGACAGACAACATAGACGCACTCTTTTTCAGTGGCGAGAAGCCACTCACAAAAGAATATGGCCGCCTATACAAGTCCATCTTCAAGGAATCAGAAAAATACGAAGCGGTCATAAAAGCCCTGTCCACCAACAAGAAGGGTTACACCCGCAAGGAACTGGCCGAAAAGATAAAAGTGGAGAACAACGGACACTTCGGAGATATTCTGGAAGACCTTGTCAATTGTGATTTCATCAGGGAGTACAACACCATCGGAAAAAAGGTCCGTTCAAACAAATCGCTCTATCAAGTGGTTGACTTCTATTCCATTTTCTATCACGCATTTGCTTCCAAGAAAATCAGTGATGACCACTATTGGGCACACACGCTCAACACTCCGGCCCAGAACAATTGGTACGGACTTGCATTCGAGCGTGTCGCGATGGCGCATATTCCCCAGATTCTCGCGGCTCTCGGAATTGACCGCATTCTGACCCAATACTGCTCATGGCGCAGCAACGACCCTGGCGGCGGAGCCCAAATTGACCTTGTCATTTCCAGGGCCGACAACATGATCAATCTTTGCGAGGCTAAATATTCCGCAGGTCAATATACCATGACCAAGGAAGAGTCCGTGAAATTGCTCAACAGGGTGGAGAAATTCAGGGTTGAGACCGAGACGAAAAAGGGCATTTTCGTGACACTCATCACCACAAACGGATTGGTGAAGAATATGTGGAGCGACACGGTAAACTCTGTGGTTACTCTTGCCGATCTGTTCCGATAGCGGGCGAAAATGAATTATTTTTTGCCATTTTCGCCCGCTATCACGCAATATCCTATTCAATTTCCACCACGCCGGATACTGCGAGATACTGACTGCGGTATCCGGTTATCGTGGCAGCCAAAATGTAGCCAACTTTTGGAAAGCAAACGCCCCTACAGATAGCTGTAAGGGCGTTTTTAGAGGTGCCAAGCAGATTCGAACTGCTGTACTTGGTTTTGCAGACCAATGCCTGACCACTCGGCCATAGCACCGTGTTGGGAATGCAAATATAGCAATTGCTATTCAATCTGCAAAATTTTTCTTCAATAATTGGGGAATATGCTCATTAGATACACTGACTCAAAATATCGAACGTGGAAAACTTTGTCCTGTTGAGGTCCAATACGGCAGTAATCTTTCTGGAACTGTTTCGAACTTGCGCGACAATCTTGCTCCGACTCTCGCTCAAGCATACGATATGACCAGGGGGCTGCTTCATGTCCGGCTCAACAATGTTCATAATCAATCACCATTATTTGTTCTACATTTTGTCCGAGCGAATATTTTGTAATTTTGGAGTGCACTTCCTAAATTGCATAAAATGTCGACGAGACACATAACAAGAGATAATTGGAAGTTTACCTCGTCAATGAGGAGGGGATGATTGAGAAAATCTTCGCGCCCAAGGAAATCAAGCCCAAGATTCATGCGGAGTACATCAACAAATAACAGTCAACATAGAACAATGAAAAGTTTTGGAAAGAAAGCGTGGCTCTTGCCACAGCCTGTGCTGA
>CAVDEO010000219.1:0-2555 GCA_963607915.1 bacterium
CTTCGGCAGATAGGTCGGAAGCCGTGAAAGTCGCCGAACCGTCCTCATTTATGTTGTCGGCCGTCAGAGTGATGCGCTGGGTGGTCGTTCCGTCACTGACCGCGATGAAATCACCCGCTGTAAATGAAACCTTGGCGGTCTTGGCCGTCTCGTCAATCGTGATGGCGACCTTGGTGTCTGCCGGCGAAGTCCTGTCAGCGCCGGGGGAATTCTCTTCGATGCTCTGGACATAGGCGGTGAATGTCACGCCTTCTTTCGGTTCCGGCACATCCCCGGGCTTCGTGTCATCCACTATTTCTTTCGCGCATGCGGCGGTCAAAAGAGCCGCAGCCGCAATCAAGATATATCTTGAAATCTTTTTCATGGCAAAATGGTTTTAACGGCTAATTCCACTCGAATTTTTCGTAGTCATAAGATTCGTTGCTTACACCCCCCCCCGGACAGTGCGAAGCCCGATTCCGCGCTCAGTTCCTCGACGAGGAAGTCAGGCGCGAGGTAGTTTTCTGTTTTCATAATCATCTGGTTAATAGTTTGTCACATTATTTTTGTCTCATTTATTCTGTCCGATTATTTCAGGGCCGCCTCATTTGTCGAACACGGGGTCGTCCGCAATCACCACCGTCACCTCCCGGACTGCGGTCGTATGACCCTGATAGTTGTCGTTCACCCCATAGAACACGGCCTTGTAGGTGCCGGGCTTGTCGTAGGTGTATTCATAGTCATAAATCGGATTCATCATATTCTTAATCTGAACTCCCGTGTCCTTTTGCACCGTGTTGAGCGGCATAGGCTGGGAAATGCACCAGACATCAAGCTCATAGCTGAGGAAAGTCGCATTCGTCCCCTCGAAGTAAATTGCATAGCGGGAATCGTCGAAGTGCGCTGTCGCAATGGACGTGGTGTCGCCTCTCCTGAGCGGATTCTTTCCGAGGTACGGCTCATCCTGTTCGTTCATCACGATGATGTCGAACGGTATGTCATTGAGCTTCGTGGTCACGCTGTTGCCGCCGTCGAATGCCATCTGGATGTCACCGTTTATCTGGTAGGAACGCTGATTTCTCGTGAGATTATAGGTTTTCGGATGCCAATGGAAGGCAATCGAGAAATTGTCCTTGTAATCCTCCAGATTATACTCGGCTTTCCTGGTAATCTGGCTGTCTCCCTCAATCTCTGAATACTTCAGGTCGGTCCATCCCTCAAGACCGCCCTCAATCATCCCGCGTATGGCAGCCCGGTCGGCATCCCCGTCGGACTCCGTAAGGATACGCTCCTGGCTGTTGGAGATATAGACATCGAGTCCTCCCTTCTCCCCCCAGAGCCCGGTATATTCGAGGTTCATCTTTACGGCGTCCACATCCTCCATTGGGACGGAGGTGCGGTCGCGGTGACGGTACTCGTGCCCCGTCTCGCCGCTGTAGAACACCATATAATCAGCATCTCCCGTGAACTTGAAATGGATGGGCCGCCCCGGTCTGTAGACATTGTCGCGGTCGAGACTGACCTCGAATTCCACCGGGACAATTATGTTCTGCTGGCTGCAGGCCGTCGTTATGACGGCCGCCGCAAGCGCAAGAATGTGCTTCGCCTTCATAAGTCTTACCATAAGGAGTTCTGTTTCAATTCTGTGTTGACCGCCAGTTCCAGAGAAGGAATCGGGAGGTAGTTGTTCCTTTCGCTCATCCTGCCATAGAGAATCAGGTAATTCCTGGCGGTGGACGTATTCCACTGGCTTGTCCCGACCAAAGCTGCGACTTCGCCCATCGACTGGAGATAGATTCCCCAGCGGAGCAGGTCGAACTTGCGCAGACCCTCGAAACAGAGTTCGCGTGCCCGCTCGTTGCGGATGAACTGCCGGAACTTCTCGCAGGTGGCGTATTTCGTGTAAGGCTCTGTGGCGACTCCTGCCCGCTCGCGAATCGGAAGGACAGTGTTGTAGAGTTCCTCAGAAGGCGCGCCGTTGTACTCGTTGACGGCTTCCGCCCACATCAGCAGGACATCCGAGTAGCGCAGCAGGGGGACATTGATTCCGCACCAGATGCACTTGAAGTTCTTCCGCCCTTCGTACTGGACTTCGCGGCGGAACTTGCCGCAGTAGCGGCTGCCCGGGTAATATGTTTCTTCCTGATTTGTGGAGTTCCTGTCCTTGATTGCGGCTCCGGACGAGTAGTACGGGGTCTTGTCAATTCCGGCTATGAGCTTGCGCGTGTCGGACGGGTCGCCGCCGTACGGGTAGAGCCAGGTCTCCTCGCCCGTGCCGTTGTAATGGTAGGACGGGAGATTCCACTCCTGACGTTTGTCTGTGATGACCGACAGGTTCTTCTCGAGTTTCGTGCGGTCGTCGTCCATATAGAGGTTCCACAGTTTTATCGTGTTGCTGAACAGACCGTAGGCGAAGTTCGTGTTCATCTCGGAATAGTTCGTGCCGGCGTTGGAACTGCGGAGGCCGTTGAGTTCGCCCCAGCGGCTGTTGCCGTAGTAGTCCGGAGATGAACGGTCGCCGAGGAAGTCCGCCTCCCACATAGACTCGTGATACTCGGTGTCGTACTTGTCACCTA
>CAVDEO010000220.1:0-2538 GCA_963607915.1 bacterium
CAAATGCCATTAACCGCATCAAGGAAACGATTCATGTTTGCCTTATGCGCTACTTTGTACACAAAGGTCCAATCAACAAAGTTACCTATTACACCAGGCAGGCCACCTAAGCCGCGGACAGAGACTTCTTAGTACAAAAGGTTGCCTCTGATAGTTCAGCCGTCTCCCGGAAACAAATGGCAGTGACGGCGCCGACATACTACCAAACAATCATCATACCGCAAAAAGGATTGCGACAAAATGTCAGTTTTATTTAGCAAAACAGAGTGTTAGGTATTTATTTTCAAGAACAAAATACTAATTCGTTGTCATTTTATTTTGAGAATCCAGATATTGTCATTACCTTTGTGTCCAATAATTGATATGTCATGATACAGGAACTCAAGTTTAAGAACTTCTTGTCATTCAGGGACGAAGCCGCTTTTAGCTTCGAACCCACTAAAGACGACCCCATCAATCGCGTCGCAACCATGAAGGATGGGACAAAGCTGCTCCGTTTCGCCGTCGTATTTGGAGCCAATGCTTCCGGGAAATCAAATTTCTTGGAAGCGCTGGACTTCCTGCGCCGGTTTTGGACAGAGGTGCCGTCCAGAAACGACCTGTCAACCCGTGTGATTCCATTCCTGTTGGACAAGGACACACCTTCGGAAGACACCACTTTTGAGATGAAATTCTATGTGGACGATGTCCGTTACTGGTATAAACTCAGCCTCAACAAAGAGCGGGTGTCCGGGGAATCACTGTATTTTTACGAGTCCGTCCAGCCGACCCGCATATTTTCCCGCGAGTATGTCGATGGCCGCTCCGTGGTGAAATTCAATCCCGCCGCCGTTAAACTTAAATCCGCCGAAGTGGATGCTATCAATCTCAACTGCTGGAAGAACATGTCTTTCTTTGCCTCCATGACTAAGGTCAATATGACCATTGAACGAGTCAGTGAAGTCATCAACTGGATTGGCGACAAGTTCCTGCCCGGCATCAACCGCAGCACAGAACTTTCAGGCTATGCCAAGGAGAAGATGCTGAAAGACGAGGCGTTCCGCAAATACCTGACATCATTCATCAAAACGGCCGACTTGAGGGTTTCTGAAATCAGCGTGAAAGAGACAGCCCACGTCCTGAGCGAACAGCAACTCAAGATGGTCTCTGAGGCGCCTTTCATAGACGAGGAGCAAAAAGCGTCGATTCTTGCCTGCGGTTCCATCAGCGACATCGACACCCGGTTCAAAGTGAGCGTAAAAAATGCCCGCGGAGAGGAGGAATACATACTCCCCGAGAGCAGACAGTCCGCTGGAACAACCCGTGTGATTGAGATAGAGTCCGCCATCTATACCACGATAAAGGATCAGGCATTTTTGCATGTGGACGAAATCGAGGCATCACTGCATCCGTCCTTGCTGGATTTCGTGCTCAACGAATTCTTAAAGGCGAATGACAACAACCGCTCACAGCTGCTCGTGACCACACACTACGACCCTCTTCTGGACAGTCTGGACGTGAACGACCTTTTCGGCAAGGACTCCGTATGGTTCACGGAGAAGAAGGAAGACGGCAATACGGAACTCTATCCCCTGACCGATTTCAAGGGACTGAACAAATTGTCCTCCATCCGCAAGTCATACAAGAACGGCCAGTTCGGTGCCGTTCCAGAAATCTATGTGTAGAGGATTATGGCAAGAATGAGAAAAGAGCGCGAGCTGAAACGCTCACGCATCACGGTGATAGGAGAAGGGCTTACGGAACGCTGGTATTTCGAGCATCTCCGGACACTCAAAGGATACCGCTACGACTGCAAGCCCAGGTTTTTCGTCCACCAGTCGTTCGAGGAGATGGGCAAGCTGGTAGATTGGGTCATTCAGGGTGGCGGCATCGCTGTATGTGTGTGCGACGCGGATATTACCCGGACCAATGAGGAACGGAAGAAGAAATTCCATGAGATGAAGGTGCGCTACGCCAAGGATGACATGGTGTTCTTCTGCGAGAGTATGCCTTCCATAGAGTTCTGGTTTCTCATCCACTACATGAATACCAGCAGGTACTTCAAGGATTCGGAAGCCGTTGTGCGTGTCCTCAGGAAATTCATCCCGCACTATGACAAGACCGGCTCTTTTCTGGAGAAGATTTCATGGGTTGCCGACATGTGTGCAGCGGGGCGAGTGGAATCGGCCTGTGAACGCGCCGCTCTTCTTGGGCCGGAAGACGAGTCATATTCTGAAATATACCGAGCCATAAAACTCTTCACTGAGACGTTACCAAAAGAAAACTGAATACCATTGTGGAGTGGTTTTCACTCTCGGAAAGGAGTGATTACCTTTACACAAATATTATTTTAGCACTTAAATGTCATTAGAAGCAAATAACTTTTTTGCCTGTGGAGACTTGGCAAAGGCAAAGTCGGTTTTCCTCGGTCTCTTCCTGTAGCTCCCGTTTCCAGGATTCAAGATTCAGATGTTACAACCTACCAGTTTAACAATCTCCGGGGCGCCCAATGCAGACACCTTGACATATTCAATATGTCCGGACACTTTCTCCTCAAAC
>CAVDEO010000221.1:0-2536 GCA_963607915.1 bacterium
TCCCTCTTCCAAAAGAAATCTATCCTCAAAAATCCTTCACAAATCTCCACCAATTTATTTTTTTAACGCTTACTATGTCTCAAAAAGATGTAAAACTTTGTCGTTTTCATTCCGCAACATACATCCGGCAGATTCCGAGGGAGAGGGGTGTGTGCCTGATGTCGGAGAAGCCGCAGCGCCGGAGGATTGCCTTGAATTCCTTTGGCAGCGGGAAATTCAGCACGGATGCAGGGAGATAGCGGTATGCCGCTTCATCTCCGCTGATTCTGCCCCCGATTTTCGGGAGTATTTTCAGAAAATACAGCTTGTACAGAGCCAGCAGCAACTTGTTCTGCGGCACGGAGAGTTCCAGAATCACAAGCCGTCCGCCGGGCCTGAGGACGCGGCGCATTTCGCGCAGACCGGTCTCCAGATGCTCGAAATTGCGCACCCCGAACCCCACGCATACGCCGTCGAAAGTCCCGTCCGGAAATTCGAGGGACTCGCAGTCGCCCTTGAGCAGTTCAATCTGTCCGGCAAGACCGTTTTTCCTGACTTTCTCCCGCCCGGCCGCAAGCATTCCCTCAGAGAGGTCAATCCCGGTAATCTTCGCATTCGCGGAGCGCCCAGCCACGGCAATCGAGAAGTCGCCCGTTCCGCAGGCGATGTCAAGTATCCTGCAACCGGCATCCTTGTCCAGCAGTTTCTTCACCGCCCTGCGCCGCCACAGCCTGTCGATGTTCAGCGAAAGTATATGGTTCAGTGCGTCATATTCGGGGGCGATGCTGTCAAACATCCGCTCCACAGCTTCTTTTTTCGGCATTCAATCAAAATTTGCTACTCGGAGAATTTGCCGCTCCGGGCGCAAAGTTAGTAAATATACTGTAAGTAAAAAGGGGAATTTTGTTGATTGTGCATATGCGTGTTCGGCACTAATGTTGAATATTCCGCACGGCCGCAGACGGTTGCGTATCACGTCTCCGGATGCGGCGGAATGCAAGTTTAACATCGCTTCAGCAATATATGAGTACGAATGAAATCAACAGCCTGGCGCTGGCATACCACGCCTCGTTCCCGGCAGGGAAATTTGAGGTGAAGCCCACCAAATCACTTGAAAATCAGCACGACCTTTCTCTGGCCTACACGCCTGGGGTCGCTGCTCCCTGCCTTGAGATACAGGCAGACGCACACAAGGCATACGATTACACCGGGAAGGGCAACCTTGTGGCGGTCATCACGAACGGGACGGCCGTGCTCGGACTCGGAAACATCGGCGCGCTTGCCGGGAAACCGGTGATGGAGGGCAAGTCCGTGCTTTTCAAGAAACTCTCGGGCGTGGATGCCATAGACATAGAGGTGGACGCAACCGACATAGACGAGTTCTGCCGGACAGTCAGGAACATAGCACCGACTTTCGGTGGAATCAATCTCGAGGACATAAAGGCTCCGGAATGCTTCGAGATTGAGAGGCGGCTGAAGGAGGAGGTCGACATCCCGATTATGCACGATGACCAGCACGGAACGGCAATCATCAGCGCGGCGGCTCTCCTGAACGCCCTTGAGATTGCAGGGAAGAAAATCGGTGACGCGAAACTTGTCGTGAGCGGAGCGGGTGCGGCGGCAATCGCCTGCACGAAGATGTATGTCAGCCTCGGACTCCGCAAGGAAAACATCGTGATGTGTGACAGCAAGGGTGTGGTACGTGCGGACAGGACGGATTTGAACGAATACAAGCGCGAGTTCGCCACGGAGCGCGACCTGCACACTCTCGCCGAGGCGCTGGAGGGCGCTGATGCGTTCGCGGGATTTTCGAAGGGAGGCACGGTGAGTCAGGAAATGGTGAAGTCGATGGCGGAGCATCCGGTCATAATCGCGATGGCCAACCCCGTTCCGGAAATAGGCTACTATGAGGCCAGAGAAGCCCGTCCGGACGCGATTATGGCAACAGGCCGTTCCGACTATCCGAATCAGGTGAACAATGTAAGCGGATTCCCGTACATCTTCCGTGGCGCACTCGACACGCACGCGACGGAGATAAACGAGGCGATGAAGCACGCCGCCGTGAATGCGCTCGCATCTCTTGCCAAGGAGCCCGTTCCGGAGGAGGTTCTTAAAGAGGCCGACAGGGAGGAACTGCACTTCGGACCTGACTACATCATCCCGATTGCCCTCGACCCGCGTCTTCTTGAGAGAGTTTCCGTCGCCGTCGCCAAGGCCGCGATGGACTCCGGTGTCGCCAAGACACCAATCACCGACTGGGATGACTACAGGGCATATCTCCACCGCCGGGTGGAACGCTGAAGCTGCAGTCAGTTCATCACTTACTGAACTTTCATCTTCCACCCGTCCACGCTGCGGGTCTTCGAGGAGAAGTTGATGCCGAGTTTTATGATCTTCTTGCCGGAGGCTATAAACGGTTTGTCGTAGCCCTTTTCCTCTATCTGCTGCAGAGCGACTTCCGGAGACTGGTCGCGCTTGATTTCAATGACATAGACATAGTCAGCCGTGTCCATCACTATGTCAACCCTGCCGCTGGCGGTTTGATACTCCGTCTTCA
>CAVDEO010000222.1:0-2526 GCA_963607915.1 bacterium
CCGCCTGAATACATTTATATTCCTGAAAAGTGGCGAGTTTTTGGGAATATATTCCTGAAAAGTGGCGAGTTTTTGGGATTTTATGTATATTCGCGCCAAAACAGGTGAGATATGATACAAAGGGCGCAATCCGAGAGAATCAAATCGCTGATAGGCTCGGGAAAGGCTATAACGCTGATGGGGGCAAGGCAGGTTGGGAAATCGACAATACTCCATTCACTGTTGGATGGGGACGGCGGCGTGCTTTGGCTCAACGGGGATGACGACGATGTGAGGGAAACTTTCAGAAACATGACGTCAACCAGACTCAGGGCAATCATCGGCAACAGAAAAATTGTCGTGATAGACGAGGCTCAGCGCATAGAGGAGATTGGATTGAGAATGAAACTGATTACGGATCAGATTCCCGGGGTACAGGTCATTGCAACGGGCAGCAGCAGTTTTGAGCTGTCCTCAAAAATCAACGAGTCTCTCGCCGGGCGGAAAAGGGAACTTAAACTCTTTCCTTTGGCATTTTCGGAGATGGTCAGACAGACATCTTTTCTGGACGAGCATAGAATGATTCCGCATAGGCTGGTTTTCGGGTATTATCCGGAGGTCGTCACAAGGCCGGCTGAAGAGAAAACCGTGCTTAAAGAATTGGTTGACAGTTATCTGTACAAGGACTTGCTCGCAATAGACAACCTCCGTAAGCCGGATGTGTTCGTCCGTCTGCTGAAGGCGCTGTCATTGCAGATAGGTAATCAGGTGTCATATAACGAATTGGGCCAATTGCTCGGTGTTGACCCAAAGACAGCGGAGAAGTATATTGACATACTTGAGAAATCATACATAATTTTCAGACTCGGCTCTTTTTCCGGGAATCTGAGGAACGAGTTGAAAATGACCCGCAAAGTATTTTTCTGGGATCTCGGGGTCAGGAATGCAGTCATAGGTAATTTCGCCCCTCTGGAGAGCAGGACGGACAGCGGTGCATTGTGGGAAAACTTCGTCATATCGGAAAGAATGAAAATAAAGGAATATGATTCCAGTTTCGCACAATCCTATTTTTGGAGAACTAAAGACCAGAGTGAAATCGACTACATAGAAGAGGAAGACGGGGGAGTGAAAGCATTTGAATTCAAATGGAATCCGTCGAAATCAGGTACGAAATGCCCGTCTTCATTCGCATCAGCCTATCCTGGCGCGAGTTTCACGGTGGTCACTCCGGACAACATCGAGGAGTTTCTGCTTTAGAGATTTGGATAAAATTCAGTTGATTTTCGTCCAAATCTCGAGATTTTTATGAGCTGTTTACCCGTTTCCCGGAGCCGTTATCCTCACGACATTTGTAAGAATTTTATTAGTAAGAAAGTTGTTACTAATAGAAATATTACATATATTTGCGCCGTGAAATCAATGAATTATGGCGGAGAAACCTTTTGTATTCGGCGTAGCTGCGGCTGGCGAAAACTTTACTGACAGGGAACAGGAAACGGAACGGCTTCTTGCAAATTTCCGTTATGGGGTGAATACTGTTCTGATTTCTCCACGCCGCTGGGGAAAGACCTCGCTGATTAGGAAAGTCTGTGGACTTGCGGAATCGGACAAACTGAAGATTGTCTTTATGGACATATTCTCGTGCCGCACCGAAAAGGACTTTTATGACACATTCGCGGAAGCCGTCCTGAAACAGACTTCTTCAAAATGGGAGGAGTGGGTCGGGAATACCAAGGCTTTCCTCTCGCGCATCAGTCCCAAGATTTCGCTGGGGGCCGACCCTATGGCCGATTTTTCAATTTCGCTCGAGCTGAACGACAAAAGGGAGGATGTCGCGGAAATTCTGCAGCTTCCGGAGAAAATCGCCCAAAAGAAAGGAGTCAGCATAGTCGTCTGCATTGATGAATTCCAGCAGATTGCGAACTTCGCCGACTCGAAGACTTTTCAGAAAAGGCTCAGGACGGTGTGGCAGCATCAGAAGTCCGTGTCCTATTGTCTTTTCGGGAGCAAGAAACATCTGATGAATGCGTTGTTTGAGAAGAGCAGTTTTCCGTTCTATAAATTCGGTGATTCGATATATCTGAAAAAAATACCGACATCGGTATGGGTCAAATATATAGAGGGCCGGTTTGCCGCGACGGGGAAGGAGATATCCGGCGAACTCGCGGAAAAGATTTGTCTGACCGTCGACAATCACTCGTCGTATGTGCAGCAACTGGCGTGGCTGACTTGGATACATACGGACCGGGCAGCGACGGCGGATGCCTTGGAGGAAGCCTGTCAGGATATGATTGACCAGAATACTCCGCTGTTCGAAAAACAGACGGAGAACCTCACGGCTTATCAGGTGAATTTCCTCCGTGCGGTGGTCTCCGGGATTCACAGAGAGTTTTCGAAGAAGGAAGTCCTGTCGAAATACGATTTGGGCTCATCCGCAAATGTCAGCGCAGTGCGGCGTTCTCTCATCGCCAAGGAACTGATAGATGTCGATAACCGCAGGGTGATTATTCCCGACCCAGTTCTGGAAATCTGGCTCCGGCGGGAGTT
>CAVDEO010000223.1:0-2504 GCA_963607915.1 bacterium
GCAGAATTCCTTGCCCAGACCCCGGGTCACGAATCTGAGGTTCCTGCCAACAGCGTCACCATTGCCGCTCTTCTTCACGATGTATGCAAGTTCGACCAGTACCAGATAGGCCTTGACGGAAAGCCTCATCATAAGAAACCCTATATCTCCCTTGGCGGGCACGGATTCAAATCGGTAGTTCTCCTTCAGTACTGGGGTCTGAAGCTCTGTCCTATGGAGATGATGGCAATCCGCTGGCATATGGGCAGGGCCGACATCAAATCAGACGACGAGCTCAGAGTATACCAGGACGCTCTTAGTCTTGAGATTGTCAAGCTCATCGTCAAAGCCGACTACAACGCAACGCATAACAGCTAATTCTTATTCACTATGGCTGAAGCAGCATCCCGACGAATGCCACCGTCAAGCGCAGCATCGGCAATTCCGGAGTAGATAAAGGTATAAAAGATTGCATATGACGATATATTTCAATCCACGTTATGACTCTTCAGTCTTCCTGACTGCATCGGATTGCGGTCTGGGGAAGACTTTCGCCGGTAAGGAAGCTCTCCTTAGCGAGCTTGAACTGCGTGCAGGTCTCACCTGCGCGAACGCGGAGCACGCTGACCGCGTCATCGCCTATATGGAAGCAATGCAGGCGGCGCTGTCCGCTGCCAAAGCCAAGGGCGGCACCATCTTCTATGCCGAGTCCTTCGAAAGGGATGATTTCGGGACGGCCGAGTTGATGCTCAGCTGGAGAGACGCCCTGGTGAAGGTAGGCTGGGACGGCAAGAGCGTCGCTGAGAGCGATAAGATTCAGGTACTCTCCCAGATTGAGGGGCACTTCAACTGCCCGGGCTCTGCCGACAGGTGGAGAACCATACTCTCGGTGGCAGCCAAGAGGCCTGTGCTCAGAGCATCCGACCGCATCATCGTGGAGTGCCCGAAAGAGGCTCTAGAGCCGGTCCTTGTGAAGCTGTTCGATTCCATCAACGCACAGTACGGGACTCCGGTGGTCGAGTACTACTCGGTGAAGACTCCCGTATCCAAGTATGGCAACGGATTGACATCCAGATGCAGAATCCTGGACTTCGACAACGAGTACTCGGCCCACGAGTGGATTGCATCGCAGGACCTCTCAGAAGAGGATGTCGTGGCGGAGGCCGACGAGGCTCTGCTAGGAGACATCCTGCATACACTCGGCAAGCCCGGCATCGGTGCGGCCGACGAGGGGATCGGCGCCGTGATGCGTCTCCTCCCTCTCGGGCTGTCGCTTTTCAGATACCCTGCCGACATCACATCGCTCCAGTCCTATCTCCAGTCTCCGAAGACTCCCCTCGGGAAGCTTCACACGAAGGAGGAGAAGAAGGATGGAACACCTTTCTATAGGGGCGTCTCACGCCAACTCTTCGAGCATATCTGCTCCGAGAGCGGCTTCGGAAAAGGATGGGATGAAATCCTTGAGAACGCGAAGTACAGCTGGGAAGGTGAAGAGCTCGACGAGAAGAACTGCAAGAGCGCCCTCAAGTTCATCGGCATGTGGAATCAGAGCAATGGTCTCCCTGCAGGAGAGGCACCCGTCGCGGGGGTCATCACCTTTGTCAAGAGCCTTAACACCTGGGCCGGTAGCAATGTCAATCCAGAGAGCGAGCTCAACGCACAGTTCCAGGCTCTGCAGCGCAGCTGCGGAGCGGTCCTGCGCCTGCTTGAGAACTGGAAGGACGAGACCATCCCCGTGGAGAAGCTCTGCCGCTGGGCAAGCCACATCTGCACTCCGATAAACATCAGCACGGACTATGCACGCCTCGGGGCGATGAATGTCATCGGCAATGTCGCCGACATCTTCTCCCCTGCCGGACGCCTTGTCTGGTTCGCATCCACGACAGACAACAGCATCCCGTTCGAATATGACTTCCTCTCGAGAAGCGAGATAAAGGCGCTCAATGCAGCCGGCGTTCTTGTTCCCGAAAAGGAGCAGGCCGCAAGAAACGAAAAGGACTACAAGCTGGAAGGGCTCTGCCGCTGCGGGGACGTGACCATCGTCACCTGCCGCCGCATCAGCGGTGTGGAGACCACCCAGAGCGCCCTCCTTGCCGAGATTGCAAGCTGCATTGCTTCAACTGAAGGTGCTTCCATCAAGAAGTCAGCCTCGGGTGATGTGGAGACAGACCACGGCAAGGCCACGGTCCATCGTTTCGACCCGAAGATCCTCGAAGGGTTCCACCGCGAGGCGGAAAGCTACAGCAGCATCAATACCCTCCTTATGAGCCCGGTGGACTACCTTCTGGACTATGTGAAGAAATACCGCCAGTACGGTACCGAGGAAGTCGCCGACGTGCAGACAACTGAGGGCAACGTGGCGCACGCCTATATAGAGACCCTCGGTCAGAAATGCTCATATGATCCGAAGGAGATGATGAAGATGCACAGCAAGAGCTTCAATGCGCTCCTTGACGAAGTCATCTCCGAGAAGGGTCTTATCCTCTGCTTGGAGGAGAACCGTCTGGAGGAGAAGATCTACAGGG
>CAVDEO010000224.1:0-2489 GCA_963607915.1 bacterium
GAGCGTCGATTTGCCGACATTCGGCCTTCCTACAATTGCAACCAAACTCATAGAATCTGTTGTTTTTTCGCCGGCATTTCCGGCTGTTAATATCCGTGGCTCACGCCTTCGTTTTCATCCGCTGTCATCCCGACCGTGTTCATCCGGGACTCACTCTCCGGTCTTCGGATGCAGGTCGCAGCCCGAGCAGGAGCCGCATCCCAAGTCCTCGCAGCTGAAATCCTTTTTCCCGCTTTTCTTGCGCAGCATCTGCATCTCCTCCTCCTTGACGCACTTGATGCCCAGTTTCTTCATATCCTTGTTCCTGGATATCTCCGTCTCGGGAAATTTTCCGTTTTTCCGGAATATGATGTTGAATCCCAGTCCCACAAAGCAGAACCCGACTATAATCAAAACCGCCAGAAACACTTTCATAAATATTATCGGTTGTGAGGATTAAAATTATTGCAGAGCAACGCCGCCGCAGCAAAATCTGAACCATCTGATTTCAGAAACGGTGCAGATGCAAGGCGCACAAGGAATTTTAACCGGAGCAACCTTTCGGTTGTGAGGATTAAAATTATCGCAGAGCAACGCCGCCGCAGCAAAATCTGAACCATCTGATTTCAGAAACGGTGCAGATGCAAGGCGCACAAGGAATTTTAACCGGAGCAACCTTTTCGGTTGTGAGGATTAAAATTACCGCAGAGCAACGCAGCAGATGCGCCGTTTCTGGAATCAGTATATGAATCCTGTACTTATCGGCTCATTATTATACACCTTCTCAATCACCGAAGCAAAAACCCCCGTCATCGAGCAGACCGTAATCTTGCTCTTGTCGTTTTCCGGCTTCGTGCTGAGCGGAATCGTGTCAGACACAATCACTTCCTCAAGCGCACTGTCAGCAATCTTCTGATATGCGCTTCCGGAAAAGACAGGATGCGTCGCGCAGGCCCGCACGCTCGCTGCTCCCATCTCCTTGAGCACGTTCGCCGCCTTGGTGAGCGTTCCGGCCGTGTCAATCATATCGTCCACGATAATCACATTCTTGCCCTCGACCTCGCCGATGGCCGTGATTGATCCGACCACATTCGCCCTCTCGCGGGATTTGTGGCAGATGATGACCGGGCATTCGAGGTGCTTCGCATAGGCGAGAGCCCTCTTCGCGCCGCCCATGTCGGGAGCGGCAATCGCAAGATTCTCGATGTTGAGTGACTTTATATAAGGGACGAAAATAGAGCTTGCATAGAGATGATCCACCGGGAAATCGAAGAATCCCTGAATCTGGTCGGCGTGCAGGTCGCAGGTCATCACGCGGTCGCAGCCGGCGGCATGCAGAAGGTTGGCGACGAGTTTCGCGCCGATTGACACCCTCGGCCTGTCCTTGCGGTCCTGCCTCGCCCATCCGAAATAAGGCATCACGGCGACGACCTTGTAGGCTGAGGCTCTGCGTGCTGCATCGCACATCAGCAGCAGCTCCATAAGGTTTTCCGTCGGAGGAAATGTCGATTGGATGATGAACACGGTCGCACCCCGGACACTTTCGAGATAGGCCGGCTGAAATTCACCGTCGCTGAATGTTACCGTTTCCGCCTGCCCCAGTCTGATGTTGAGGCATTCCGCCACCTTGCGGGCGAAATTTTCCGATGCCCTGCAGGCGAACAATTTGATCTGATGCTCGTTATTCATCTTTCTCTATATGTTGATTGTTGTTAAACTGTCATCCGTTCTCACCTCGCCCGTCCTTCTCCGCGGGCTTCCCGTTGCTTTTCTGCGGCGTGTCATCGTTGTCTTTCCCGAGGCTATCAAGCACGCTCCCGATGTAGTCGAGAATCTCCTGCCGGCCCGCTCCTGTCTCCGCTGAACTCACGAAACACGGCGGAAGCTCCTCCCAGAACTCCAGAAGCTGCTTCTTGCCCTTTTCAACTTGAGCCGCCAGCACATTCACGCCCTGCTTGTCCCCCTTGGTGAAGATTATCGCGAACGGAATCCGCCGCTCACCGAGTTCCATGAGAAAATCGAGGTCAATCTTTCCGATGTCGTGACGCGAGTCGATGAGCACGAAGAGGTTGACCATGTCGGGCGAAAGGTTTATGTAATTGTTGATTACCTGCTGAATCTTCTGCCGTTCGGAAGCCGAGGCCTTCGCGTAGCCGTAGCCCGGAAGATCGACGAGATACCAGTTCCTGTTTATGAGGAAGTGGTTCACGAGCCTCGTCTTTCCCGGTTTTGACGAGGTCATAGCCAGTTTTTTGTTCGCGGTCAGCATGTTGATGAGCGAAGACTTGCCTACGTTCGACCTCCCGATGAACGCAAATTCAGGGAACCGCTGCTTCGGTCTCTCTGATACTCTGGTGCTGCTTCCGGCAAAAAGTGCTTCCTTGATTTTCATCTCCGTGTGACCACATTTCCGTCGACGGTCTCGCGTCAGCTCTGACGGAAACCGCGTCCGGATTAAGTAATCCTTAAAAAATAACTTGGTAATCTTTGTGTGTCTTTTTGGTCTATAT
>CAVDEO010000225.1:0-2476 GCA_963607915.1 bacterium
AAGCATCAGAGCGCCGGCCGAAATGCCGGCGAACAGATTCCGCTGTCTCTTTTTCCTTTTTTTTCGTCCCATAATGCCGTCCGGGCAATGGAGGGTTATTCTATGTATTTCTTGAACGGAAGGACATAGGTCTTGTACATTTTGTCGCACCTTGCCTCGGCACTTCTTACAAATGCACGGATGTATGCCCTCGCCCATTGCTCGACAGTTCCGCTAAAGGATTGGTCAAGTTCGCTGACATGGAACTGTATCTGCATGGCAGCAGCCCAGTTTATATACAGCGAGGACGGATTACAGGTGAAGAGATTTCTCCAATGTGCATTGATGCACCTCAAACTGTCATGCTCCTCAAGCCATTCGACTTCAACATAATGGATTCCGATAGAGGAAAAATCATCATTGTCAATCATCAGAGCACAGGCCTGAACCAACTTATAGGCAGAGATGATGTTGGGAGCCATCGCCCTCTTCGACATATTTCGAGTCTTGACATCAATAAGGTCGAATCTTTCGTCATTGTGCCACAGAATATCCGCTGTGTCATCCTGTTTCTCCGCAAAAATATTTTCCGGATTCCAGTTCTGCGTAGCTTTGTCCCCACGGCTCAGAAGAAACAGTGCGACAGGAGAATCGAACAATGCCTTTCTCGCCTCGATGCTTATATTCTGTGGATTCTTGAGATACAAATCATTCAGATACTCAAACTGCTTAAAAATCTTACCCACATATCTATCCTTCAGAAGATGATAAGTCAGTTTTTCAAACGGCTCTCCCGCAGCATGACCGGACAGAGTTCCGTTATCCGACTTGTTTGGGCGTTCCACGACAAGACCGACAAGTTCCTCAACCAAAGAATCGTAATCAACGGTATTCATGACAACAATTTATTAAAGTTATTATCTATAGTGTTAAGAGTTTCAGGCTTCTTGAATCTGATGTAGTCCTTGACCGCCCGTGTAATAGTGTCGTGGACTTTCACTTCATCGGAATTGTCCCAGTTAATCGGTCGATATGGAATGCTTGCTATCGGAGCTTCAGAAAACTCCACGATATATCCCTTGACGATTCCATTGAAACCGAGCCATTCATACACACGCCGGTTATTCAGAAACGCAGTGATATATTCTATGCTTTCACGACAATTCGGCTTCAGCAATATTCCCGTCACATCCTGCAATGGATAAACACCCTCGTCGGCAAGAACAAAGCGGAAATGATCCTTATTTGAAATCCTTTCCTTACACGGAACCAATATTCGCTTTGCTTTTCTGCTGAACAGCGACAGATTACGCGGAAATACAAATTCCCAATATTTTGTATCCTTTCCATAGTCGTAACGTCCTTCAAGTTCTTTTCTGTATGGGACAATCTGTCTGTAAATATTGGGCATTGAAGCGGCAAAAGTGTCTTCGTCAATCCTCTCCTGTATAAAGAAATATCTGCTTTTAGAAGACTCGAAATAATAGTCCAAATCCTTCGCCTTCAAGACGTTTATGACACAGTCGAGTTCACTGGAGTTGAGAGTATCAAGATTCGAGACATTGAATGCCTTGTCAAGTCCGGACACCATTCCGTTGCCGATGTCACAAAAATCCCCTATACGGTATATTGATGACGGTTCATCACGAAACAGCGTGTCGTTCTCCCTTGTGCATGAATGTTCAAAATCTGACAGCAGACATTGCTGTTCCGCCGTCGCAAGCAGCCATCTGTCGCCGGCCTCAAATTGAGGAATATCGTATATGTCAAAACAGCTTCCGTCTTGCAGTTCTTCGGGAGACGGTGCTCCTTTCTTGTTGTAGCGGTGCAGAATTATGGAATCCTGTCTCCGGCTCGACTTGACATAGCGGAACACAACAAAAGATGCGCAGACTCCGTCAAACAAGGGGGCTTCCTTAAAATGATAAATGTCTGAGAAATACCCGTTCTGCGCCATATAGTTGCGCAACGAAGCCGAATTAGTCGTGTTCATCCAATACTCGGTGCAGATGAATATAAGTTCACCGCCGTCGTTGAGCTGCTCAATGCTTTTTAGGATAAAGATGAAAAGATAGTCACACAGACTGTTGAAATATTTCATCCACAATGGGGAACGTCCGAGTTCATCTTTCAGTTCCGGCTCAAGGTTCTTCCATCTTATATATGGCGGATTTCCTATGACGACATCATATTTGTCGCCCACGGGCGAACTGACAAAACTCTCATAACGGACACAGCTGAAACTGTTGTCAAGAGTTCGGTCTATTTCGTACGCATCCAGATTATGGAATCCGTTCTTTTCGAGATTCTTAAGAAAGACCCCTTCTCCACAAGAAGGTTCAAGCACCTTTGCATCCTTTTCGTGACGAATCAGACCTACCATAAACTCCGCGACGGAATCTATGGTAAAATACTGACCATATTTGTTCTTGTCCTTCATTCTCACCCGTTGTAGTAGTCATACATCTTGTTGCCGCGCTTCCAGTACAGGATGAGA
>CAVDEO010000226.1:0-2449 GCA_963607915.1 bacterium
CCCAGATTCTGGTCTGCGTGCAGCGGATTACGGCGGTCTGTGAGCCGGCCTGAATGCGGAAATCGCCCTCTTCGAGAGTCCAGCGGCCGTCGAATCCCACGAATGCGAGGTCGTCGGCCTTCAGGTTGAATGTCACGGTCTTGGTCTCTCCCGGCTGAAGTTCAATCTTCGTGAAATCACGCAGCCTCCTGTTGTCGGGGATGACGGATGCGACCAGGTCGCTGCTGAAAAGAAGCACCGTCTCCTTTCCCGCGACCTTGCCTGTGTTAGTCACGTCGACTGAGACTTTCAGGATATCCCCGCTCTTGAATTCGAGACGGTTCACCGCCATGTTGCTGTAGGCGAAGGTCGTGTAGCTCAGGCCGTAGCCGAACGCCCACTGGACTGAAACCACGGCGTTGTAGTCGTAGGCCCCCTCCATCTTGTCAACTTCTTCGCTGACCTTGTAGTCGTAGTTGATGAGCGAGTTGATTTCCTTCGGATAGGTGAACGGAAGTTTGCCGCTGAAATTCACTTCCCCGGAAAGGAGATTGGCGAGCGCGTCGCCGCCACGGTTGCCCGGAAGCATTATGTCCACCACTGCGGATGCTCTCGGTACAAGCTCGGAAATCAGGCGCGGCCGGCCCTCGTTCAGAATCAGCACAACTGGCTTGCCGGTCGCCTCCATCGCCTTGACGAGAGCTTTCTGCCTCCAGGACAGATTGATGTCGGTGAGATTGCCCGGAGTTTCGCAGTAGCTGTTCTCTCCGATGCAGGCGACAATCACGTCTGCCCATTGCGCGGCTGCAAGAGCCCGGGATGTTTCAGTCGCGTCCTCTTCGTGATATTTTCCGTTTTCATTGTAGGTCACGACCTGCTCAAGACGGACATTCGAAGCGCCGAACTTGTCCCGGAGAGCCTCATAGATTGTGTTGTGGTCTCCGGCGTACCCGTCAGCGAGATGTCCCTGCCAGGAGTAGCTCCACCCGCCGTTCAGGCAGCGCATCTGATTGGCGTTCGGCCCTGTCACGAGAATCTTCACACCCTTGCGCAGCGGAAGTATGCCGTCGTCGTTCTTGAGCAGGACCGCCGATTCCTCGGCCGCGTGGAGGGAAGCCTCCGAGAACGCCCTGCAGGCGAAGTCAGGATAGTCGGCGAGCGAGGTGTCCGGAGTGTCGAACAGCCCGAGACGGTACTTCAGGCGGAGGATGCGGCGCACGGCGTCGTCAACCCTCGCCATCGACACGCCGCCCTCTTCCACGAGTTCCTTGAGCGCGTCACAGAAATCGCAGCTGTACGGTACCATAGACATGTCGATTCCGGCATTGATGGCGAGTTTCACGGCCTCCTTGACATTCGCCGCCACTTTCTCGCGGGTGTAGAGGTTGTTGATGTCAGCCCAGTCGGTGACAATCATTCCGTCCCATCCCGTCTCCTCCTTGAGCCATCCCGTCAGCAGAACCGGATTGCAATGCACAGGCGTGCCGTTGATTGAACCGGAGTTCACCATGAACGTGAGCGCGCCGGCGCGGAGAGCGGCGAGATATGGCGCGAAATATTTCTCCCTCAGGTCAAGCGGCGAGATGTAGGCCGGAGTCCTGTCTTTTCCGGAGAAAGGCGCGCCGTAGCCAAGGAAATGCTTGACTGATACGGCGATATGTTCCTTGTCTACATGATTCGGGTCAGCGCCCTGTTCTCCGAGAATCGTAGCCTTGCCCATCTCGGCGTTGACATACCAGTCCTCGCCGAAATTCTCCCACATTCTTGACCAGCGCGGGTCGCGGCCGGAGTCGAGAGTCGGGTTGAAGGACCATGGAACATTCGCGGCGCGGGATTCATAGGCTGTGATTTCCCCCGCCCTGCGGGCAATTTCCCTGTTGAATGTGGCCGCTACGGCAATCGGCTGAGGGAAGAGCGTGCCGTCGCTGACGTATGTCGTTCCGTGGATATGGTCAAGTCCGTAGAGTGTCGGAATCCCCATGACGGCTATGGATTTCTCGTTCAGTTTTCTGACTACCTTGTTCCATGCGGCCGCCGGAATGGCTTTGCCTGTCGGGGTGTTGAGGAAAGAGCCGACCTTGTATTTCCCGATGAAGTAGTCCAGTTTCTCATCCGGAAGTTCGAAGCCGTATTCATTGTCGGCCTGTACGGCCACGGCGTCAAGAGTTATCTGGGTCATCTGCCCGATTTTCTCGTCAAGGCTCATTTTTGAAAGCGTCTGTTCCACTTTCTTCTCAATCTCCATATCTTTTTGAATTACGGGTTTCACATCGCCGCCGCAACCTGCGGCAAGCAGTCCGGCAGCCGCAGCCGCCAAAAGGTTCAGATTTTTCATATCGGTTTTCAATTCAAGTATTTAACTTCTTGAATAAATTAAACTTATCTCTCTAATTATCCTATCAACACTTCCCCAACGCTCAGACGGCGACGGGGGCTTTAATCGGAGGATACGGGTCATATCCCTCAAGGG
>CAVDEO010000227.1:0-2428 GCA_963607915.1 bacterium
GAAGTTGTTTTCAATTCTTGCCAAGATTTTGCTAACTTTGGCGGCGTTTTGTCCGACAAATTTCAGATTTCGTGAGAAGGTGCGGCCGTGCCGGTGAGCGCGGTTCCCGGAAAAACGCGAGAAAAACATAAGATACACAGTTATAGCGCCATATGACATTCAGACTTACGGCAAAAGACCAGGGCTCGTCGGCAAGATGCGGGACAATCACGACAGATCACGGAGAGATTCGGACTCCGATTTTCATGCCGGTGGGCACTGTCGGATCGGTCAAGGGCATCTATCACAGGGACTTGGTGGAGGACATCGGGGCTGAGATAATCCTCGGCAACACCTACCATCTCTACCTGCGTCCCGGTCTGGAAATTCTCCGCAAGGCCGGCGGTCTCCACAAGTTCGAGCACTGGGACAGGCCGATTCTCACCGACAGCGGCGGATTCCAGGTGTTCTCGCTCACGCAGATCCGCAGACTCACCCCGGAGGGCTGCACTTTCCGTTCGCACATCGACGGGTCGAAGCACAGTTTCACGCCGGAGAACAATGTCGACACGCAGAGAATCATAGGCGCGGACATAATGATGGCTCTCGACGAGTGCTGCCCGGGTGACGCGCCATACGAGTATGCGAAGAAGTCGCTCAAGCTCACCCAGAGCTGGCTGGAGCGCTATCTGAAGCACTTCGACGAGACCGAGCCGCTCTACGGCTACTCCCAGACGGTCTTCCCGATAATCCAGGGCTGCGTCTATCCCGACCTGCGCAGGGCGGCGGTGGAGCACGCGGCCAAATTCGACCGCGAGGGCTATGCCATCGGCGGGCTTGCGGTGGGGGAGCCTACCGAGAAGATGTACGAAATGCTGGAACTCGTGTGCCCGATACTTCCGCAGGACCGGCCGCGCTATCTGATGGGCGTGGGGACTCCGGCGAACATCCTCGAAGGCATCGCGAGGGGAGTGGACATGTTCGACTGCGTGATGCCGACCCGCAACGGACGCAACGGGATGCTCTTCACCTGGAACGGAATAATGAACATGCGCAACCGCAAATGGGCGGAGGACTTCTCGGAACTCGACCCGAGCGGAAGTTCATTCGTCGACCATTATTACACGAAGGCATATCTCCGCCACCTTTTCATCGCAGGCGAGATTTTTGCGGCGCAGATTGCCTCCGAACACAACCTCGCGTTCTACCTCGACCTCGTCCGCGCCGCAAGGGAGCATATAGCGGCGGGGGATTTCGCGGCATGGAAGGATGTGACGGTCAAGAAGATAATGACGAGACTTTAAGGATTCGGACATTTGTCCGCAACGCATAGATACAAACTTACGACGATGGAATTTTCGTTAAGGCCGAAGAAACTCGACATATATATATTCAAGAAGTTCATTCTGACCTTCTTCGTCGCCCTTGTGCTCATCATCGGAATAGTCATAATATTCGACATAAGCGAAAAAATCGACAATTTCGTGGCGAAAGAAGCCCCGCTCAAGGCGATAATCTTCGACTATTATATGAATTTCATCCCGTATTTCATGAATATGTTTTCGCCTCTGTTCGTGTTCATTACGGTGATATTCTTCACTTCGAAGATGGCGGCGAACTCGGAGATTGTGGCGATTCTAAGCTGCGGAATCAGTTTCCACAGGATGATGGTTCCGTATATGGCTGCGGCCGCTCTCATCTGCGTCCTGTCGCTCTGTCTGAACCTCTTCATCATCCCTGACGCGAACAAGACGAGGGTCGAATTCGAGGGGAAATATATAAAATCGGGATATATAGCCAATACGAAGAATGTCCACTACCAGATTTCCCCGGGCGAGTTCGTTTTTGTCGAGTCTTTCAGCACATGGAATAATACGGCCTACCGTTTCACGCTCGAACGCTTCAACGAGAACCGCCTCGAATCCAAGATTTCTGCGGAAACGGCGGTGTGGGACAGCACTTTCGGCGGCTGGAAGCTCAAGAACTATTTCATCCGCGACTATTACGAGGATATGACCGACCGCATCCGCAGCGGCAAACAGCTCGACACGGTGATTGCCCTGACGATTGACGATTTCTATGTCCGCAAGAAGACCGTGGAGACCCTGAACTATGGGGAACTCGACCGCTACATAGCCCGGCAGCAGATGAGAGGCGACGCGAATGTGAAATACTCCCTCATCGAGAAGCACAAGCGCTTCACCCTCCCGTTCTCGGCGTTTATCCTCACTGTGATGGGAGTGTCGCTCTCTTCCAAGAAGAGGCGCGGGGGCATAGGCTGGAACATAGGAATCGGCATCGCGCTGAGTTTCTCCTACATCCTTTTCATGAAGTTCAGCGAGATGTTCGTCTATACGGACACCCTTCCGCCGGGCTGGGCGCTATGGCTGCCTAACATAATCTTCGCTGTCATCGCCGCCGTCCTCTACCGGCTCGCTCCGAAGTAGGA
>CAVDEO010000228.1:0-2428 GCA_963607915.1 bacterium
GAGTTCGCGTAGTCCCTTGTACAATAAGCCCGATTCCTGTTTTCATCAATGGTGCGCGCATCGCATTCAACGGCCAGATTTTGTCCAAATCCGGTTAAAAATTAGAGATTTGGATAAAATTCAGCCGATTTTCGTCCAAATCTCGGGATTTTTATGAGATTTGGACGAAAATCGACTTTTTGTAATATATTATGCCTATCTTTGCAACCACAGACATATTCGGTTATGGAGAGGCTTATCGGAAGAGAAAATGAATGGAATGAACTGGAGCGGGCGGTCAAGTCGGACCGTTCGGAGTTCATCGCGCTTTATGGGAGACGAAGAGTCGGGAAAACCTTTCTCGTCAGATGTTTCTTCAAAGACAGGTACAGTTTCCATTATGTCGGGGCGCACCGTCAATCCAAAGCCGTTCAGCTCCAGAATTTCAGAGAAGCGCTGATGCGGTATACTCAAAACTCCCCCATCCCTCAAATTGACAGCTGGCACGATGCCTTTCTTCAACTGGAGTCTTATCTGGGCCATTGCGGGGACGAAAGGAAAGTCATTTTCTTCGATGAAATGCCGTGGATGGACACGCACGGAAGCGAGTTTCTGGATGAACTGGAATATTTCTGGGCGAACTGGGTGCAGAACCGCGATGACATCGTGTTCGTAGCCTGCGGAAGTGCGACGAGCTGGATGAAGGATAAACTGGAAGACAATCAGGGAGGCCTCCACAATAGATTGACTCACAGGATTTATCTGCGCCCGTTCTATTTGAGCGAGTGCCGGGAATATCTGAAAGAACATGGTATGGAATGGGACGAATA
The DNA here is from genome assembly GCA_963607915.1 of bacterium. GTDB lineage: Bacteria > Bacteroidota > Bacteroidia > Bacteroidales > UBA932 > Cryptobacteroides. Next base: position 810 of record CAVDEO010000228.1, read on the forward strand.
TCAGATTATGCAGTGCTATATGATTTTAGGCGGCATACCATACTATCTGAGCCTTCTCCGACCGGATTTGAGCCTTCCGGACAATATTGATTCCCTCATTTTCAGAAGAGGTGGGGAACTTTCAGATGAATTCAACGAGTTATATAACGCCCTGTTCGCAAAGGCCGACAGATATGTCTCCATCGTAAAGTTCCTGTCCGGGAAAAGGGAGGGATACACGCGGGCGGAAATTGAGCAGGGCACAGGATTCCGGGGAGGCGGGCTCACAAAACTGCTGGACAATCTGGAAAGATGCGACTTCATCGTCTCATACTCCCGGTTCGGCAACAGGACCAAGATGAGTCTCTATCGCCTGAGCGACTTCTACACAATATTCTACTATAAGTTCGTACTTGGAAACAATTCAAAGGACGAGCACTATTGGCAGCATCACTTCAACGACCGCAGCGTATCATCGTGGGAAGGATTTTCCTTCGAACAGCTGTGCCTCCACCACCTGAACCACATCAAACAGGGGCTGGGCATCTGGGGTGTCGCCACAGAATCATCGACTTGGCGGCACATCACGGCAAAAGGCGAAGAAAAGCGTGGGGCACAAATCGACCTCGTGATAAAGCGCGCCGACAAGATGATACACCTTGTCGAGATGAAATTCGCGGCAAGCCGCTACAGCATAACTAAAGATTATGCGGCGCAGCTGCTGGAACGCCGTCAGACATTTATGGAAGACGAAAAGATTTCCAATCCTCCGGTCTTCACTTTCGTCACGCCATATGGTCTGACCCAAGGCCTCAACTCCAGCCTCGTCCACAGCGAAATCACCGCAGAGCACCTGTTCGCGGCAATCAAGTGAAGCTGGATTTGTCCCTGCCAGAACCATCATAAACGCCGGAGATGACATCTTTCCGACATCTACAAGATAGAACTTAAATATTGAAAAATCAATGTTTTCATAATTTTCATTCCGGCAGTTGGCGGTTTTTCATTCCGGCAGTTGGCGATTTTTTACTCCGGCAGTCGGCTGATATGCGGCCGTTCAAACGCACGTCTGTTACACCCTTTTGAGAGACACCTGCGGCCGGACTGGGATGACAATTGCGACAAATCAATGAGTTTCTGTAATATATTCAAGCGCCCAGTCTGAAAAACGGATGACATTGTAGCGGGAGTCCACAGTTACGGAAGGTTCATTCCAGACGATGATTTTCAGGCTGTCACAGCCTAATTCTCCTGAGGCTCTGTCAAGAGCCGCCGTTTCCCTTGTCAAGGTGCCGATGGTGCTTATTTCATAGCACACCTGTATGATTTCCGTGACCTTCGTCCCCGCACGGCAGACAAAGTCGACTTCCTTGTCATCGTATCTTGTGTGATAGTAGAAAAGGCTTCTTCCCGGCACATATCCCCTGCGCAGCAGTTCGATGAAAACGAGATTTTCCAGATGTCTGCCGAGATTCGGGCTGATTTCATAGCCCCTTGCCGTAATGAGACCGTTATCAACCACATACACTTTTTTCGGAGCCTTGTTCATCGTCCTGAACTTGAAATCGAAACGGGGAAGCAGATAAAACAGATATGCCATCTGTAGATATGATATGAATTTCGATACGGTATTTTCACTT
>CAVDEO010000229.1:0-2417 GCA_963607915.1 bacterium
GGAAATCATATATTTTCAGAATCAGTTTCAAGGCGTCATCCATAATTTCGCAAGAACCTGCGAATTTACTCATAATTACCAAGCCTGAAAAATATTACGGCGTGAAGGAAAAAATTTTTTGCTGTATAGAAAAATAGTCTTATACTTGCAGCGCAATTTGAAAAAAGAAAAAATCGATATGGAAACGAAGAAAAGGCGCGTGGTGAGTTACGAGAATATGGACGCGGTCCTGCTCGCCGCGTTCAACGAGAAATATCCCAGGGGATTCAGTGATTATCTTCCTGACCTCAAGGAATATCCGAAACCGGACGGCACTTCGTTCTATGCCGTGACGGTGGAGACCGACGATGCCATCTGCCTTGTGAAAATCAAGATTCGCACTGACGATGCCGAGGACATTGAAAGATGGCTCGACAGCAATGACGATGAAGAGGAGGACGATGCATCCGGCGAGGAAAACGGAGACGCGCTTCCCGACGACAACATATCACAATATTCCAACGACGACGACTCCGCGGAGTAATCTTTCCGCGATGGACAGAACCCCGAGACTCAGGATTAAGGCGGCGACGGCTCCGGTACGGAACTTCCTGAACAGGATGCCGGAGCGGAATCTCGTGCTGCTGCTTTCCCTTGTCGTGGGCATTCTCTGCGGACTTGCCGCAGTCCTCCTTAAACTGGGCATAGAGCACATCCACAGCGCATTGACCTCGTGGTTCGCGGGGAAGGACGGCTACAACTGGCTCTATTTCGTCTATCCCGGGGTGGGAATGCTCATCTCCCTGCTTTTCGTGAAATACATAGTCCGGGACAACATCGGGCACGGTGTCACGAAGGTGCTGCTGGCCGTCTCCAAGAACGAGTCCAAGATTAAGCCGCACAACATGTGGACCTCGCTCGCCGCCAGTTCCGTCACCATCGGTTTCGGAGGTTCGGTGGGGGCGGAGGCTCCGATTGTCTACACCGGAGCCGCCATCGGGTCCAACCTCGGGCGCTACATGGGGCTGAGCTACAAGAATATAACCATCCTGCTCGGCTGCGGTGCGGCGGGAGCCGTGGCGGGCATATTCAAGGCTCCTCTCGCCGGAGTGCTCTTCACTCTTGAGATTCTGCTCTTCAACATCTCGATGTCCTCCATCCTTCCGCTGCTGGTCTCCACGGTCTCCGCGACGGTCGTGTCCTACATCTTCCTCGGCAACGGTGCGGTGTTCGCTTCCGAACTGATTCCGTTCTCGATGCAGAACATCCCGTTCTACATAATTCTCGGCCTGTGCTGCGCCGGCTTTTCAATCTATTTCACCCGCTGCACGCTCTGGCTTGAGGACAGGATAAAGGGCATAAAGTCCCCCTATCTCCGCTGGGGAGTCTCCGCGCTCGGGCTCGGCCTGCTCATATTCCTTTTCCCGCCGCTCTACGGCGAGGGCTACGGCACGGTGAACGAGATGCTCGCCTGCCACAGCATTGATTACGACGGTCAGACAGTTCTCGCTCCGGTTCTGAAATACAGCTGGGCTGTGCCTCTGTTCTTTCTCATAGTCCTGATTCTCAAGGTGTTCTCGATGTCCTTCACCAACGCGGGAGGGGGAGTGGGAGGAACATTCGGACCGACGCTTTTCATCGGGGCGCTCGCCGGATTCGTAGTCGCGAGGACAATCAACCTCATACTCGGCAGTTCTCCGCTTTCCGTCCCGGAGCAGAATTTCGTGCTCGTGGGTATGGCCGGACTTATGGCCGGAGTCATGCAGGCGCCGATGACCGCAATCTTCCTCATCGCCGAGATTTCCGGAGGTTACGAGCTTTTCATCCCGCTGATTATCACCGCGACCATCTCTTTCGGAGTCACCCGCATCTTCGAGCCGTATTCGATTTACACCAAGCGAATCGCCAAAAGGGGGGAACTGCTCACCCACGACAGCGACCAGGCCGTGCTCACCCTGCTGAAAGTCACGGATTTGATAGAGACTGACTTCAATCCGGTCCGCATAGACGACAGTTTCGGGAAGCTCCTCGACATTGTTTCAGGCTCGCACCGCAACATCTTCCCGGTGATTGACGGCAGCGGGAGGTTCCAGGGCTATGTGATGCTTGACGATATCCGTCCCGACATGTTCCGGACGGAACTGTACGCTTCGCGACATGTCTTCAACTATATGCGGTCAGCTCCGGAGTATGTCTATGACGACGAGAAGATGGACAGCGTGATGGCCAAATTCGAGAAAACCGGAGCGTGGAATCTGCCCGTCGTCACAAGGGAACGGAAATATGTAGGCTTCGTCTCGAAGTCGAAGATATTCTCCGCCTACCGCAGCCAGCTGAAAGAAGTATCACATGAATAGTAAGCGTTAAAAAATAAATTGGTAGAAATTTGTGAAGGATTTTTGAGGATAGATTTCTTTTGGAAGAGGGAGTGTACTGGA
>CAVDEO010000230.1:0-2405 GCA_963607915.1 bacterium
ATGCGATATATATTTCATAACTTCATCAACACCCTGCGGAGGTACAAGGTGTCGAGCCTGCTGAATGTCGTCGGGATGGCGGTGGCGTTCGGGGCATTCTATGTGATTATGACTCAGGTCAGCTGGGACTTCGGGTATAATCAACGGCTCAAAGACGCGGACCGCACATTCGTGATTTCCCTGCCGTCGAACTATTCACCGGGAAAATACAACACCTTCATATGCCGGCCGCTCGGCGAAGAGCTGGTGAACGGGGCTGCGGAAGCGGAATGCGGAGGAATGTTCGACTCGTACTCCGGAGACGCGGAATTATGCTGGACACGCAAGGACGAAGTTGTGAGAAAACTCCATCTGACCTCCAAGGAATATTCCGCCGGGGGCATCAGGGCGCTGAATTTCGAGGCTGCGGAAGGTTCGTTTGACGAACTCTCGAAGCCACGGACGCTTGCCGTCAGCGAGGCGTTCGCGCGTGAGAACGGGCTTGGAATCGGTGACAGGATTTCGTGGAGCGACCCCGAAGGAGAGGCGGACGCGATGGAGATTGTCGCGCTGTTCCGTGACTTTCAGGAAAATTCCGATCTCGCGTGCGTGAAGGCCATCACCGACATAGGAGACGGCTATATCGACTCCCGAAACGAGTGGTCTTTTCAATATGCCGTAAGACTCCACGATGCATCGGAGAAAGAGTCGTTCGAGAAAAATTCCGACAAGGTTCTGCGGGAATATGTGATGAAAGTTTACGGGATTGACGAATCCTCATCAGCGGAGGACATCGCCGAACTGAATGAGGCCTTGAACGGGTTCAATGTCAAGCTCGTGTCTTTCAAGGACATATATTACACGAAGATTCTCGACGGGAGGCCTGGAAAATCCGGAAATCTCACGACTGACATCACCCTGCTCGCCGTAGCCATACTCATAATCCTGATTGCGCTGATAAATTTCATCAATTTCTTCTTCGCCCTCGTTCCCTCAAGGCTCAGGTCGGTCAACACCTACAAGATTTTCGGAGTGTCAAGGACTTCGCTGGTTTTCAATTTCATAGGAGAATCGGTGGGGCTTGTGCTCATATCCCTCGCACTTGCCGCACTTCTGGTCTATGCGTTTGCGTCGAGTCCGCTGGCGGAAATCCTCAGTTCTCCGGTCAGCATCGGGGGAAATGTCCCGGTGGTTGCTCTCACGATTGCCGTCGCGGTGACCGCAGCAATCGGCGGAAGCGTCTATCCCGCGATCTACATCACCTCCTTCCAGCCGGCTCTCGTGCTCAAGGGTTCATTCGGCGGCTCGGCTGCGGGACGGAGGCTGCGCAACATCCTGATAGGCTTCCAGTTCACCATTTCGATTGCGCTGATTGTCTGCTCGTCGTTCATCCGTCTGCAGCACAGCTATATGATGAACTATGATATGGGCTTCGACAAGTCGAACCTGCTCACCGGCAACATCCCGTACGGACTCTGCTGGTACGGTGAACAGAACCGCGCATTTGAAGACAAACTCCGCAGCAATCCTCAAATTGAGGACATAACCTGGGCGGACGGCAGGATTGTCAGCACCTCCAGAATGGGTTGGGGGAGCGACTACAAGGGCGGGAGCATCAATTTCCAGTGCTATCCGGTGGCATATAACTTCCTGCGGTTCATGGGGATAGAGATTGTCGAAGGACGGGATTTCTCCGAATCGGATGAGGTCTCGGAGAGCAGTTCGATGATTTTCAACACTCAGGCGCAGAAGGAGTTCGACATCGACCTTGAGACTCCGGGACCCGGCCATCAGGACAACACGCAGGTGGTGGGCATCTGCAAAGACTTCAATTTCAAGCCGCTTCAGTACGGAAGCGCCCCGTTCGCCTTCTATGTCTTCGGCAAGCACAGCTGGAGAAGCGGACTGAGGCACATCTACATCCGGACCGCTCCGGGAGCGAATCCGGGCGAGGTCATCCGCTTCGTGAACAACACCGTCGCCGAGATGCGTCCCGACATAGACCCGGAGACCTACGGGGTGGATTTCTTTGACAGGGAACTCGGAGAACAGTACAGGCAGGAGAATCAGTTGGCACAGCTCATAGGGCTGTTCACTCTGATTGCCATCATCATCTCGCTGATGGGGGTCTTCGGTCTCGTGCTTTTCGAGACGCAGCACAGAAGCAGGGAGATTGCAATCAGGCGCGTCCACGGAGCCTCCGTCGGCGACATACTGAAGATGTTCAACCTGAAGTTTATCGCCATCGTGCTTGTGTCGTTCGCCGTGGCCGCGCCTGCGAGCTGGCTGATTGTGCGGTTCTATTTCCGAGGCTTCGCCTACCACACGCCGATTTTCTGGTGGGTCTTCGCGGCGGCGCTGCTCTCGGTGCTGGTCATCACGGTGCTCATCGTCACTCTGCGCAGCCGGAGGGCGGCGACAGCCAA
>CAVDEO010000231.1:0-2372 GCA_963607915.1 bacterium
TCAGTGGCACATCCGTGATCTTCCGGTTTTCAAAAATGCAGAATGACAATAATTTTTATTACTTACCAAACTTGATGTAGAGCATTTTAAACAAGTTCCACCAAGGACATATTATAAGAATAATACTGCTGCCGGTAAACTTGAGGTGTTTGACGTGGAATCGACTCTTAAAAACCCTCGCTCTGTTACGATGAAAAAAATACTCAGACAGGTGTTGGAAATCCAGAGATTCTTTATATATTTGCGAGGTAAACAATTGATACAAAATGGGTTTGTAAACTTTTCGTTGACATTGTAAAGTATAATTTGTCTTTCTTGGAGACTGCGTATTGTGAGGATTGACCTTTAGGCAATTGACGGTAAAGTTTTCTTCGGAGAGTACACTTTCTTCCATGGTGGAGGCTTTTGGCCGTTCAAGCCAGACCATTGGGAGAAAGACTTGGGTGACTTGATAAGGGTTTAGGGGAGCGCAATCGCCAAACCGATGCAGATTTGAAAAAAGATATGTTATATTTGCAGCCGAAAAGACTTACAAATTTTGCAAATATTTGTAAGTCGCCGTTGCGAAAACAACAACCAGATAAAGATGTTGCGAAAGGCTTCGCGGGACTTCGTGCTGGGGGAATTGAAGGAAGAATTGGAAAAGGCCTTGGATGCCGCCGGGCTTGATGTGAAGGTGGAAGGAGTGACGATGCGTCAGACGGCGGGGGGAGAGATTTCCATCGACCACGATGCGGATCCGACTGTATTGTTGGTGAGATATCCGAGCATTTTTGAGGGCGGCCATGCCTATGTGAAAGCCGGTGGTGAATTTTTCATCATACTTTGCCATCGACATTAAACATCTGATATGAGACCTTGTTTCACACCCACCGCAGGTGGGACGTTTTTTAAGCGCCTTCAGCACACGGTTGTGGCGCGGAAGGATTCGTTCGAGTTTGTAATCAAACTGGAGCGGGGGTCGTATTTCACGGCTTCGCTATTTCCGCTGCGAGAGAATCGGATGTTGATGACGGCGTATTGGGGGAAGGTGCTGGCGTTGTTACCGGATGGGGTGGTGGAGGAGTTTCTGAAGGATAAGGGTGGCATTCAGTTGTGGCGGAAAGGCGGGGATGGCGAGATCCTGGGGCTTTCGCTGACAATTGATTGTGGCATGAACTCCATTGACGCGCTTTTCACCAAGCCGGTCTGTGACGCGGTTTTCGCCTTGTGCGGCGCCTGCGTCAAACTCTACAACCATTGTCTCTTCACCTTTGATGAAGAGCAGTTGGCGGTGCTGGGGGAGACGTTTGGATAGGCGTTGGCTTGGAAATACCAACTAACGTGATTACATTTGCAGCATGGACGAAAGAGGAACCATAGAGATTAGGGTTTCTGGCAGCAAAGGAAATCTGGAATTATCTCCTGATCGCTACGATATCAAGGATATAGCCCAGTTGTTTGATGCTGTGGAATCCATGCTCTTCTCCGGCAACAAAAAACAGCGGCCGGAGATAACCTATTCTATTGAGAGTGGGTCGGTTCGTCATATCTTCAAGACAAGTTTCCAGTCAATTGTAGCTGTCTCTGCCGTCCTTGCGAATGTTTTGGAAACGGGGAGCATCGATAAGTTGGAATTACCTACAGCCCGTGCGATAGAAAAACTCCAGGCAGACGCCATTTCCAAGAATTATGACTGATGCTCCGCCGGGTTTGGATGATTGGCGATTTGTCTGTGGATTTTATTATTTTTGCAGAGCGGGTCTTGGCGTAGTGAAACGCACGGCGAACGCGAGGATTTAGTAGTTTTTTAAAAAGCGGTTGTATGTTATACCCAATCGGAATACAGAGTTTTGAAAAGATTAGAACTGGCGGGTTTGTCTATGTTGATAAGACGGCGTTGGTGTATAATCTTGCTACCACAGGTCAATATTATTTTCTGAGCCGTCCGCGCCGCTTCGGCAAGAGCCTTCTCGTCTCCACGATGGAGGCCTACTTCAGCGGAAGGAAGGAACTGTTCAAGGGACTCGCGCTGGAAAGTCTCGAAAAGGACTGGACGGAGCATCCCGTCCTGCATCTGGATTTCACGGGGAGCAAATACACGGCCGTCGAGAATCTCGTGGCGACAATCAACCAGCATCTTGAGCAATGGGAGGAGGTATATGGTGTCGAACGCAGGTCGGATGACCTGTCAATGAGGTTCAAAGCCGTGATTACCGCAGCCTACAGAAAGACCGGCAACAAGGTTGTCATCCTCGTCGACGAGTACGAGAAGCCGGTGGTAGACAACATCGACAACGATGAACTTGCGGACATCTTCCGCCGCGAGCTTCAGGGTTTCTACAGCGTCATCAAAGGCAGGGACGAATGCATCCGCTTCGCATTCCTCACGG
>CAVDEO010000232.1:0-2369 GCA_963607915.1 bacterium
TACATCAGCCATTATGAGGGATACCAGTCCTTCCCTTATGAGGAATTCCGGGAACTGACGTTTGAGAGTTTCCGCAAGGACTCTCTTCTTGTATCTTTTTCCTTCAAGGAAGGAACTGTCAAGTATGAGGGAGGGGAGGAGAGTACCGTAATCACCGTGGAATCAGTCAACGTCGATGGAATCAAGGGCTACTTCAGATATATTCATTCAAGCCCCGAGTCGGTCGAATACGCCGTTTCCGTCCAGTATCCGTCAGATATGGAAAGTTCTTACGGATTCCTGAAGGCGATGGTGGACCATTACCCGTTCGGACCGCAAGGACAGAATCCTAAATAAGAAAACTAAATAATTGGGTCACTAATTATGTTGAGAAATTTCAGCAAGAACGATGTCATACGTTTTATGACAAATGCGCTGCAGGCACACGTGGTGGAGATGTTCGGTCACTGTGAGTTCAACCCTGACAGATTTTTTGGTTGAATGCCGCCGCGACCTTGTCATAGGAGGCGAACGCAGCCTTTATGAAACCTGCCGAGTCCCTGGGGCCGAAGTCTGACAGGTCAATGCCGGATCGTCCCTTTGAGAACTCCAGAAACACCTGCTCCTGATTATCGTCCCCTTTCAGGGTCAATGCCAGATTGTCCTTTGTGAGAAGATATGCGTCAGGGCCGCATTTGCTTGCAGCGATTCCGCAGTGGAGCTTGCGTAGCTCGATTATGATTTCATAGGCGGATTCGCTCGCCTCCATGCAGGGCTCGTTGTCATCAAGCACTGCTTCGCAGTATGCCTGGAGAGCTTCCTTGGCGGATGCCGCTCTCAAACATGCTTGTATGTTCTGTGGGTCCAGCTCCGGGAAGAACACCGGACGTTTCATTGTCATTTGCAGTCTCATAACCATATATATTGCAAATCAGCAAGCGTATTTTTTGAAAGGAACACCAAATTCACCTGCAATCTTGTGAACGGGTTCGCAAAGGGCATGGCGGATGTTCCAGATGCGCTTTCCGGCGGCATTCGCGGTGCAGCCTTCCATTGCCGCCATATCCTTCGGCGTGAATCCTTCCTCGAGCCACTGCTCGAAACGCTGATTCTTGTCGCTGAGCTTGCGGGTCTGCGCCTTGATGCTGTCCTCGAACTCCCTTCTGTTGAGGTCCCTGTCTGCTTCAGACTCGCTGAGAAGGCCGCTCATAATCTGATTGAAGCCCTTGCGAGAATCGCAGGTCTCGTCGAGGTCGAATTCCTCTCCGTCCTCATTCTCGAGAGTGAGTGCGTATGAGATGGGGATGCGCTTGAGCTTGTACTCGAACGCGGTGATGACGCAGTTGGCTGCGATGCGGCTCACCCAGGTCGAGAGTGCGCCCTTGGTGGAGTTGTAGCTGTCAAGAGAACGACATGCCTTGTAGATGGTGTTGCCCGCAATGTCTTCGATGTCTTCCTTTGTGAAAAACATCTTCATGCCCTGCTTGTCGGCGTATGCCTGGGCAAATCTTGAAGCTGCGAATTTCGCGTTGCTGATGATGGTGTTCTGCTCTTTGGCAGTGAGGGGGCGAGTGTACTGGCTCATAATATGTTATATTAAAATATTTGACAAATTGTGTAATGCTCCACCGTGGCTTCTTGGACTCGGTTGGCGCACCTGTCAGGCACACATACCTGACTATTTGGCAAAGAACTTTAGAAAACCTGTCACGGGAAACCAGTTCTTAGTTTTGCGTATATTTTACGCAATAACCGTGCCGGATTGAAAAACTGTCAGTGAAATATTTGAAAAGATATTGGACATTCTTGAGACGGGACTCATTATACGATACTCCTGAGGCAAAAGTTTCACGCCCGTAGCCAGAATTGACCGTCTCCTTGTAGGCTTCCCATTTCGGGAAGAAACTGCACTTGAGCGCCACGTTGCGGGATGCTTCGTTGCCGCAGTATACGTAGGTAGGAAATAACAAATCAATTTGGGAGTATACATAGGTATGAATATAGATTTTCAGAAATTCGCGAGTCTCTCGCAGGGCATCAGCCCGATGACTCTCGGCCGTTATGCCGGAGCAGTTGACGCATATCTCAATCCGTCCATCATAGAGGAGCGCAAGCTCAATGTGGCGTCGATGGACGTCTTCTCACGCCTTATGATGGATCGCATCATCTTCCTCGGAATTCCGATCGATGACGATGTCGCCAACATCGTGCAGGCGCAGCTCCTTTACCTTGCATCCGTCGATGACAAGGCGGACATCTCCCTCTATATAAATACTCCCGGCGGAGTCGTTTCTTCCGGCCTCGGCATCTACGACACGATGCAGCTCATCAACCCTGATGTAGCCACCATCTGCACGGGGATGGCCGCAAGTATGGGAAGCATCCTTCTC
>CAVDEO010000233.1:0-2356 GCA_963607915.1 bacterium
GCTTCAATCGAGAGCCACGTGATGGGCTTCAGGGCGGAGAAGAGCCGTCTTTCCAGCAAGAAAGTGAAGGTAGACTGAAAAGGCAGGTTTTTTATTCATAATAAATAAAAATCAGCAATTCTATTTATTAACAATAAATAAAATACTATATTTGCGAAACAAAAGCCGCAAATATGAATAAAGAAGTGCTCAAGACACTGATTAAGGAAGGTCAGAACGAATTAAACGAAATAAATATGTTTGAGCGTCCGTTCGAGTATGAGAAAGAAGGGCGCTATGTGCTTGTGGGAATACGGCAGGCAGGAAAATCTTATATGCTATACCAGAGGGCAAAGCAGTTTCTGAAACAAGGGCACGACATCTCCGAGATTGTGTACGTCAACTTTGACGATGAACGCCTTCTCGGAATGACGGCGGACGATTTTGATCTGATTCTTCAGGCATATGGTTCACTGTATCCGCATAAACCCATTCTTTTTTTTGACGAGATTCAGAACATTGGCGGATGGGAGAATTTCGCCAGAAGACTTGCCAACCAGAAATACCGCGTGTTCATTTCTGGTTCAAACGCGAAAATGCTCAGTCACGATATAGCCACAACGCTGGGAGCACGTTATTTCGATGCGAAAATTTACCCGTATTCTTTCAAGGAGTTCCTTGGGGCGCAGAACATTGTTCTCGAAGACGGATGGATTTATGGGAAGACAAAGAACCTTGTGCTGCAGATGTTCGAAGTCTATTTCCGTTGGGGAGGATTCCCCGAACTTCTTATGTATCAGAACAAGCGCCAGTGGCTCAATGGGTTATATGAGAAAATCATACTCGGCGACATCATACAGCGCAATGGAATAAAGAATGAACAGGCGCTCAGGCTTGCAATAAAACGGTTGGCGGAAAATGTGGGGCAGCCGACATCATACAACCGTCTTACGAATATGGTGAAAAGCATCGGCATCAACACAAATGTCGCCTCCATAATAGAATATATGGATTATGTGAAGGACTCGTATCTGATGTTCAGCCTGAACAACTATGCATCGAAATTTGTAGAAAAAGAAACCAGCAAGAAGCACTATTTCAGCGACAACGGACTTCTCGGGATATTCCTTTCCGACGACCGGGCTTCACTGCTTGAGAACCTGTGCGCAATAACTCTTCATAAAAGGTATAACAGTAACGACAACTCCCCTATGCTGTATTTCTACAAGCGGAACATTGAGGTCGATTTTCTCGTGCCGGACGAAGATATGGCCATACAAGTATCAGAAAGCATCGAGGACTATGACACCCGCATCCGCGAGGTTGATGCACTCGTTTCATTCAACAAGTTGCACCCATTAAAAAAGGCACTGATAATAACAGGTGACGAAGAGTGCGAAATCTCGGAGAATGGTCTCAAGATTGATGTGATACCTGTATGGAAATGGCTGCTGGACTATTGATTGTCAAGCAGATTGGTGAGGGCGGTGAAGTCCTCGACACCGAGGCGTTCCGGGCGGAGTTCAAAGACGGGCGCGGAGAGAAAATCCGCCGTCTGCTCCGCTGTCCAGCCTTCGCGTCCCGCCTTGCCGGCGATGAGCGGCTTGAGACTGTTGCGCAGGGTTTTTCGGCGCTGGTTGAAGGCCGTTTTGACGACTGTCTTGAAGAGTTTCTCGTCACAGCCGAGTTCCGTCCGTGAGTTCCGCCTGAGGCGGATCACGGCGGACTTGACTTTCGGCGGCGGGTTGAACGCGCCTTCGCCGACGGTGAAGAGGTACTCGATGTCGTACCACGCCTGAAGAAGCACCGAGAGGATGCCGTAGGTCTTGCTGCCGGGTTTCTCGGCGATGCGCTCGGCCACTTCCTTCTGAATCATACAGACCACCTGCGGAATGCTGTCCTTGTGGTCTATGATGCGGAAGAAAATCTGGGAGGAGATGTTGTAGGGGAAGTTGCCGATGACGGCGAAGGTTTCCGGGAAGAAATATGAAAGGTTCATCTTCAGGAAGTCGCCCTCGATGACCCTCCCGGCCGCTTTCGGGAAATGGGTGAGAAGATAGTCCACCGATTCGCGGTCAATCTCAATCATCTTGAGGTCCAAATCCCCGCGTTCCAGCAGGTACTGGCTGAGCACGCCCATCCCCGGTCCGATTTCCAGCACCGGCAGCGGTTTCAAGGTTGCCGAGTGCTCCGCGACGCTTTCTGAGACCGTGTTCCCCGCCGGGCATTCAACGACAAGAGCGTCCGCAATCTTCTGCGCGACGCTCAAGTCAGTGAGGAAGTGCTGTCCCAGAGCCTTCTTCGGCCTGACCAGATCTCCCTTATGTTCAAAGTTTCTTTTCATTCATTTATGAACGGATCATTCATAAGTAATCCT
>CAVDEO010000234.1:0-2351 GCA_963607915.1 bacterium
TGCACATACAGACACGGCTTGTAGTTCCCGCTCAGAGCGCCGGCGCGGTTCTCGACACCCACCGCGACCGAGGTCGGGCTGACATTCCGCGTGAGCTGCTCAATCTTGCCCGTTGTGAAGGCAACTTCGTTGGATTCCAGCATTTCGCCATTGACGCTGGCGGAAAGTTTCACGCTGTAGGAATTTCCGCTGTCAAGCCCGGTCAGATGGTAGCTGTTGCCTGAGGTCTCCCCCACTTCGGAGCCGTTCAGAATGACTTTCGCGCTCTCCGTTCCGGAAGGAAGTATCAGGCTCAGGACAGCATCTGACCAGAATGCTTTGAGCACGCTCAATTCCGGGTTCACAACCGGTTCCGGAGTCGGCTTCACAAGGGTGGTTTTCTGATTGCGGCGCAGAATCACCTCGCCGTCAGAAATGAAATAACCGGTCTCGACCGTTCCGTCAACTTTCTTGACATCAATGTAATATGTGGCTGCTGCGGACTGCGGGAGCACCGGAATGAGATATTTTCCGTCAAATGGATATTCAGAAGTGAGCGATATGCTCTCCTGACCGTCAAGGATTTCCTCCACAGAAGGAATCCCGTCCTTATCCATCACGACCCTCACCTTTCCCGCGAGCTTTGCGGCCGGTTCAGCATAGAGAGTGCATTCCACTATTCTCTCACTGTCCTGGATGTCGAGAAGGATGTAGGATGAAAGGTTGCAGAAATCAAGTTCGTTAACCTCACCGGCGGAGGCGAGATATGCCACCGAAACATTTGCTCCGTCAGAGAGTCCCGGGGCGGATAATTTCTGCTCGGACGGAACGGTGACGGTCACGGAAGAAGCGTCTTCAGAAAATGTGTAATCCTCTGAATACGGGTATATTCCCCATACTGACTTCGTGTCTTCCTTCACCTCGCTTTCAGAGGAAAGAGATGACGACACACCGTCCTTGTCCGCGACGAACCTGAGATTTTCACCTTCGGCGATGATGCTGACAGCGTCCCCCTTTTTCCAGCATATTGACAGAAAATCATCGGATACCGTCGTTTTTGTCAGAGCCTCTGAAAATGCGGTGAAAGCAGCCTTTCCTGCCGGTTCTTCAGGAGCCGGCTGGGGTTCTTCATTCTTTGCGCAGGCGCACAGAAGCAGCGCCGCCGCAATGGCGTAAAAAATATTCCTTACCATAACATATCGATTATTAGATTCTTGAAATACGAAACTTGTTTTTTTTATTGCATTTTATAGTTTAATATGTCGTCCGTCAGGATGTCCGTTCCGCAGGAAGAGATGGCGTTCCCGGAAACCGTAAGCCCGTCGACCCCGTAGGCGTGAATACCCACCGGAGAACCGCTTATGCTGTTGTTCCTTATGGTGATGTCACGGATGTACGGGGCTGTTTCTCCGGCGTTTGCGACTCCTGCGGATATGGCGCCTTTCCTCGGCCCCCGGGCGACCCATCCGCAGTCCGTCAGCACATTGCCCTCGATTACGGCGTTTTTCGATGAAACTCCCTCATTGTCGAGGTCTCCGCCGATGCATATCGCAGGGTACATTATGTTGTGAAAGACATTTCCGCTTATCGTCGTGTTGTCATTGCGCACAATGGACGCACAGCCGGCTATATTGCGGAATTCTGAATTACGGAGCGTGTAGTCGATGACGTGGGAATAGACATTGCAGACGGTCCCGGAGTTCACGAAATCGGGGATACGCTCTTCGAAAGTCACCGTACAGATGTGGTCCGGGTTGTCGGGAGTGTATTCATACCTTGCGACAGTCAGTTGGATTTCATTGCTCCTGTCCTGCCAGAAACCGATTTTGTCGCCGGGGAGGATGCGTTCGATTTCCGCGCCGTGATAGCTGAAAGTCATCCGGTAATTGTTCTGCCTCTCAACCGGGAAAAGAAGCTTGCCGTGGACATTCTGTCCGTCCCAGCGCACGCCCTCGCAGTAAAATCCGTCAATTACGGCCTTGCCGCTGCAGAGGTAGAGTTTCCAGCCGTCACGGCTGCCCACGGCATAATTCGCTCCACGGCGGCGGATTCTGACCCCGTGCGAACTTATGTTGCGGCAATATGAGGCCTGCATATGGAAGCCAATCGCGGAATTGCTCTCCACATTATTGACCGTCAGATTGTCGCAGAAGCGGAAATCCACCTGAAGACCGTCGCTGCCGAAATGCCAGCTGATGCCGTCGCCGACCTCGACGCGTGATGCGACTGAGGCCGAGCGCACCATCACCGTCCCCTCTCCGGTGCTTTTGACCAGATAGTCCGCCGGGCTGCGGTTCACATCATCCATATATGTCACGCTTTCCACGTGTTTGAGTTCTTCGGTGACCGTGTTCCAGAGATTTGCGCAATAC
>CAVDEO010000235.1:0-2350 GCA_963607915.1 bacterium
CGCTCTCGGCTCTCCAGAACCATCGCCACGGCATCATCGTCTGCGACGAGCTTGCTGCCGGATGTTTGATGCTGGACACCTATAAGTACTTTAAGGACATCGAAAAAGATAACTTGTAGATTGCCGCGTTGCGCGGTTTGACAAAATCCTCACAATCTGATAAACGCCTCACAATCTGTCGGTTGTAAGGCGTTTATTTTCTACTCCGCTTTCAGCAGCTGCACGCAGCGGTTGATGACTTCCTGATGTCTGACTTTCTCGACGGATAGGATGATGTCGCGGCCTGTCGGATGGGCGTGGAACGTGGTGAGACCCTGTTCATCCACTTCCACTGTGCCGAGTCCGCTCTGGCGGAAGTAACGGTTGCCCTCGATGCCGTAGAGAACCGATGTGAGGTCCCAGATCGGGCGGTCGAAAGGCATCGGGAGATAGGCCTTGTAGGCCTCCGCGACAGGGTTCGGACCTTCATAGCCGAAATTCTTCTCGACTTCTGCCGCCGGGAAATGCAGTTCGTCGCCAAGTTCGAACGGCGACACGACGATGTTGACCGGACACTCTGCGAAGAACTTTCTCGCGGACGGGACATCCCTCACAACATTGTACTCGGCGAATCTACCTTCACCCTCCTTGCGGAAATTGCCGGCCATGGACGAAACGCACTTGACCTTTTTCTCCAGCAGTTCCCTACCGCTCAGCGGCGAGATGTCGTCAGCAGGAGAATCGAGCAGCGCCGCAAGGTTTGTGGAGAACCCTACGGAGATTATGACCACGGAGTGGTCAGGCTGGGCTGAAAGCAGCCTGCGGTAGAGCTGCACGGCGGAGGGCAGAGACGAATAGTCCTTGACCGTGCGCGGGAAATCCATCTTCGAAACTGCGGTCACGAAGTTCATCCCGTTCAGGTTCACCCCGTCCGCGCTCGTGTCCACGGGCTTCGCGGCAACACCAATCGGGGTGTCGCTGTAGCCGTAATATGTGCTTACGATATCGATGAACTCGGCGGAAGCCACATCGTTCTTATTGACCATAATGCCCAGAACCTTGGCCTTCCCCTCATCGGAGTAGCGGTAGAGCATCGCCAGAGCGAGAGCGTCATCCACGTCGTTCCCCATATCCGTGTCAAAAATCACCGCCTGCGGATGCGTCGTCGAGCACGAAAGCAGCGCCAGGAAGGCGAGTGCCGTAAAGATTATTTTCTTCATATCATTAATTGTTAACATATTATGCAATTCGCCTTTCGGGGCAATCACCATCAGTTGCCGGAGGCGATGATAAGCCCAAGACCCGCGATGAAAAGGACGAACATCAGCGCGAGAAGCCAGTTCACGCTCTTCTTCGCGCCCTTGAACTCCTTCCAGATGAACACGCCCCAGATTGCGGCGATGAGCGGCGCTCCCTGTCCGAGTGCATAGCTTACTGCCGCTCCGGCAGTGCCTGCGGAAACATAGTTGAGTCCAGTACCGAGACACCAGATTGCACCTCCGAGCATTCCCACGCAGTGGGTCTTCGCGTCGCCCTTGAAATAGTCCGCGAACCTCACGCCCGGCTTCGTTGAGTCGTTGAGCGTGAACACGCAGTTGAAGAGGAAATTGCTGACGAGAACTCCGAGAGCGAAAATGACCGTGCCGGAATATGGAGTGAGCATTCCCGGAGCAGGGTTGTGGATGTTGTCGATGTCGATTCCGTTATAGACCAGAGCCGAGAAGAAAGACATAATCACTCCGGCGAGTACGGCGTAAATCAGTCCCATACGGTTTTCCCTCGGATCTCTTTCCGACTTGTCAACCTTGCCGGAAGCCACGCCGTTGCAGACAATCGCGATGACGACGAGAGCGACTCCCACAAGCAGCAGAGGAACGTTCGTCGACGGATTCGGGTGGAAAACGAGGTTGTTGATGACCCCGACCACGAGAGCAAGCCCGACTCCGAGAGGAAAAGCGACTGACATTCCGGCCTTTGCGGTCGAAGCCGAGAGCAGGATGTTGGAGACGTTGAAGACCACGGCTCCGAGAAGAATCCAGGCGACGCTGTTGATGTCGGCCTGCGCGAGATCATCGATGAAATGCCTTCCTTCCGAACCGAATGAACCGAGGGTGAAGGCGAGGATGAGGGAGAACAGGACCATTCCTATCACATAGTCCCAGTAGAAGAGCTCATATCTCCAGCTCTTTGCGGCCATTTTCTGCGTGTTTCCCCACGAACCCCAGCAGAGCATTGTGATGAAACAGAGGATGACCGCCAAAAATTGACTGTTTGCAATGAACATAGTATCAGATTTTATGTGTTATTTCATAAATATGTGTATGCCGACGGCAATATAGTAATCCTTAAAAAATAACTTGATAATCTTTGT
>CAVDEO010000236.1:0-2349 GCA_963607915.1 bacterium
CATCCGTTCCGGCGTAGGCGTATGCCCCGTCGTAGTAGTATTCGAGTTCGATTGTCTGGCTCTTGCGTACCGGGATTGACAGAGTTTCTCCTGTCACCATCTCAATGTCGAGGCAGCCGGTCTCCCCGTTGAATGAAACTCTGCTGAAGAATGAATACGAGGACGGAACCATAGACTTTCCGTCTTTCGCGCTGATGGGTTCGCCCGCATCGTTCTGAATGCGGTTCCAGGTCTGGCCGCCGTCCGAGGACACAATCCAGAACCCGTATCTGTCAACCGAGATGCGCGGAGTGTAACCGTCTTCGCTTCCCGGTGTGTCCGCGTCTTCGACCTTGGTGAAATGCTCGCCGCCGTCGACTGAAACAGCCCAGTCCCCGTCGCGGTCAACGCCTATAATCGGCGCGATGCCCTCGATTTTGTCTCCATAAACGATGCTGGCGACTGTGCCGTCGGAGAAGGAGAGGTCATAACCGGTCTCATTCCCCTCCCCATCGACTTTCGCCTTGAACTCGCTGATCAGCAAATTCTTGCGATACAGGGCATTAACTGTCGTGATGTTGTCGTTGACCTTGGTTACAGCCTCTTCAAGCGCCGCGAGCCTGCCGTCCAGTTCATCGATCCTGTTCTCCAGATTCGAGACCGAGCAGGAGGACAGAGCCGCAATGACCGCCAGAACAAGTGCCGACAATGTTTTGTTGTCTATCATAACAATGCATTATTATCTTTTATCGTATTTGCCGTCAAGGACATCGCGCACGGCCTGAAGGTAGCCGAAGCCGTCGCGGCGGTCCGGAAGGATGTAACTTCCCTCGACATATTCGTTCCAGGCGTTGATCATCAGGAATTTCGGCTGCGTGTCGGCGTGGTCGTCGGCCCATTCCTTCGCTGTCTGGAGGAAGGATGCGAAAGCCTCTGGGGTGTGGTTGTAACAGGTCACCTTCTCCGCGCCCTCGTCAAGGAAACGCGGGGTGCTGTCCCAGCCCACCGAAACAGTCGGGAACACCGGGAGACCATATTCTTCCGCCCAGTCTTCGCGGAGCTTTATGGAGTTCATTCCGTGCCTTATGTAGTCGGTGTCGAATCCGCCCATATTATAGAAGGAAAATGACTTGACTCCGAAGACTTCCAGCTGTTTCTTGATGTGGGCGGTCTCGGCGACGCCCCTCTTCCAGTTGCCGCCGCACTTCTGGAGGTGAAGATCGGGGAAGCCGGCCTTCTTCACCTCGTCGCGGAAATACGCCATAGCCTTGCCCGCCTCTTCCATAGAACCGAAACCTTCGGTGAAGAGATTGAGATCCCAGATGCCGAAAACCGGACAACCGTCAATCTTGACATAGTTCGGACGATGGAAATACTGGCTTATGACTCTCTGTACTATCACTTTCCACTGTGCCCAGTCGATGCGCGGGTCGAAGGTGAGTGTCTTGGTGTCGGTGTTGATGTAGGGATTCCACATATTCGTGACCTCGTGGTTCGCGTACATTATGTAGAAGTTCATCTTCCCGTTTGACGGAGCCTTGAGGAAGCCGTCGTCGAGAGCCTCTTCGAGGTAGGGGTAGTTGTGGAACCAGTACCAGTCGTAGATGAAAGTGTTCACACCGTATTCGAGGGCGGTGTTTATCCATTTCTCGACCACGGCGGGATCGTTGTCCAAATCGCCTTTCCACAGCGGCTCGCGCGGCTGGTAGTGCCCCGGGAAGCGCGGAGTCCCCCTGTTGATGATTTCCCATTCGCCCTGTCCTTCCGGCCATATGAGCGCGTGTGCGAGAGAGTCATCGTGGCAGGACGGCCAGATGTAGGCGCAGACATAGTAGTCCGGTGTCCCGGCTTCGCGCCCGCAGGAGATGAGAGCGGATGCGGCTGCGAGAATCGCAAAAAATCTGCTTTTTATCTGCATTTCGTGTTATTATTATGTTACCTATTGCAATTTTTGACACTTTGGGGTCAAAAATCACATCTTTTACATAACTTCGTGCAAGGCTTCGGGAAAACCGGGGCGTTTACGCAAACGGAACTTCCCGTTTGGCAAAAAAGAAATGAACACAAGCTTTCGCGGCGAGCCTTTTCCTCCGTTGTTTTAACAAATTTACGCAAAATCCGACAAAGTAGGCGCAGGCAACGCCACTTTCAAATTGGTTTTTTGACACCGGGACAGACACCCTGTTCCATAATGGAACAAGCACGGAATCATACGGCGGCAAGACGGTGGCACGACGACGGCAAGACGACGGCACGATGACGGGAGAACACTGAAAAATAACGGGATAACACTGAAAAACAACGGGATAACACTGAAACAAGACAACATAAGATGATTCAGAACGGACAGATGCACACGAGCCGGTTCTT
>CAVDEO010000237.1:0-2308 GCA_963607915.1 bacterium
AATCAAAAAGGGAGGTGACTTTTCAGCCCCTCCCTTTTTCTATTTCTGCCGGAATATTATTCGGCTACGATTGCTCCCTGCGGGCAAGCGTCAGCGCAGGTCCCGCAGTCTATGCATGCGTCCGGATCGATTTTGTAGATGTCGCCCTCGGAAATCGCTCCGACCGGGCATTCGTTGATGCAGGTACCGCAGGCTACGCAGTCCTGTGTGATTTTGTGAGCCATAAATTTATGAGTTTAAATAATCGTTGTTCCTTTTCGTCAGTGCCTCCACGGGCGGAACCCGACGGGCAAAGACAACGCAAATTTAGGAACTGTTTTGATTTTTCACAAAATATTTTCAAGTATCTTTGCGTTTTGTTTGACCGTCTGCCAACCTGGGAGGAGGATATGGAATCGGGATGCGGACGGCAAGGACGAATAGAAATGAAGAAGACATATCTATTATTATATGCCATCGTAACGACGGTTCTCGCCGGGGCGACATGGACTCAGGCCGGGGCTCAGGTGAAAGTCAGCGCCGACATTGAACTTGACAGCGACGTACACGATTTCGGGGACATCCTGCTCGGCAGCGGGCCGGTGAGCTGCTCTTTCACAGTCAGGAATGTCGGAAAAGAACCCGTGGCGATTTACAGTGTGGTAACCTCCTGCGGATGCACGGATGTCGAATGGACGAAATCTCCGATAAAGCCCGGAGAAACCGGAAAGATTTCGGCGACATACAGCAACGACGAAGCTCCGCTCCCGTTCGACAAGAATCTGACGGCCTATTTCTCAGGTTTGAAGAAACCAGTGATTCTCAAGATGCGGGGCGTGTGCCACGAGAAACAGCTCACACGGGCGGAGATATTCACTGAACGCTTCGGAGACATCGGTTTCCGTACGCTGGACATTAAATGCGGAAACATACTCCAGGGCGAAAGCCGCAGCGACGAGTTCAGGGTCGCCAACCTCGGAAAAAAGCCTGTAAGACTCGAGTTCCGGGACATCAGCGACGGTCTGTCGCTGAATGTTTCTCCGGAAGTCATTCCGGCCGGGGGCGAAGCGAAGGTCAGCTACACCGTCAAGACATCAGTCGAGAGGTGGGGCAAGAACTTCTACTATGCTGTCCCCGTGGTCGACGGAGTCGAATCCTACGCCCTTGCAGGACTGCCGGAAGGTGTAAAGGCCGGGAAGCTACGGATATACGCATTCACAACAGCGAACTTCAACTCAATGTCGGAAAAAGAGAAATCCGAAGGCCCGCGTCCGAGGTTCGAGACCTCGACCTTCTCGTTCGGCAAAATGAAGGCGGGGCGGACGATTGATGCGGAGTTCAACTTCACCAACGAAGGGAAACGCTGCTTTCAGGTCTATAAATGCGACACTGACGCGCCCCGCTATTCCCACGGGACAATCCAGCCGGCCGCGCCCGGAGAAAAAGGACAGATTCGGGTTCATGTCGACACGTCCCTGCTTCCCAAGGGAGAGACGCTCATAATCGTGACCCTCACCACCAACTCCCCCCTCCGGCCGGTCATCAATCTTTTCATTTCCGGATTTCTGGAATAGTCTGGAGCCGGAAACTTCACAAGTAAATAAGAATCAACACCATAAGTAAGAACCCATATTCACGCGAGTAAGACCGGATGGACATCCTTCACATCATCATAGACATCCTGCGCAACAGCATACTCATCACGGGGCTCGTCATCGTGATGATGATGATGATTGAAGCCCTGAACATCGAGTCGCACGGCAGATTCTTCTCCAGTGTCAGAAAGACGCGCTTCGGGCAGGTTGTATTCGGGGCCGCTCTCGGACTGATTCCGGGGTGCATCGGAGGATTCGCCACTGTATCGCTCTACACCCGCGGTCTGCTCAGTTTCGGGGCGCTCACGGCGATGATGATTTCTTCCGCCGGCGACGAGGCTTTCGTGATGCTGGCAATGTTCCCGCATAAGGCTCTGGCCCTGTTCGCCCTGCTGTTCGTCCTCGCCGTGATTACGGGAGTCCTGACCGACATTGTCGGAGACAGGCTGCGGAAGAAACACGGAGCGGAGGCGGCCTGCGGACAGATTTGCCGCGACGAAGTTTTTGAAATCCACGGGCACGAGGATGAGGAATCACACGGGCATGAGGATGAGGAATTCCACGGACACGAGGATGAGGAGAGCCACAGGCATGAGGAGTCCCACGGACATAAGGATGAGGAGGCCCACGGGCAGGGAGGGAGGCATTTCGGATGGAAGCGGGCTGTGCTTGCCGCAGGTCTGGCGGTGTTCATCGCCGCTCTCGGTTCCGGGCTTCTGGAGCACGAGCACGGC
>CAVDEO010000238.1:0-2292 GCA_963607915.1 bacterium
TTACGAATTTATTGCAAATATAATTATTCGATTCACATAATGCAAATCGAATAATCGCGTCTCCCATATTCAGAAAATGATATATCCCCGTTCTCCTTGAAATAAGCCCTCATCGGGGCAGTGGCATCCATAATGGATTTCTTCAGGCCTGTGGAAGTTATCTGAACTTGAGTGAATTTGATATTCTTATTCACCAGATATTCCATATTGTGCTTCTCCAGCGGAGTGAAGGGTCTCATATGTATCATGGCGTCTCCTCTATTTTATCGCTTCGAGAATCGTATTTCCGATGGCTCTTGCCATAAGCGGGGGAACGGCATTTCCGACAAGAGTATATTGCGGGATTTCTGATTTTCTCTTGTCTCCGCCTGTCTGGCGCTTCCCCTGAAAAACAAAGGAATCGTCGAACGACTGAAGTCTCGCCATCTCGCGCACGGTCATGGCGCGGAATCGGGAATAGTGGATGAAATCATCCGGCATGGTCACTACGGTCGGACTCTGTCCCATGGGGTTGAGAACCGTGTAGTTGCGTTTTTTTGATTCCAGATTTTCCGCCTTGAGTTCCGCCTTGCAGGCATCGTCATAATCGCCGTGTCTGGCAATGATTTCAAGCCGTCTCTTGACATCTTCGTTCTGTGAACTGGTCTGATGGTTGAAAAGTTCATGCTCGACACGCATCATCGGGTTTTCGAGTTCTTCGGCTGTACGCACATAGAAAGGTTTGCAGTCGAACTCAAACCGATGCCGCAGACGGCCGAGTCTTGACCATTCGGAGAACTTGTGGGACTCGCCTCCGGTTTCAAGTGAGCCGTCAACGCTTCTTTCGCGAAGAAGCGCTTCCAGTTCCGTGTTCTTCTTCGCTTTGCCGTATGTGGTTTTGGTTTCACCATTTCCTATGAAATCCAAATCCGAAATGGCCTCATAGACAGTCACTTTCTCATCTTCCGCAACTGTGGCCGGAATTTCGGTTATGAGTTTCTGATCCTTGCGGCAACCTATGAAGAGAACCCTCTCACGATTCTGGGGAACGCCATAGTCTGCTGAATGGACAACAATGGGTCCAGATATGCGATACAGCCGGATGGAGTCAAGAATCTTCTCGAATTCCGCCTCGGAATTGTCTCTCCCGGCATATTTCTTCAGTGCGTCAAAACATTCGTCAAGCGTCATTGCATAGACCTCAATCATTGATTTGAGCGTTTCAACGCTATCGCGGGATTTGTCAAACTCTTTGACATTGTCCAAAGCCGACAGTATTCTGCTGATGATGGTGTCATCCTCAATTGACTCGATGAAATCGTTCATCGGCTGCATAAAGGCATCGTTGTCGATGTTGCAGGATGTCTTCTCCTGAATAACAGCACTTTTGATTTTCTGTCTTTCGCGGTTGTGCCTGAGAAGATTCAAACCGTGGCGGACTGTGCTTATCTGCGGGTCGGACTTGCTGACTCGGTAATCAATGTTTCTGGTCAGTTCTTTGAACCGCTCTTCCAGACAATTGAAGTATTCAGCTATGTGGGCATCCGTTTTGGAATCGTCCTCGATTTCCAAACGGGTCTTGGTGATGAGGCAGCTTTTCTCAAACGGAGTGGCCGTATGGGAAAGCATCGCGTCGAGGTAATTGTAGAGTTCGGACACCTGCTTCGGGTCAATGATGGAACGGATCTGTCTCATAATCTCGTCCTTGAAACGCCCCTTGTCCTTAGTCAGGATGCCCTTGACATTCTCCATCACGAAATATTTCGGGCGAAGTGCGACAATGACTTTAAGATAGTGCTCAAAGAGATTGTCCCGCTTGTCATACTTTCTGCGACGGCCGGAAAGTGAGAACGACTGGCAGCTCGGCCCGCCCGTGACGACATCAATGACCGTATTCCCGATTTTTTCCTTCAGGTCGGAAAGAAAAGTTTCAGACATGATATCCTCCGTGAGGAACTGAGCCTTTAGACCAAGCTGCTCATTGTATCTGACACGATGGGTCAGTTCGCAGTTGTCATTGATGTCGCTGGCCAGAATGAAGTCATAATATTTGTCATCCGTATATGCCTGTAGGAAACCCTCGCTGATACCGCCGGCACCTGCGAACAAATCCAGAAAGTTGACAGCCTTTCTGTTTTTTGTGAATTCCCGTTTTTGAGACATAGGCATTGACGGGCGTTAATGCCCGTATGGACGCAAATGTAGTAAATATTACGCATATCCCGGAGTGTCGTCCGGGAGTTAAATGTTCGGGGTGTCCCAGATTCTGGTCTGCGTGCAGCGGATTACGGCGGTCTGTGAGCCGGCCTGAAT
>CAVDEO010000239.1:0-2276 GCA_963607915.1 bacterium
AGGATTACTAAATTTGTGGGATATATGCTTCCGGGGATATGCGTTGTGGTTCGCAGTGCGCCGTGCCGGAAGGAAATGAAATGTAGGAATGAATCGTTTTGTCGGGAATATGTCGCTCAGCCGCGCCCTGTCCATCACGGTGGCACTTGCCGTCGTCGTGATGGCGACCGGCTGCGGGGGAAGCAGCGGGAAAAATGGCAAGGAAAGAGCCGGGAAGGCCGGGGAGACTCCGGGGGAGGTGCGGGCCTTCCCGCAGGTGAGCGTGCCGGCGCTGATTGAGGACCCGGACGAGCGGTCGGAATATGCCGTGCTGCACTGGTTCGACCCGCTTACGAGAATTGAAGAGTCGGCCGGCGACGGAGCATCCGGACGGGGCGCTCCCGGAAATGGCGGCTATGCCGGGAAATGGCTATGCGACTCCACCCACATCGCCGGCGTGCCGTCAGAGCAGGTGGAGCAGGCCTTCGCCACATGGTGCGAACTTCTGAGCATGGTTCCACCGGAGACCGCCGATAAGGCCGCGGAACATCTTTTCGACAGGATTGCCGCCTGCGAGACCGCCGACACGACATCAAATGTCTTCGAGCGGATGAACGGAATCGCCGACAAATACCTCTACGACCCCAACTCACCCCTTCGCAACGAGGACTTCTACCTCCCTTTCGTGCAGGCCCGCTCCCGGTCTGAACTCACAGCCCCCGAACAGCGTGAGTCCGATGCGCGGACAGCACGCAGCTGCTCGCTCAACAGGATTGGCACGAAGGCGGCGG
Organism: bacterium; assembly: GCA_963607915.1. GTDB lineage: Bacteria > Bacteroidota > Bacteroidia > Bacteroidales > UBA932 > Cryptobacteroides. Next base: position 771 of record CAVDEO010000239.1, read on the forward strand.
ACTTCCGATTCTCCGACAGAAACGGCCGGACATATTCCCTCTACGGGATTAAAGCGGAAAACACGCTTCTGTTTTTCTCGAACCCCGGCTGCAACGCCTGCAAGGACATAATCGACGCGCTCAAGTCCTATCCCGAGATGGAGACGATGATTGCGTCGGGGGAACTGGCCGTGCTGAACATCTACATCGACGAAGACCTCGCCGAATGGTATGATTATATGCCCATATATCCGAAATCATGGTACAACGGATATGACCCCGACTATGTGATACGCACCGACGTTCTCTATAATGTCCGGGCCATCCCGTCCCTCTATCTCCTCAACCGCGACAAAATCGTGCTGATGAAAGATGCGCCGGCGGAGAAGGTTCTCCCGGCGATATTCGGACACTGACAACTCTGAACACAGGTAAGTTATTCAAACACATTGAAATATGACAACAATAACCAAAGAACTCTGGGGCAAGGCTCCGGACGGGAAGGAAATCTTCCGCTACACGCTGAAGAATGCTTCGGGCGCTTATGTCCAGGTCTCAAACGTCGGGGCGGGAATCGTGTCGACGGTTGTGCCTGACCGAGAAGGGAATCTCGCGGATGTGGTGCTGGGCTATCCTGACCCGCTGAGCTACTTCGGTGACGGTCCGTGCGCGGGAAAAGTTCCGGGACGTTACGCGAACCGGATTGCGAAGGGCAGGTTCACTCTCGACGGCGTGGAATACTCTCTCCCGATTAACAACGGGCCGAACCATCTTCACGGAGGACCGGCGGGATTCCAGAATCAGGTCTGGGAGAGCCGCATCGAGGGGGACGGAGTGGAGTTCCTCTATTATTCCGAAGACGGGGAGATGGGCTATCCGGGTGCGCTGAAAGCAGTTGCCCGCTACGAATGGAGCGAGGAGAACGAGCTGCGGCTGACGCTGACCGCCGAGTGCGACAAACCGACGGTGGTGAACCTTACGAACCACGCCTATTTCAACCTCAACGGAGAGGGTTCGGGTTCCGTGCTTGACCACGAACTTCGTCTGAACGCGTCCGAATGGCTGCCGACCACAGACTCTCTGATTCCGCTCGGGGAGAGCGTGCCTGTGGCGGGGACTCCGATGGATTTCGTCACGGCGAAGAAACTCGGACGCGACATCAGGGAAAAATTCGCCGCGCTCGAATACGGCAAGGGCTACGACAACTGCTGGGTCATCGACGGCGGCGAGCCGGGGCAGATTCAGGAGGCGGCGGAACTCAGTTCCGAGGCTTCGGGACGCGTCCTCAAGGTCTACACGACTCAGCCGGGCGTGCAGGTTTACACCGGAAACTGGCTCGCAGGCTGCCCTGTCGGCAAGTGCGGGCGCAGCTACAATGACTATGAGGGAGTGGCGCTCGAGTGCCAGAACTTCCCTGACGCGCCGAACGAGCCTGAGTATCCGTCGGCGGTGCTGCGGCCGGGGGAGGCTTACCGTCACGCCATAATCTTCGCTTTCAAGACAAAATAAAAGGCAATCTGCGGCGTT
>CAVDEO010000240.1:0-2261 GCA_963607915.1 bacterium
TCACAGTCGGAGAAGTATGGGGCAGTGGTCGCTCACGCCGCCGAGACAGCGCGGCCCGGAGTAGCTGCGCAGAGGTTTGAAGCCTGTGTGCGCCCTGTCCTCCGTCATGAGGAACGGGACCTGCACTACGCTCATCCTCAGGGCGGATTCACCCCGGAATCCACCTCCGGATTCGCTTCCGCACTCGGGGCGCTCTTCCTGCAAGCCTCCATGTGACGCGTCCGGATTGCCGCCATGAGGCGTCAGATTCCCCACAAGAAAATGGTCGATGAGTTCCCAACGCCCGTCGTAGCGGATGCTTCCCTCCCCTCTCCCGGCAAGCGGTACGGCGAGATTCACCAGCCTCCCTTCAAGCAGGGAGAACTGCGGTCCGTCCGGAGTGTCGTTGAAGTCCCCCATCGCCACAATCGGAGCATCCGAGACCCGCGCTATGGAGTCGCACACATCCCGCAGCGCAGCCATCGCGAGTTCCCTGCCCCGCGTCGAAGCCTTCGCGCCGGAGAATTTCGACGGGTGGTGATTCACCAGCAGATGAAGAAACGAAGGGCTTCCGGTTCCTCCGTCAGCCGTCCCATCCGGACCGCCGCGAGCCTCTCCGTGAACGGAGGAAACCTCCGTGCCTGGAATAAGCTCCGCATAAACATACAATATGTCCCGCGTAGGCATCACCGCCCCGTCATCCGCGAAAACATGCACGGGGCGCGACGAGAGAATCCGCACTTTGTCCCTGCGGTAGAGCAGCGCGACATCAATTCCACGCCGGTCCGGCGAATCATAATGCACATATCCGTAACCCGTTTTCTTCAGCACAGTGGAATTTACGAGCCTGTTCAGCACAAAGGAGTTCTCCACCTCGGCCAGGCCCACGATTTCGGGCGGTCCTCCGTCAGCACAGCAGTTCTCCCCCATCCAGAGCAGCGCTTTCCCGACCATATTGCACTTTTTAGTGAAACGCGCCTTCGTCCATCTCCTGCTTCCACGCGAGGAAAAGTCCGAATCTGAGGAAGAGCCGCCGTCGTCAAAATAGTCGAAGAAATTCTCAAGATTCCAGAACACGGCAGTCCCCTGCGCCGCGCCCCGTCCTTCAGAAACAGACAAAAGGACAGACAGGGCGAGGCACACGGAAATGAATCCGGAAGTATGTTTCTTCAAAGACATATATCCCGAATTGTTCACCGCCAAATGTCGTCAGAATCAGCGAAATTGATTGAAAGAAAAAGAAAAACATTTGCTACTTTTGCAGTCCCATTGTAAAAAAAGAAAAAAATGTCACTCAAATGCGGAATAGTCGGACTTCCGAATGTAGGAAAATCCACTCTCTTCAACTGCGTAAGCTCGGGGAAGGCACAGAGCGCCAACTTCCCTTTCTGCACCATAGAACCGAACATAGGCTCGACGACGGTGCCCGACAGAAGGCTTGATGTCCTGAACGGGCTGTGCCATCCGAAAAGTCTCGTGCCTGCGACGGTGGAGATTGTCGACATCGCTGGACTCGTGAAAGGAGCAAGCAAAGGAGAGGGACTCGGAAACCAGTTTCTCGCGAACATCCGGGAAACGGACGCCATTCTCCATGTGCTCAGGTGCTTCGACGACCCGAACATAGTTCATGTCGAAGGCTCGGTGGATCCTGTCCGCGACAAGGAGGTGATTGACCTTGAACTCCAGATTAAGGACCTTGAGACCGTGGAGAGCAGACTCGCAAAGGTGTCAAAACAGGCCGCCACCGGAGACAAGAACGCCAAAAGGATGATGGACATCCTTCTGCGCTACAAGGAGGCTCTTGAAGGCGGGCGGAGCTGCCGCAGCGTGAAACTTGACAGCCCGGAGGACGCGGCGCTCGCGAAGGAGCTGTTCCTGCTCACTGACAAGCCGATTCTCTATGTCTGCAATGTCGATGAGGCTTCGGCGAAAAACGGCAACAAATATGTCGATGCGGTACGCGAGGCCGTCAGGGACGAGGATGCGGAGATTCTCGTGATTTCGGCGAAAATCGAGTCCGACATCGCTGAACTCGAGACCTATGAGGAAAGGCGGATGTTCCTCGAGGAACTCGGTCTTGAGGAGTCGGGAGTGGTGCGGCTCATCCAGTCGGCCTACTCGCTGCTCAACCTCCAGACATTCTTCACCGCCGGAGCCGATGAAGTCCGCGCCTGGACCATCCACAAGGGGGACAAGGCTCCGAAAGCCGCCGGAGTCATCCACACCGATTTCGAGAAAGGCTTCATCCGCGCGGAGGTCATCAAATACGAAGATTTCATCTC
>CAVDEO010000241.1:0-2256 GCA_963607915.1 bacterium
GAGATGAAACGGGTGTAGTAGTCGTAAGGAGTCGATGTCCTGTTGTTTCCGGTCTCGCCCCAAGAGAAGCGGAGCTTTCCGTTGTTCCACCATTTCAGGCCCTTCATAAATTCCTCGCCGGTGAATGTCCACGCGACGCTGGCTGAAGGGAAGAATCCCCAACGGTTATCTTTAGGGAACTTCGACGAGCCGTCAGCACGGAACGATGCGGTCACATAATATTTGTGCTTGTAGTTGTAGTTCAGTCTGGTAAGGCCGGAAGCGAGCATCCACTGCCATTTGTAAGGCTCTATAGCTTGATACTCTCCGGTATTCATACCTTCGAGGCCGAGCTGCTCTGACTGAATCTGATGCGCCCCGACACCCTGATGGGTCGTGGTCTCCCCCTGGAAGGTGACGCCGACAAGAGCCTGGAAATTGTGATCCAGCCCGAAAGTCCTGTCGAAAGTGAGAGTGTTCTCATTCAGCCAGGTCTGGGTTTCATCCCAGAGAATCTGCGCGTTCGGGCCATAGCCGAGAGGGGATGCGGGATGACCAGTCATCGTGTTAGAGCCGTTGAACTCCTCGTTGCGGTTCTTTGCCAGAGTGTAGCCTCCGGAAATGCGGAGCTTGAGCCCCTTGATCATTTCATAGTTTAGAGCCACGCCTCCATTAAGGTAGTCCTTGATGATCTTGCGGTACTGGTTGCGCACGTTTGCCGCCGGGTTGAAACGGAAAGCGTCCGGGTTGGAAATCTCCTCGTCCACAAGCTCGTTGACGAAAGCATCGTTGATCGGACCGAAACGCAGAGGACGTATAGGGCGGAAACCCCACACCGAGTAGAGCAGGTACGAAGACGCAGTGGTCGCCTGAGACGAGGATGAAGGCTGCGTACCGTCTGTTGTGGCGCGAGAGAAACTGCCTATGACGTCGAGGCTCACCTTTTCGCCGAAATTCTGCGTAAAGTTCACCTTGCCGGAGTACCTCTTGAAAGCGGAACCTATAAGGATACCGTTCTGGTCGAGGGCGCTGAAGCTGATATTATAAAGATTGTCTGCCTTGGCGCTTCCACCGCTAACCGAGATATTATAGTTCTGCGAGAAAGAAGTCCTGTAAACCTGATCCTGCCAATCGACATAGGGCTGGCTGGCGTAGTCCTCCAGCGAATAGAAGTCGGAGTCATACGCCCCTGAACTGTCATAACCCATAAAATAACCGGAATGTGTACCGGTCGTACCCAGGCAGTATTCATCATCGAGACGGACAAATTCATAGCCGTTGAGCAGATCCACCTTGTTGGCGATCTTGCCACCTGACCACGATGCCGAGAAGTTGATTTTCGGTTTTCCCTGCGAACCTCGCTTTGTGGTGATGACTATGACTCCGTTCGCGCCTCTCGCTCCGTAAATCGCTGAAGCCGAAGCGTCCTTGAGGACATCGACGCTCTCGATATCTGCAGGGCTTATGGAGGAGGCGTACGAGCTCTCGGTCGGGAAGCCGTCAATCACATAAAGCGGGGCGGAAGACTGGGTGAGGGAGTTGTTGCCTCGAATCACAATATTCGCTTCCGAACCCACCTGTCCGTCGGACGTGGTGACTACCACTCCGGCTACTCGTCCGGCAAGAGCCTGGTCGAAGTTCATCGGAGTTGATTTGACGATTTCGTCCATATTGACCTTACCCACAGATCCGGTGAGGTCGCGCCGAGCCACTGAACCGTAACCGACGCTCACCACCTCAGAGGAGGCGAGGGTTTCGAAAGACTCCACCATCTTGAAGTCAATCTTGCTTCGTCCTGAGACATTCTCGATGATATCGGCATAGCCCAGACAGGAAACAACAAGCTTGGCATCAGATGCGACGGAGATGGTGTAGGTACCGTCAGAGCCGGTCATAGTCCCGTTGGACATCTTCCCTTCCTGATATACCGTAGCCCCTGGAAGCGGTCCGGACGCATCCGAAACCGTTCCTTTCACGGTCACTTTCTTCTCCTGTCCCCAAAGGAGGACAGGAAGGAGAAGTGCAAAGGCAATAAATAAGAACTTTCTGATTTTCATATCTTTTTGAAGCCACTTGAAGTGGTACTCTTTTAAAATGGAATCCGGTACACGTTTCAGTTACCGCATACACTTTTGCTGTCGGGAATACGCTGTTAACGCTGTGCGCCAACCTCCGAAAAAGATGCTTTCTTCACAAATGTTCCAGTCGTGACGTCCGCAGACTCGAACGGCTCTTCGATGGACTCGATTGAGTTCCCGTTCAGCTTCATACCGAGAG
>CAVDEO010000242.1:0-2248 GCA_963607915.1 bacterium
CCGTCCAGCACCCCCTGGGTGTCGGAGGTCTCGTGCCCGGTGCGCAGATCCTTGACCATCTTGTAGGGGTGCAGGACATAGCTCCTGATCTGTGACCCCCATTCGATTTTCTTCTTCTGACCCTCGAGTTCGGCTTGCTTTTCCTGCCGCTTCTTGAGTTCAAGGTCGTAGAGTCGGGATTTGAGGATGCGCAGGGCGTTCTGGCGGTTGTCGAGCTGGGAGCGTGTCTCGGTGTTCTCGACCATAATTCCAGTCGGGATGTGCCGTACGCGCACTCCGGTCTCCACCTTGTTGACGTTCTGTCCGCCTGCTCCGCTGGAACGGTAGGTGTCCCATTCGAGGTCGGCCGGATTTATCTCGATTTCAATCGTGTCATCCACGAGCGGATAGACGAAGACTGACGAAAATGTCGTCTGCCGCTTGCCCTGGGCGTTGAACGGGGATATGCGGACGAGCCTGTGGACTCCGCTCTCGGCCTTGAGGTAGCCGAAGGCATAGTCCCCCTCCACCTGAATCGTGGCAGACTTGATGCCAGCGTCCTCACCTTCAAGCAGGTCGGTGACTGTCGTCTTGTAGCCGTTGCGTTCCGCCCATCGGAGATACATCCTCATCAGCATCGCGCTCCAGTCGTTCGCCTCGGTTCCGCCCGCTCCGGAATTTATCGTCAGCACTGCTCCGAGCGAGTCACCCTCTTCTCCGAGCATATTCCTCAGTTCAAGTTCTTCGACCATTTTGACCGTATCGGAATATGCCTGAGCCAGTTCCTTCTCCTCTTCGGTCTCCGCGGCATCCTCATCGGACGATTTCATCCCGGCGGCCTCTTTTGCGAATTCATACAGCACATCGAGGTCGTCAACCGCAGATGATGCCCTGTCATAGCCGTCCACCCAGAACTTCAGTCCGGCGGTTTCTTTCAGAAACGCCTCCGCCGCCTTCGGGTCGTTCCAGAAATCCGGCGCCGCCGCCTTTTCCTGACGCTCCGTCACCATTCCGCGCTTCTGTCCGACATTCACGCATTTTCCCAAAACTTCGACCCTTTCCCGAAGTTCATGTATCTGTTCGTTCGAAATCATATACTTTCAAATGAATTTTATTTCAGTCAGTTCCGCAGACAGTCGGAGATTCCGCGCCCGCTCACAGCATCCTGCGCTTTTTGAAGACGAGGAACACCGCTACGAGCGACAGCACCATCAGCGCGATGATGATGACCCAGTTCCACGGCGAATCTCCCGGAATCATCGGCAGCGCGACATTCATCCCGTAGAAAGAAGCGATTAGCGTCGGCGGCATAAGCAGGAGCGACACGAGCGTGAAGACCTTCATTATCTTGTTCTGGTCGAGGTTGATGAGACCTATGACCGTGTTCTGAAGGTATTCGAGACGGTCGAAACTGAAATTGGTGTGGTTCACAAGTGACGAGGTGTCCTTGAGCATTACGTTCATCTTGTTCTGTATCCCCTTGGGGCACTTCTGCGACTTCAGTATGCTGGAAATGACCCTCTGCTTGTCCACGATGTTCTCGCGGAGGAGTATCGTGTTTTCCTGCAGGCGGTTGATGTCAAGGAGGAATTCCTCGTTGATGTCCTCGCCGAGGCTGACCTTCTTGTTGTACTGGGAAATCTCCTTGGAGAGAATTTCTATCATGTCCGCGTCCGAGTCGATGCGCTGCTCCAGAATGCTGTTGAACACCGTGAATCCGTTAGGATACATTTTCGGGAAAACGTTGAGGCGGCGCTGGAGTTCCGTGAAACTGCGGAGCTGAACCTCGCGGAGTGTCGTCAATATATTGCCTTTCAATATGAAAGAGACCGTTTCCATCGAATATTCCTCCGGTCCGGGGATGACGAAGTTCGTGTTCGCGAAGATTGCGTCCTCAGTTTCAGAAAACCGTGATGAAGACTCAATCTCCTCGGCGGTGGCGCGGCTCTGAATGGTTGTTCCGAGAAATGCCTCCACAGACCGCTTCTCCTCGCCGGTCGGCGTGAGCAGGTCTATCCACACTACATCCGCGATATTTATCGAAGAGAAATCGGTCTCTGTCTGGGAGACCTGCATCTGTCCGTTCACCCTGTAGAAGATTTCTACCATGTCCTGCCTTGTTTTGTTCCGGCAAACTGTCGGATGGGTTTCACTTCCGGAATAAGCCGCTTTGCGACCTGAAGCAAGCCGCTATGCGGCGCCAAAGAAAAACGGCGCGCAAATATAAGACTTTTTCCGTAATTCAGCATCATCCCCGAGCTGACAGTCA
>CAVDEO010000243.1:0-2247 GCA_963607915.1 bacterium
CTTCTGGATGAACGGACGGCTCAGCCGCGAGCCGTCAGTGGAGCTGAAAAGCACACGCTCCAGTTTGCAGTGATAAAATCCCTTCTCGCGGTCTTCCACGAGGTAATTTTCAGCCGTGACCTCAATCAGCGGCAAATTCTTTCCGTCTTTTGTCAGCATAATTCAATAATGTTTTACGAATCGTCTCAATCTTCGTCCGATAGTCCGACTGCGAACCGAAGGAAACCACATCGGTATTCTCCCGCTCGAACTGCGCGACATAGTTAGTGAAGTCCACCTTCAGCCGCAGCTCCCGCTCGTCTATCAGACCTTCCTTATAAAGCCCCTGCGCCTCCGCAATCGTCAGATGCCTGTACGGCTCAAGCTCCGCCAGCACCCGCATCCGCGCACGCATACGCGGGTCGCTCCGATAGTCGCTCTCCACTATCTGTGATTGTATCGCATCAAGCTCGCTCTCGCTCGCCCCGGATTCCTTCGCGCTCTTGTACCGCTCCCGCAGCTCCGTCCCCGAAAGGGTGAAAAAGTCCGTCCCGTAGTTGATTGAAGCACCCACGAATGATGCGCCGTAACGGAGACGGCATATTGTCGCATCGACGAATGTCTGAAGCCGCTCAAAGCCCACCTTCACACGCCGCAGGATGACTGACTTGCTCTCGAACTCCGCATCTATCTGCTTGTCGTTCACCGCGCTCACCGAAAGGATGCTCTCGTCCGAACCCACGGACGCGTCTATGATATGCCGCCGCAGCCTGTCCTCCTCGCTCACGTTGAAGTTCAAAGCATTCACGTCCGCGTCCAGCTTCTGGACGGGATTCCGCAGGTCTGGCTGACCCTCGGACGGGACGGGCACCTCTATGAACGAACCCGCCCCCGTGATGCGCTTCGCCGCACAGGCGGGACAGCGCACAAGACCGTTCGCGTCATAGACATAGTGGTCGGACATATCCACGAGGTAACCGTGCGAACAATGCCGCCCCTCACTGTCTTCATAGTCGCACTCCGGCTCGTAGCCCGAATATATCGGATAAGCCCCGAAAAGGTCTAACTGCTGCTTCGACAGGTGAAAGAAAAGCCACCAATCCAAGGCCGACAGCTGACGGCTCACCGGACTCCACTTCAAGTGCGGTTTCGCGAGCGAAAGCGGGACGTTCCAAAACCACGCGCAAGGGCAGTAGCCCAGCGGGTGCTCCCGTTCCGACACCAGCTTCCAGTCATTGTTATAGACGCGGTACGCGCCCCCGTCTATAACCACGTTACGGTCGCCGCTCGTCCGAAACGCCGCCCAGAGCACCGTGCCCCGGCCGTCATCGCCCCACGAAAGCAGGCTCTCCGGCGAAACGAAATAGAAGTACGGTGCAGGCCTGCCCGTAACGTCCTCGTCCGGCATATCCACCACCACAAGGCAGTCTATGTCCGTCTTGAACCGCTCCCACGCGTCATCCGCCCACACGGACGGCTCACGCAGCACGTCACGCCTGTACGTCTCCCAGTCCGTTGCATCGTTGCCGTCACGGAACTCGTAGTTGAACGCCGCATTCTTGCCGTCAAAGATGCGCGAAAGGCGGTCGAAGATGACACCGCAAATCTCGTTAGTCGCCACCGGGTAACGGAAAAGCGACACAAAAAGACGATACTTGTCCTCCGGAATCAGATTCTTCACGAAAGCAAGGAAGTCACGCCGGGCAATGGAACTCACATCGTCCGTGACCTCCGTCTGCACGTGGAAACGGAGACGCGCCTGCTGCCGAATCATCTCCGCCAACTCCGTGCTCCGCGTCTTGCGCGCCGCTTCACTTGCTTGTATTGCGTCGAATCTTACCATTCTCGTAAACGAATTTGTCATCATCAAGCACCCACGATGCGCGCCGCAGCGCAAGCATCCGCTCCGCCTGCGCCAGCGGGAACTGCGCCCGCCAGCCCTCGGACGGGGCAGAAAGCCACACCTTCGTCACCCTCGCGGCCATAGCGTCAGCCGTTAAAGGTCGCGTGCGTCAAACTCACAGGCAATCACCTCCACGGAGTCTGACCAGTTCGGAAGGAAGCTGAAGCTTATAGCATTGCTGTCCGGAGCCTCGAACCCGCCGAGGGTCTTGTCACCGATGAAAAGCGAATACACCGGAATAGGGGAATAGTCACCCTCCGCGTCGCCCGCCACCGCGCCGACCGCGCCGTTCTCGTCTATGAGGTACACGCCGAGGTTCTGCGCCTGACTTTCGCACACAAGCTCCTTCATCGCCTTGATGATGC
>CAVDEO010000244.1:0-2237 GCA_963607915.1 bacterium
ACCATCTTCCATCAAGGCTTCTTCCCATTGCACCTGAAGATCTGTTTGAAATACGATCACAATGACAAATGCCTTCTTTTTATCTTCTATAACTTTTTCGATCGTTCGAACCGATGTAAAAGTTTTGCCAGTCCCTGTAGCCATCTCATAGAAATGCCTATACCCGTTTTTGACGAACTCATCAATGGCTTGTTCTTGATAGGGATAGAGATTTTTTTCGCTGGAATGGCCCTTTTTTCCATTATTTTTGAACGATTGTATGGCTTGTTCTAGTTTAGGACTCTTTCGATATTCATCGAATAACTTGGTCTGCACTGCTTCTGGGAATGAAATAACGTTAATTCTTTCTCCTGCCTGATTATCCCAAAGCTTTTGAAATTTCAATTCTCTTGCAGTTATGCGACCTTCATCTCCAGTCCACGATGTATAAACATCAATCTGCTCATAATTGTATTTCTTAGCGCAAACAGTTTCGTTCAGTGAGCCAGAATAACAAACTTTATTACCATCAGAATCGACAAAGATTCCATTCTTTTCGTGATATATACCTAATGGCATATAGGCAATCTTTATCTCAAGACGTTTTTCTGCAATCATATTGCAGATTACATCTAAAGCATCAAGTTCTTTGGAAGAGAAATTGTATTGATTGGCAACTTCCTCAAGTAAACGCCTTGTAATCTGTTCTGGCGCAAGAGATGTTCCCATATCAATTAAACTGATATCTTCTGGCGACAACTCCGGGTTGCATATAAGATGAATATGGCCATCATTTTCAACAAATGGAATAATACCATCTATATCCATAATTAGGGATTTCAGCGTAAAATAGCCAGCCCCCCTATTAAGAAGCGTACTTTCCTTATAAGATGGGATGAAAAACGTGTTATCCACATCACAATCTAAGGTACAATACTCCAATTCATACTTATTATTCTTAAGCATATCTGCGAGTTATTAGCTGATATTAAATATGAGTTGTGTTTTTGCTATTTGACAAATATAATCAATATACGCCAAGTTTGCATCACATAATTGACAAAAAATGATAAATTCCCATATAATCCGGTTTTGACAGTGGGAAGATATGGTATATCATACCTTCCTATCGGCAATTGAGTTGTGGGAATCACCCTCGGGGGACCCCGGACATCGCAGAGAATCATCACTCCTCTCTGGAATTCCGCGCCTCAGCTCTCAAAACAAAACCGCCCTCTCGGTGTGGACCAAGGGGGCGATAATCAGTTCAATGTCGTTGGCCCGGCGGTCAGTCAGCGTGGTGGCGCAGGGGCAGTTTACTCTCTCGATGAAGCCGTTGAGGTATTCGATTTTTTTTGCGCAGGCGCTTGATGTCTTCCTGGGCGTCGGCGTTGAGGCTACGAAGGTACTGGTTCTCGGCGAGGAGTTTGTCGGGTTCCATCAGGGCGAGTTCTCCGGAGATTACGCCGGCGAAGAAGTCCGGGACGCAGTGGCCGTCAATGGTGACATAGTAGGTGTGGGTGTCCGGGTCGTTGTCAACGGCGATGTCGCAGTGACGGATGAAGTGGGGCAGGCCGTCTTCGGGGTTGATGAGGCTTTCGTCGTGACCGACGGTTTCGGTTTCCGGACGGAGCAAGTGAAGGCCGAAGAGGCATTGACGCAGATTGAAGTCTTTGAAGCCTGTTAGAGAGTGGACCCAGCAGACTCTTGCATCGGGGCTCTTGACTCTGTGGCATCCATGGCGTCTTTTCCGTTGAAGTGTTCGCGCAGCCAGATGTTGAAGTTATTGAATGTCATCCGGCCCATTGATTCCTCAACGAGAGCGTGGCTGATAGTTGAGTAGCCGGACGGACGAGCGGAATGGTTGAGGCTTTGTTTCGGGAACCAGTAGGCTTTTTCGGGCCGGGCTCCGCCTTCAGCGAAGAAGTCCTTTGGCTTCTTGTGGTAGCCGCAGTTGCATTCGCGGTCGCAGCGTCCGATGTGATCAGCGAGCGGCTCTCCGGTCTCGGTGTCGATATATCTGACAAAGGTCATATGTCCGCAGGCCGGGCAGCGTTTCTTCCGGTTGTTTCCACTGCAATGTCCCAGGTAACTACGCAGGTGCCCCAGCCATAGCCAACCGACTATAACCTCAGTATAAAGATGTCTCGAATGATGATACTACGCTCCGGCAAGGGTCGCAATGACCCGAAGGACCTCGAAGGGGTTCTGCCCGTTCTTGACCGCCGTCTGTATGACGGAGGCGACGGTGGCGTAGT
>CAVDEO010000245.1:0-2233 GCA_963607915.1 bacterium
GGTGGCGGTGACGGGGTAGTGGTCGGAGATGTAGGGTACGTCGGCGTAGCTTTCGGTGACAGTGCGGAAACTGCGGCACTTCGAGAAGCCGCTGTAGTAGATGTAATCGATGGTGAGTCCGTCGGCGGTGGCGAGGTCTATGAACTGGTCTCCTACCGCGGCATTTTTCATCGGTTTTCCGAAGGCGTTGTACGAGGACTTGGAGTCGGTGACTTCGGCCGTGACCCTGGCGCTGGACATAATGGTGTCAAGTTCGTCAAGCACAGAATCCTCCGGAAGGACATTGAAATCTCCGGTGAGAACCATCGGGAGGCCTTCCGGGTTGATGCTGTCGATTCTGTCGACGATGAGTTTCAGCCCGTTCTTCTCCGCAAGCCGTCCCCTGTGGTCAAGATGGGTGTTCACATAGTAGAAAGCCTGTCCGTTTCCCCTCATCTTGAGCTTCGCCCAGGTCGCCGTCCTACGGCAGGCTGCATCCCAGCCGAAAGACGGGACATCCGGAGTTTCCGAGAGCCAGAATGTCCCCCAGTCCAGCAGTTCAACCGTTGTGGTGCGGTAGAAAATCATCATCATTTCTCCTTCCTCTTTTCCGTCATCGCGTCCCACTCCGACACCCTCATATTCCGGACATTCCTCCCTGATGTAGTCAGCCTGGAAGGAAAACGCCTCCTGCAAGCCCATTATGTCGGGTTTTATGTCGCGGATCATCCCGGCGGTGGCCTCCTTGCGGTATTTCCACGAGTTTTCACCGTCATCGGCGACACCCATCCGGATGTTGAACGACACGACTTTCAGTTCTTCCGCCGCAGGCGAACATCCGAAGACGGCCAAAGCGGCGCTCAACGCAATCAGCGTCCTATAGATGCAGTTTCCAAGCATTGCTATATCGGTTTTCAGAGTTTTACACATCTTCATCCCCACCACTCGGCAGCTGTTTCCCGTAGTATTTCGGCCAGAGCGCGGAGAGGCGGGCGGAGAGCTCCGCTTCCTTCCTGTTATCGCAGGGTTCATAGATACGGGTCCCGGATAGGCCTTCCGGCATGAATTCAAGGTCGGTGAAGTGACCGGGATAGTCGTGGGCGTATCTGTAGCCGTCGGCATAGCCGAGTTCCTCCATAAGTTTGGTCGGGGCGTTCCTCAGGTACAGCGGCACGGAGGCGGTCTGGGTCCTGCCTGCGAGTTCGAGAGCCTTGTCGATGGCGAGATAGGCGGAGTTGCTCTTCGGAGAGGAGGCAAGGTAGATTGTCGTTTCCGAGAGCGGGATGCGGGCTTCCGGCATTCCTATGCTGTGCACGGTCTGGAAGCAGGCGTTGGCGAGCAGCAGGGCGTTGGGGTTGGCGAGACCTATGTCCTCGGCGGCGAGGATGCAGAGCCGTCGCGCTATGAAAAGCGGATCTTCGCCACCCTTGAGCATACGGGCGAGGTAATAGACCGCCGCGTTGGGGTCGGAGCCGCGCACTGACTTGATGAACGCCGAGATTATGTCATAGTGCATCTCTCCGCTCTTGTCATAAACGGCCATATTCTCCTGAAGGCTGGCTGTGACAAGGGCGTTGTCAATCACGATTTCATCTCCCGAAGAGTGCGCCGAGACAATTATGTCTATGATATTGAGCAGCTTGCGTGCGTCTCCGGAAGAATAGCGGAACAGGGCCTCGGTTTCCGACACACTGATTTTCATCGATTTCAGTATGCTGTCCTCCGCGAGGGCGCGGCGCAGCAGCTCGTCCAAATCCGCCTTTTCGAGCGACTTGAGCACGAAGACCTGACAGCGGGAGAGAAGGGGAGTGATGACCTCGAAAGAGGGGTTCTCGGTCGTCGCGCCGATGAGAACCACGGTTCCGTCCTCCACCGCACCCAGAAGCGCGTCCTGCTGGGATTTGCTGAAGCGGTGAATCTCGTCGATGAACAGCACCGGCGCAACGCCCCTGCTGAAAAGCCCCTGCGATTTTGCCTTTTCGATGACCTCACGCACCTCCTTCACTCCGGCGCTCACTGCGGACAGGGTGAAGAATTCCCGTCCGGCCGACTTGGCCACGATGTTGGCGAGTGTCGTCTTTCCGACTCCCGGAGGCCCCCAGAGAATAAACGAGCTGAGATTCCCGCTCTCTATCATGTTCCGCAGCACGCATCCCTTCCCGACAAGATGCTTCTGACCCACATAGCCGTCAAGGCTGTGGGGACGCATTCTTTCCGGGAGCGGTGCTGCCATAATATAATCTTTTTTATGCTG
>CAVDEO010000246.1:0-2228 GCA_963607915.1 bacterium
AACTCGGCATCAACTTCTCCTCGAAGACCCGCTGCGTGGACGGCTGGAAGATAGGTTAGAGGTGTCAGAACTTCACAGGCTTAATAATCCTAGTACTTTGTAACACTTAAAAGACGTCCTCCATCGCAGCGACGAAAGCCGCGTTATGGCTGGCTGGTATGCACCAGCACTTCTTCAGATGAGGCTTATACTCGTTTTTTTTAGAATGCGGCCGACCTGTGTATGAGATATAGATTCTATATACCCCAGTTTGACCGACCTGTCGGGGAAGTTTACAGAGAGACTCTCCACTTCGTCATTGGAGATATTCTTTTTCATTGTGTAGTGTTATGCTTGCAAACGCAGAAATGACACTTGTCTGCTGGATTTCAAAACCGCCTAACACCATGAATCTGCCGGAACTGTTTCAGAGTTGACAGGCAAACGGTTGCATCTAAAGGGTTTACGGAACTACACTGCGGCTATTTTCTGATTAAGACCACCCAATATCCGTTCTTGTCAGAGCCTTCACGAGTGAGAATGTTCTGTTTGCGAAGATTTGAAAGTTGTTTTTTGACCGCCTCCAACCCGACTCCGACTCTCTCCGCCAAGGCTGTGCGTGTCATGGTAGGGTCATCAATCAGCGCGTCGATAATTTTCTGGGCTGTCTTATTCAAAGACCGAGGATTTGCAGGGTAATTTACAAGGTAATTTACAGGGTAATTTTCCCCGTCCCTGACGCTTCTTTGCTCGATGATGCTGCCAAATTGCTCTTCGGTCACGCCGTAATTGACATTCGGTATCGTGGTGTAGAACAACGATTGATTGGAGCGGAAGGATGGCTTTTTGTAATCGGTGTACGTGGGCAGTTTGGATGTCAGCGTCACCACCTTCCGCAGCCCGGTTCCCCGCTTCTCCATGAAATCCATCTGCGTGAACACGTCCGCCAGAATGGGGTTGCGCCGGAGGGATGAGACATCATCAAGGTCAAGGTTCTGGATAAGCGTACCGTCAACCATTCCTCCGGGCGAGACGAACTCAATCCTGTCATCATAGATGTCGATGTGCAACTCTCCGCCGACAACTGTGTATTGACGGTGGATAAGGTGGTTTATAAGTATCTCAGTGATAGCACGTTCTGAATATTCAGGGAAATTAAGGCGGTAAGACGGCAACTTGAACCAGCGTTTTGCGGTGTTCGCCTTTATGAAGTCCTGGCTATTCCTGAGCAGACGAAGGAGATTGCCCTGAAACTCGGCATCGTTGACTGCATCATCCTTATGAAGGCCGTTCCACCTGGTACATACGACGCGGGACTGATAAACAGGACACTCGTCGGCGAACAGAAGCCCTGCGTTGGTGAGCAGGCCGTCGGGACTAACCAAACCGAAGGAGGCTAGAAGATTTTCCTCGAATGGCTGTTCCTCCTGTTTCTGAAAGGTTTCGGCCAAAAGCAGAAATGTCTTTTCGCTTCGTTTTACATTTGAGACAAGCGCATCCCACGATTTGTTTGTGCCGCGCAAGACCAGTTCAGTGAGTTGGTGGGCATCAGCCGGCACACTCTCATCTCCCATCCGGACATATGCCATCCTGCTCCCGTCGAGAAAGAGATAGTAAGGCGTGAGGTCTCCGGCCTCAACGACCAATTCGACAATATTTTTCCCGTCATCCAACTCATGTGGGATAAGTTTGAATCGTGGGACAGGATCAAGGTGGGCGTGGATTTTCTCGCTGATGAATTCTATGACACTCTGCGGGTCTGAGATTCCAACAATTTCCCCTTTTTTGTCAACGCCGTAGAAAAGACTGCCGCCATAGGAATTGGCGAATGCGCTGACGCTCTTGAGCCAATCGCGTATTTTCTTCCTCTCAAGTTCTCCCTTGAAATCGTATGCCGTACATTCGGCAATCAAAACATTGTTCTCTATTCTCATAAATTTTACCCTGTAAATTACCCTGTAAAGTTATGGATTTATCGGATAAAGTCAAATAGAACTTGAACTATGCCAAACGTAGAAAAAAATCGATGAAATCGAATATAGACCAAAAAGACAAACAAAGATTATCAAGTTATTTTTTAAGGCTTACTTACACATTGAAAAGGAAGTGCATGATGTCGCCGTCTTGCACGACATAGTCCTTGCCCTCGACCCCGAGTTTGCCGGCGGCACGGCAGGCCGCTTCTGACTTGAGTGAGATGAAATCTTCGTATTTGATGACCTCCGCGCGGATGAAGCCTTTCTCGAAAT
>CAVDEO010000247.1:0-2217 GCA_963607915.1 bacterium
AGTTCACGCCCTCCTCGCACAGCTCGATGCGGGTCTCGTAGCGGATTGCCTCAAGCAGAGCCTCCTTTCCGGAAGCCGTCACGCCGGGCATCCCGGCACGCAAGCGGACCTGGTCGATGAGAGCCTTCGCCTCGCCCTCGCGTCCGAGGTGGGCAAGCGCCTCCGCCCTCTGGAGAAGAATCTGCGTGAAGCGCACGAGCGGCCAGTCGTAGCCGCAGCGCTGACGACCCTGCGTGCCTCCCGGAAGAGAGTCGTCGAGGACATTGTATTTCTTCCACACATAGAACAGCGTGTTTCTGTAGCAGACAAAGAGGTCGGTCTCGTCCTTTGTGTTGTCCTGCACTGAAACGGGCCAGCGGAGCACTTTCTTCAGAACTTTCTGAGGCTCGCTGTAAGGCGTGTAGGAATCAAGCCGCTGATAAGGAGTGATGACGGCCTGCTCCAGACGAGGGTCGCGGTTGTCGTAGGCCTTGCGGATGCGGGCCTCATTCCCCGTGTTGAGATAGTACCTGTCCCAGTTGTCCTGTCCGATGCGCTTGATGCACTCTTCCTTGCGGGTACGGAGTTCCGTATAGACAAGCTTCTCCTTGTTCAGCTTCGCAATCTCCTCCTCGTCCGTGGCGTTCTCTATAAGTTTTTCATATTCCTTGACCTTATCCTTCACGTCGTTCATACCGTCACGGATGAAGAACACCTCGCGGGAGGCAACGTCCATGGCATCCCAGTCCTCAAGTCCCGGAACCTCCGACCACTTGAAAGGAGTTCCGTCCGCATTCTGGAACGTGTTGACGAAATCCGCCGAAGGCTTGAGCTGCTGCCATCCGATGTACTGGTCCGTGCAGCCGATGACCTGCTGCCAGTTGTGGCAGAAGCCCGGTTCGGAGGTGAACTGGAGCGGGAGTATCATCTCTCTGGACTTCTCGTTCTTTTCCGTGAAGAAGTCGCCCCACTTGCCCTGCCAGAGTCCGTAGCCGCATTCCTCGACCTTCGCGAAGTCGGCCTCGGCAAGCGTGTAGTACTCGGTTTCGGACAGTTTTACATCAGAAGGGTCGGTGATGATGCCGGACTTGAAAGGGTGGCTCACGCCGTCCGGGACTATCGCCGCCATCCACATATACGCCATTCCCCTGAGGGAGTATGCAAGTCCCTTTGACGGACGGCCGTAGTTTGAAGTGAGCGTGTTATTCGGACAATATTCATTGTCGATAGCGAACGTGCAGTCGTTGATGACGGCCTGCCAGACCTGCACGAAAGAGGACTGGACACGGTTACATTCCTCGTTGGTGACCGGTTCGAGATAGAGCGGCACTCCGCCGTAAATCATGTTCAGACGGGAATATGCCCATGCCCTGAGAAGCCTTGCCTCGCAGAGGTAGCGGTTGTACTTCTCCTCCGGAAGCCCCGCCCTGCCGAGATTCGCCACAGCGTCGTTGCAGTCGTGCACGAGACGAAAGATAATCTGCCATTCGAGCCTGCCCTGAAAGTCCATCGCCTGCTTCGTCGAACGGTAGAGGTACTGGAGCGGATAGTTCGTGGAATATTCGTCCGAAGTGAAGCCGTTTCCTTCCATTCCGGTCCTGTTCAGACCGTCATAATCCTCCATACGGATCTGCGTTCTCGTGAGATTCGTCTTGTAGAGAGGGTAATATATTCCCGCCATCCCAGCGTCGGCTTTCGCTTCGTCCGTCCACATGTTTCCCGTGGAAACGGCGTCCGTCCTGACGGTGTCGAGGAATCCGGAGCATGAAGCCGCGGCAAGGGACGCGAGAACAAGAATTGATATGCTTATCTTTTTCATATTTATATTTCTTTATACATCAGACAATTAGAACGAAATCTGCGCACCGAGGCTCACGCTCCTCATGAGAGGATAGCCTATCGTCGTTCCAATCTCAGGGTCGAGACCAGGATATTTCGTTATCGTGAAGAGATTCTCCGCAGAGACGAACACACGGAACTTCTGCATGGCGATTCTGCGGCTGATGTTCTGCGGAAGGGTGTAGCCTATCTGGAGGTTCTTGAGCTTCACATAGTCGCCGCGGTACTCGCGGAAATCACTCGTCAGCGCGTTGCTGAAATCGTCGTTGAGAGTGAGACGAGGGTTCTTGCCGTTGATGTTGGTCCGGCTGTCGGTGAGGTTGTCCGGATCGTAGAAATAGTGGTCGGCGGCAATGTGGCGGGCGATGCTGTGCCCGTTGGTGACTTTGGTCGTGTTGT
>CAVDEO010000248.1:0-2166 GCA_963607915.1 bacterium
CACAATGTGCTGATTAGCAATCAAAATGCTCTGTACTGTGTTAAAGTTGGGTTAAGCCAAGTTTGCCTCAGTATTAGCAGTTCTTTTTGCTGTTCTGTGAGTTAGCAATTCTGCACTGCATTACTGTGTACTACAAACTTTGTCTATCTTGATTTTTCTGAATGGCATTTTCTTGTATTGCAATCGTGTGTAGATGTCATCGGCAGATTTTGTTGGTTCGCTGCACTGTCGCAAGTATACCTTCTCACCTAGGGCGTTGGTAGCTTCTGTCGTTATGGCCTTCTGCGTGGACATGACTCTTACAATCTCTGTCCAATAGCTGGTGTAGCCTGTCAGCTTCAGCTTATACCGAATCGTGTTGACAATCCAGTAGGACAAAAGTCCGAGGAACAGATGTGCATCGGAGCTGTCGTCCTTTTGATGGTAGATGGGACGCAGGTTGAGGTCGGTCTTCAATTGACGGTTCGTGCACTCTATTTCACGTGTGAGATTGTAGTAGTCCCACGTGGTTTTCTCGTCAAGCGTTGCCACGTTGGTCCTCAGGAAATAGATGCCGCTGTCCTTGTCGACATTCTCTGGAACAGCAATGCTCCATTTGATGTCTGTCGCATTCCCGGTCTTTTCGTCCATGGTGTAGTCCACGACGTAATATTTTGCTATGGACGGGTATTTCTGAAGAAGTCGGCCCACGCGCTCTATCACGCGTTCGTATTTCTTTGTTCCGTTCTTTTTACTGAGGGACTCCTTGATTGTCTGCATTCCTTCCTCAAAGCGTTCCTTGAACTGGCGGTTCATTGACGTTTCCTTGAGTTCCTTGGCAGGAGAATGGATTTCGAGGTAGTAGTCGCCTCCCTCCTCATGCTTTACCTGCTTGAGGCGGATGGGCTGCTGTTTGGAGTCGTGCACCGTAACGGTCTTGGCTTCTGGCGAGAGCTCATAATCTGTCAGCCGTCTTCGGCTCACGCAGAGATAGTTGTATCCTTTTTCCTGGACTTTGAGGAGGTTCTGCTCGGTTGCCACGCCAGCATCGAAGCATACAAGCACCTTCTCCTTCTTGCTGGCCGGGACACGTGTCTTGTCGTAGAGCGTATCCACCATGTCGGGCAGTGAATTCGGGTCTGCCGTGTTGCCGGCGAGGACGGAGGAGTAGCGGATGAAGCCTTCCTGGTTAATGCACAGTGCGAGGACAAGCAGCTTGCAGTCCGTGCGTTTCTCTTTCGAGCGTCCGTATTGGGCTTTGCTGCTCCCTTCTTTCCTTCCCTCAAAGTAGAAATTGGTGAGGTCGAAGATAGCGATTCGGTTTGTCAGGTTGAAAAGGTCATCGGTCGTACGGCGGAGGTGGTCTTCCAGCTTGTCCTTCAGCTCGTACAGTTCCGGTGCTACGTCATATACGGCATGGAATCCCGGCCGCCAGTCCTGACTGCCGCTTACAAGCTCGCAAACGGCAGAATTCTCGTTCATGATGCGCATGGACTTCAGTTCGGACGGAGTATAGATAGTGCGTGTGATAAGGTGTGCCAGAGCAGTGTTTATCCGCACTTCGCTCCAGCCTTCGCGCTGGAGGAACCGGTCAATCTTCAGTTCACGGAGTGCCTGAAGGCAAATCCACTCTGCGCCTACTTCGCGTGCATCGGTGTGCTTCACCGTGTTGACGTCAACGAGTCGACCGGCTTTTTCGCGAGACTGTTCTATGGTTTCCTTGACAGCGTCGATGCTACCGTTGGCAAGCATCAGCTCCCAGAACTCCATTGTCTTGCGCCGGACGAACTCGTTGTATTCGCCCAAAGGGTTGCCAAAGAGGTCGGTTGTGATGTTCCCCTTGTGGCTGCTTAGCCAGGTGAGGCATTTGCCGATGTCACGTATGTCCTCCGCCCTGTGCTCTTCTTCGATGAACCCCACATTCAGCATGACACGGCTTCTCACGCGGCCGGTTAGGTCACGGAATGACTCCTTGATGCGGTAATAGAACTCATCTTTTCGGGTCTTCGGATTGTATCGGGGTTGGGGCATGAAGTGCATCGTAGGTGCAAAGGTACAACAAACTTCCGAGTTTCCTGTGTACTACAAATGCGTTTGTGAAGATGTCAATATTGAATATCAGTCATTTGCGGTGATAAAGTCTCCGAAAAAAACTTGATTTTTATGAGATGGGGTCAAACTTGGGTT
>CAVDEO010000249.1:0-2163 GCA_963607915.1 bacterium
CCGGCCTTGAGGGCGACCCTCTTTAACTTGTTCCAGAAACCGTTGTCGGTAAAATTGCTCTGGTACGGCTAAATCGGATAATCGCTTATAATCAAACACTTTGTAAACCTTGGCATTTCACGATTGTCCCCCGTCTGTGCCAATAGCGGAATAAATGTACGGGTGGTACATTCATTCCGCTGCTATCACGTCTGTCCCCGTAATTTCGCAGAGGACAAATTCTTGGCAGAATTTGCTAAAGTTTTTCCGGGTTATTTCAGAAGCGCCGACAGCTCTTTGAAACTTTCAGCCACGCATTCAGCTGATGGGATGGATTGGTATGCGAGTTCGGGCAATTCCTTTGAATAGGTCTCTTGCAGTTCTCTCCAGATTCTGTCGAATGAATTGATGAGAGGGGAGTCGGCGGTTGTCTTGTCGCGCCATCCCTCGGGCTCCTTGAATCTTGCCTGGTCGCTTGAGAGCAATGCCTGGAAATCTTTCTTGAACTCGTCACTCTGCAGATATGCCCTGCTCTCCGGGTCGTTCCAAAGATAATGAAGGTCGTAGAAGTGTCGGATCTTGGCTCTCAACTCGGATATGTAATCGATTGCCAATGAATGGCGGATGAGTGAGACGAGTTTCTCTGCGGCCGTTCTGCTCTTGGCGAGTACCTGGATTTCAAATCCCTGCATTCCGAATTGCTCGATTATGTCGTTCCTGCCGGCTTTCTCCAGATACTCGGCGAGAAAACTTTTGATGAATGCATTCTGATATGGGTACGGATTTGCGAAGGACACGATTTCAAGAAGAATCTGACCAGCATTGATGGCTCCGGCAACCCCGCTATCTATCGTGACGGGATATCTGTAGAATGTCCTCCTGTATTTGGAATATTTTCTGGCCGCCGGATTCTGAATTTCTTCCAATCCGGCAGACATCGCTTTTGATATCCGTGATATGATGTTCTTGGTCTGATTTTCGGTCCTTTGGGAGTCGCTCGTTATGGCAATGTCTATGTCCTCCGAGAATCGGTTGCCGAGATGATATGCCTTTGACAATGATGTGCCGCCTTTGAATACCGCGACTTCGGACTCCGGGCATTCCGAAAGCAGCTTCAGTGACCGGCATATCCAGTAGTCCTTCTCCAGATAGATCTGTTTTATCCCGAGTCCTCCTTCTTCTTTTGATGCAGAAGCCAATTGTATGGCGGCAGCGAAAGCGTCCTTATTTTCGTGAAGGTTCATTGATGTTCCAGTTTGATTTGTTGGGCAATACGGATTCCGAGACGGGCAGCTTGTAAGATGTCACGCCGTTCAAAGATTTGCGTACTGTTGTTGTCGGACGGCCGATGTATTCAAGTATGGCTCCGAGCAGTGCACGGACGTAGCTGGTATATGCGAGTGAGAGCTTCTCCAGTTCCACGGTGCTCTGCGGAGGAAGCGACTGAATCAGAGATGTGATGGCCTTGCAGGCCGCATCAGGGGATACTGCCGGGATTTCGCGTATCAGCTTGATGGCGTCAAGAATCCGGAGAAGTCCGATATTGTCATTTGTTATAGGGTTGTCCTGTTTCAGAAATGTTATTCTGTACTCTCCGCGCTGCAGGGGTCTGCGATATTTGCCGGAGCCTATCATAATGGCGGATGAAATCTGGGATGTCAATCCCATTTCCGCGAAAGCCTGCGATCCTGTGATATATCCAATGATTTGCCCGTCCTTCTCAAGAAAATCCTTCACTATTTCAGTACCTGCCGGTTTCATCTTCCCCAGCAAGGTCTCTTTGGGCTTATAATACTTCCCCTTTGAGACTTTGCACAGCTCCCCTGAGGCCGCCATCCTGCTCAATGCTTTTGCCAATGCCGAGTCATTGCCCGGGTCGAATCCGAAGTCCGAGATAGTAAACACGACTCCATCCGGGAAAGAAGCGATTTTCTGTTTTATCTGTTCTCCTATTACCATAGTTTGATTCTGATGCCACAAAGATACAAAAGTCAAGTTATTTACGCAAAAAACTTGACAAATCTTTTGGCGGAACAACTAATCTGCCGGGGAAGTACCTTCACTCTGAGCTACGCAGTAGCGAGCGAATCCGACCAAAACGCAACTGGCGATGTTCTATGCAATTTTGCCGTCATCAGCAAAATTGCATAGAACAGGTCTTGTAGGAAAAGCGATAACAATGTC
>CAVDEO010000250.1:0-2161 GCA_963607915.1 bacterium
TTTCAGTAAGTTGAATTTTAACGACATTCAAACTTATTGTTAAATTTTGATGCATTTCAACCGATTTTTGTCTATATTTGTACCGCATTTGTACCGCGTGCGGTACAAATATCTGTTGCTTATCGACCACTCCGCCGAAGAACTCAACGGGCTGAACAACGTTGAACAACCTTGAACAAAGATGAACAACAAAACACGGCCAAAATCGGTGATGCTGCTTAAGTAGCACGCTTATGTACTCGCAGAACACCTACCGCAAAACTTGTGAGCAATGCGGCTGCGAATTCACCTCGCAGAAATCAACGACTCACTACTGCTCCTCCCGATGCGCCAACATCGCAAGAAGACACCGCAACCGGGACGAAAGACTGAAAGGCACCTCGCTTGAAGTCAGAGAACGGGAAAGGCTCGCCCTGCTCGACAAAGACTACCTGACCCTCAGCGATGCCGCACGGATGCTCCAGATGTCGAGAAACACCCTTTACAGGATAGTAAGGGAACACGGCATCAAATTGCAGCGCTTCACCGTAAGGACCGTAAGAATCGCACGCGAAGACCTCGACCGGATTGCCGCCGAATGCAGACAGGAGAGCATCGCCTCCGCCACGCCGCAGCAAGAAGACAATCTTGGACGCTGGATGACAAGAGAACAGGTGATGGAAAAGTACAACGTCACATACAGCTGGTTCTACTCCGTGCTCAAAAAACGCGGAGTCAAGACCAAGCTCATCGGCTCCCTCGGCTTCTACGACCGGGACACGATGCACCGGCTCTTCGCCAATCAGGACTACACCCACATCACGGAATGGTACACCTTCGACCAGCTCCGGCAGCAGACCGGAATGCGCACCGAATCCATCAGCGACTTCATCAAAGAACACAAGATACCCAAGATGAAGAAGAACGGCATCACCTACGTCTCCCAAATCCACTGGGACGACGCCCGTGGCAACAACTTCGACAACACCGACTACTACACCATCCATCAGATAAGCCAGACTTACGGCCTCTCACGGAACCACCTCTACACCCTGCTGAAAGAAGCGAAGATAAACCGTATAAAACGCGGGAATTTCGTATATTTCCCACGCCAGGAGGTGGACAGAGTCCTTGCAGGCAGAAAACAAAAGGAGAAATAAGATATGGGAAGCACAAAAGTAACACTTCGCAGACGCGAATACCCGAGCGGCAAAGTCTCGCTCTACCTCGACTTCTATCCCGGCATCAAGAACCCCGGGACAGGCATTGAAAGCCGCCGGGAATACCTCGGCATCTACATAATGAAAAGCCCCCGCACCGCCCAGGAGCGAAAAATCAACGCCGCCAAACTCAAACAGGCCGAAGCCATCCGCGCACAGCGCGAACTCTCCCTCATCAACGAACAATACGGCTTCCTCGACAAGACCAAAAGCCGGGCTGACGCTCTGGACTACTTCAAATCCCTGCTCGACGGCAAAGACAAGAAATGGCAGATAGTCTACGAACACTTCCTCAAGTTCGTCCACGGCAAATGCACGTTCGATAAACTCAACGTCGAACTCTGCAACGGCTTCAGAGACTACCTCCTCACCGCCAACAGGATGAACAGCAAGACGCTCAAGATTTCACAGAACTCCGCATCGACCTACTGGAGCACATTCAGAGCCTTCCTCGCCGCCGCCTACAAAGACGGCTACCTCAACGACAACATCAATGACAACCTCGACAAGATAGAAGCGAAAGAGACTCGCAGGGAATACCTTACCCTCGACGAATTGAAGAAGCTCTACAACACCCCGTGCGACTACCCTGTCCTGCGCAGCGCATCCATATTCTCCTGCCTCACCGGACTGCGCATAAGCGACATACTCGCCCTCCGCTGGGAAGACATCCGGGACTACCCGGGTGGAGGCAAATGCGTCCGCATCAAGACCGAAAAGACCGACACCGAAGCCACAATCCCCATCAGCAGTGAAGCCCTCGCCATCTGCGGCACGCCAGGCACCGGCCCCGTATTCAAAGGACTTGACCGCAATATGGTCAACTCCCGCCTCAAGCCGTGGCTCCGGAAAGCCGGAATCACCAAATACATCACCTTCCACTGCTTCCGCCACACCTACGCCACCCTGCTCATCGCCGGAGGAATGGACATCTACACCGTCTCCAAGATGCTCACCCACAA
>CAVDEO010000251.1:0-2160 GCA_963607915.1 bacterium
TGCTTACGGGTACAGGTGACTTCGCCTACCGCCGCAAGGACGGAGTATATGTCGTACCCATCGGATGCCTGAAGGATTAACTCGGCGACCCTGTAGTGCTTTGCGAATAGAGAATTAATCTTTACCTTTGATGCTGTCTCAAAAGAAGGAATATCTACAAATTCAAAACGATATGATGCCTAAAAGATTTTGTTTATTGATTGCGACATTGATGTCGTCAGTGTTTAATGTGGAAGCTCAAGTGACAGATGAGATGTATTCCATTAAGAATGACGCAGTTGTCGTCGAAAAGGTTATTCCTTTCGATGTATCGAAGGATATGGCCTCCGCTGCCGTGAAAAGCTATTTCTTGACAACTCTCAATGATTCGAATGTCACCCTGAAGAATTCATCCGATGATTATTATGTTGCAAAAATAACGACTCCTAAACTTACACGCCATTCCATGGGGAATTGGTACACACAGGGGTTTCTTACAATTGATGTAAAATTCAAGGAGAATCGGATGAAAGTGTCCGTTTCTTGTTCGGATGTACTCAATACGAATTCCGACTTTTCAATCCAAGTTCATTATAGCCCAGTTGAAGCATCGCCCATCAATCCCAAACATGATGCGTGGAAACTTAATATTTTAAAGAAATATGCAGACGAAACATTCAATAACCTTGTCGCATATATGGTACTCATCGTTGAAGAACTGAACACAGCCGTACAGAACGCCAAGGAAGAGGAAGATTGGTAAACGCAGCTGTTCTCTGTGTCCGATATGTTCGCCCGCTTTCGGGAATCAATATGGGGAAAGTTCGCGCCGGCGAATGCAGAATTTGAAGAATATTATAATATTTCGCAAATGGATTTGAAAAATATTATAATATTTTGCGATTTTATCGAATTATCCGTATTTTTGCCTTCAAAGAAAAAGCATTATGATAAAACGCAGCATTGAACGGGAAATCCGGGAGGACATTGGAAAAGGGAAAGCCATAATCATTCTGGGGGCGCGTCAGGTGGGGAAAACCACACTGCTGAAAGAAATGTTCGGAGGCCGTGACTCTGTTCTCTTTTTGAACGGTGACGAAGCGGATGTCCGCTCAATGTTCGAGAATCCGACATCAACTGCCCTCAAGGCTGTCATAGGTGATGCTGAAACCGTGATAATAGATGAGGCACAAAGGATTACGGACATCGGGCTGAAACTGAAACTCATCATAGACAACATCCCGGATGTCCAGGTCATCGCGACCGGCAGTTCGTCTTTCGAACTGGCGAACAGAATCAACGAGCCGCTGACGGGCAGGAAACGGGAACACAGAATGTTTCCGCTGTCATTTGCCGAACTGGCGGGGCACAACGGTCTGCTCGAAGAGTCGCGAATGCTGAAGCACAGGCTGATTTATGGAACATATCCGGATGTGGTCGTGAATGAGGGGCAGGAAAAGAAGATTCTCAAGGAATTGTCGGAAGACTACCTCTACAAGGACATACTTTCTTTCGACAAGATACAGAAATCCGACAAGCTCGTGAGACTGCTGCAGGCGCTGGCCTTTCAAGTCGGCTCACAAGTTTCCTACAACGAAACCGGGCAAATCTGCGGGATGTCGGGCGGCACGGTGGAAAATTACATCGACATTCTGGAGAAATGCTACATCGTGTTCAGGCTCGGCTCTTTCAGCCGGAACCTCAGGAACGAGCTGAAAGCTTCACGCAAAATATATTTCTACGACAACGGAATCCGCAACGCCATAATCGCCAATTTCAATCCGGTTGATTTAAGGAACGACACGGGCGCGCTGTGGGAAAATTTCATCATCTCGGAGCGGGTCAAGGCCAACAGCCGTATCGGAAGATTCTGCAACAGCTGGTTCTGGAGGACAGCCCAGCAGCAGGAAGTCGACTACATCGAGGAAGAAGACGGAAGACTCTCCGCCTACGAATTCAAATATAATCCGAACAGGAAGGCGAAAGCGCCGCTGACATTCACGCGGGCCTACCCCGATGCTGTTTTCAAAGTCATCACTCCCGAAAACATCGGAGATTTTCTGCTGTAGGTGACATATATAGTAATCCTTAAAAACCACTTGTTATGAAACACAACTTCGTTGCGACGGTTCTTGCGGCCGTCTGCATATTCTTTTCATCGGCAGTTTTTGCCGGAGACCG
>CAVDEO010000252.1:0-2153 GCA_963607915.1 bacterium
CGGACAAAACGCCGCCAAAGTTAGCAAAATCTTGGCAAGAATTGAAAACAACTTCGTACCTTTGTCCGTTGCGTGCGTCGCACGGGATTGTCATCATTGACTTTCCCGACGGCTCTCAAAGAAGCATGCGCACCGCTGTAAACGATTTTAAATTACATAATTAACACATAACGAAATGGGCAAGAACATAAAAATCAGACTCATTGTGATGAACATCCTGCAATGGGCAATCTGGGGGGCATATCTGACTTCGATGGGCAACTACCTCGTGCAGGTCGGGCTGGGAGGCAGAATCGGGCTGTTCTACGCGATGCAGGGAATCGTCTCCATATTTATGCCGGCGCTTATGGGAATAGTGGCCGACAAATGGCTCGGAGCGGTGAAGTCTCTCGCGCTCTGCCAGTTCATAGCAGGCATCGCGATGCTCGGTGCGGGACTCTATGCTGCCGGGGTGGAATCGGCCGCAATCGCGACAGGGGCGACGGGAGCCGAACTCACCTCCCTCATCTCCGAAACATTCAGTTTCCCTGTGTTCATCGCGCTCTACACGCTAAGCGTGGCGTTCTATATGCCGACCATAGCCCTATCCAACTCGACGGCATTCGGCATACTTGAACAGAACGGCGGCGACACCGTAAAGGACTTCCCGCCTATCCGAGTGTTCGGAACGGTCGGCTTCATCGCAAGCATGTGGATTATGAATTTCTGCAAGACCGGAGCCGGCGTCTCATTCCAGAACACCTACCACCAGTTCATCATCTCCGGAGTGATAGGACTTGCACTCGTCCTCTACTGCTTCACGCTTCCGACAATCAGGAAGGCCGCAGCAAGCGGCGCACAGTCATTCTCCGACGCTCTCGGGCTGAGCGCATTCAAGCTGTTCAAGGACAGGCAGATGGCATTCTTCTTCATCTTCTCGATGCTGCTCGGGGTGGCGCTCCAGATTACAAACGGCTACGCGACACCGTTCATCTCCCATTTCCAGGGACTTGAAGGCTTTGCGGACTCGTGGGGGGCGAAGAACGCGACTGCAATCTATTCGATTTCACAGATTGCCGAAACCCTCGGGATTCTGCTCATCCCGTTCGCGATGAAGAAGTTCGGAATCAAGAACGTGATGCTCATCGCGATGGTCGCGTGGGTTCTGCGCTTCGGGCTGTTCGGCCTCGGAGACACTGGAAGCGGAGTGTGGATGCTCATCCTCTCCTGCATAGTCTATGGAGTCGCTTTCGACTTCTTCAACATCTCAGGCTCGCTCTATGTCAATGAAAGGACTTCGGGCGCCGTGCAGAACAGCGCGCAGGGCCTGTTCATGCTGATGACCAACGGAATCGGCGCGACTGTGGGCACTCTCAGCGCACAGGCGGTCGTGAACCGTTTCACCCACGCCGAGACGGTTGTCATCGACGGAGTGGAGCGCGTCTTCACGATGGGCAATGAATTGAGCTGCGGTCTTGACGGCTGGACTGCCTGCTGGTACATCTTCGCTGCCTACGCCCTCGTGGTGGCGGTTCTCTTCCTGCTGCTCTTCAAAGCTCCTGACAAGAACGCCCCGAAGCTGGTGTAGCGGGTTTGGTGTTCCGGGAGCATAAGCCCGGAGCCGCCCAATCCGCCGGATTCGTTCGGACTCCTATCCCATATCAAAGCACGTCCGTCTGCCGCCCCCGGTCAAGCCGGAAGACCTCCATGTCGTGGATTTTTCCCCCGTCAATGCGGAAACGCAGGGCGGTGCGGACGATGTGGATACCCTGAAGCCCCGCCGCTCCGGGATTAAGCACCATCATGTTGAAGTTCTTGTCATAGACCACTTTGAGTATGTGCGAATGTCCGCAGACGAAGATGTCCGGCTGATAACGCATCAGAAGCGCGTAGGCGTTGCGGTCGTACTTCCCGGGATAGCCTCCGATGTGGGTCATCAGCACCTTCATACCCTCGCACTCCCAGAAACGGTGCAGAGGGTAGTCGTAGCGGAGGTCATAGTTGTCGCAGTTCCCGCAGACCCCGACAAGCGGCTTGAATGCGGCGATTTCAGCCGCCGTCTCAAACCCTCCCCCGAAGTCCCCGGCGTGCCAGATTTCATCCACTGGCGCAAGGAACTCGCGGAACTCGGGGCTGAACACCCCGTGCGTATCTGAAATAAGTCCTATAAACAT
>CAVDEO010000253.1:0-2152 GCA_963607915.1 bacterium
CTGGCTTGAGCTCAGGCCGGATTACATAGACGCCAACTTCCAGCAGGTATATGAATACCTGTCGTCATTCCGCTCGAATGAGTCCGGAAAGAGTGACTCGTTCTATCAGACAACCATAGAGTTGTTACGCCAGAGGGCGCAGGGCCTGATTTTCAAGGAGGCTGACAGACCCATAAGTGCTGAGGAGTCTCCCGATAAGGAGAGGGACATATTCTGCTCGAAGATTTTGTGCCTCTATCTTCTGAACGAGCCGGACAAGGCCAATCCGACTTTCAAGGAGGCCTTCTTCTCATTGATACTTCATCTTGCCCGCTGTGCCAAGGACAGTGTCGCAGCCGAACAGATGGTGCGAATCTCGCTCGAAGTCCTTTCGTGCGAGAAGATCAAGGCTACCGGAATCTCCTGGGACATCTTCAATCTTTTCGGTACGGACATCTTGACCTACAAGATAATCAACGGCTATTCACTTGAAGATGATCCGCAGCGGTTCGTGATCTTGGAGAAAAGGGGCATACTTCGGGCGAACATCGGGAAAGTGCTCCTTGCACCCGTCAACCGTGACGGTCTGAAGACATCGCTGGCCAATATGATTCCCAACCTTGCATTCTTCCAGGATTCCCTTCAGGTCATGGATAGCAAGACCAACAGGATCAAGCAGGGGGAATCGGAGGACATTGACAGGATAGAGAAGTTCACCGACGAGTTCGTCAGGAAGCAGGCTTCCGTGAAGCCGGCGGTCCGGAAACTCAAACAGTATGTCGCCGGAGATTTGATGGATGTGGAACTTGTCTCGAAAGGTGACACCTTGAGGGTGCGCACCGTGGATCCCGGCTATGAACCGATAGAGGGGGATTTCCTGATATCCCAGCCTGACAAGCTGCTTTATTATACGCTCGATGACTTCAGACTGTACCTTAACGTCGGGGACCAGTTCCCCGTCAAGATGCAGTCATATTCGGAAAAGGGAAATTCCAAGTTTTCGGTGGACGAGGAGTTCAAGGACTATGTGGTGGAGACGGTCTACAAGGAAGACCACAGGTATAAGGTTGTGCTGGCCAAACTCATGGACACCATAGTCAACAGGAACGGCAAGGAGCAGATGTTATGGTGGACGGAATTCGGTTTTCCTGCGTACACGGATTATGTCGACGGAATCGAAGGGGGTCAGTATGGCAGGATAGAGCTCTCCGATACGGGAACGGGGGCATACAGGCATTTCATAAATGCGTATTATGATTCGCCGGCACTTCCCGGAGAGAGATTTGACGAGGAGCTGACGAAGAAGAATACCATCACATATTTCACCTACGCTGAGAATGACACTCCGCCGTCGGAAAGCAATGACGTCGAGATGAGCGAGGATCTGGCGCGTCAGCTTTGCCGCATGCTATTCTTCTACCAGAGGACCCTCCGCAGCGCGGTCGCACGTTACAGGCTTCTGTCGGTCTGCCGCATCCTCTCCCAGCTTGTGGAAGATGACGAGGCTGTGAAGTATATTGATTTCGTGGCCTCCTATCTTGAGAATGTCGTCGCTTTCGCCGACGATGCATATGAAGAAATGAGGCCTTTGAATTATGAGGCCGGAATGGAAGAAGACGGAATCCGCAGAAGGAAGGATATTGTGGATATCCTGATGGAATACGGGAAAGGGGAAGACAGCGACGTCCTTGACTCCTTCATAGATGCGGCCGCCGATCCGATGCTGGTGAAGCTCTCGAAACTAGTCCAGTCTGCGAACAGAATCCGGAACGTGGTTTCGGACAATCTTCTCGTCCACATAAAGAAGGAGATCATATCCAATCTGTCCATAGATTCGGAGAAGAAGACCGATCTTGAAGTCAGGAAAGGGACATACTACGGGACGGAGGATGCAACGAAGGAATTCAAGCCGTCGTTCTTTGAGGCTCCGGACGACAGCGAGCACCCTCAGGACTGGAACGTCTTCAAGGAACTGTGCGCATTCCTGAACTCGGAACTCGGCGGTACCCTGTACATGGGAGTGGCGGATTCCGGTTATTCCCTCGGCCTGGACAGGGACCTGTGGAATCTTGGCAAGATCGGGAATCATTCATATGCGGACAATCTTGACGGATACAAGCGATACATCCTCGATGATGCGAAGAAGTTCTTCCCCAACAACGCAGTCCTGATG
>CAVDEO010000254.1:0-2136 GCA_963607915.1 bacterium
GCTTCATGCTCTTAAGCCTTTCAGACAACTTTTGTTCGTCAATGCGTCCCCTGCTGGAATGCAGAGCCATTGTCAGGTCACAGAGCTGCCTCAAACCCATTCCTCCGAAAAAGAAGTGCTGCAGGAAATGGACGAAGATGTACAACGCATTAAAATCTTCTGAAGGAATTTGCACTTTGACTCCGTTACAGTCCCACAGCCGGCTTCCACCGTCCATAAACAAATCAGCCTGCATTATGTCCAAGATATTGTTGATTCCGGCTTCGAGATTGGTGTGGATTGTGCCATGAACTTCGACCTCAACATCTCCAAAAGTGACAGCGAAATGCTTGACTTCCGGCGTGCACACCCCCTCGTTCCCGGACAATTCTTGGACCACGGCCTTCGCCCTTTCATAATCTTCACATTTTACTATGAGGTCAATGTCTCCCGGCGTCCTGCTTAATGGGTGCCTGTAACATTGCGCTATCGCCTGGCCCTTGACTACGATTGCCGGGACATCAGCTCTGTCGAACGCAGGCATCAGTTGCGCAATCGCGGCATTCATACGTTCGTTGAGTTGCTCGGTGGAGATGGAGGCGGAGATTATTTTCCTCGCCACTTCTGAAGGCACAACTCCTTGCGGACAATTGGACAGTCCGTCCGCCACGATGCCTGCCACGGTCTGCGAAAAACCGAGATCGAGAATTGCTTTCCAAACTTCAGCATCTGTGGAGTAATTGATTTTTGCATAGGACTCACCCCACAGTCCTTTCCGAAGTATGTCGAAGAAAAGTTTGTCCGAGTCTTTCATGCGCTTATGTGCTCAAATAGTTCGGATTATATATTTTGCTGTCTATCAGACTTCATCGTAGAACCGCCTGTACCATTCGGCAAATTTCCTCAGTCCTTCCCGTAGGGGCGTGGCTGGTCTGAAGCCAAAGTCTTCCTCAAGCGGCATGGTGTCGGCATAAGTCACCGGGACATCTCCCGGCTGCATCGGGACGAGTTCCTTGTGGGAGTTGAAATCGTAATCTTCGGGGAGGACTCCGGCGCGGATGAGTTCCTGCTGGAGGATGTCCACGAAATCGAGGAGGTTCTCCGGATGGTTGTTGCCGATGTTATAGACTTTATATGGTGGAATCGGAAGTCCGTCTTCGCCTGTCCTTTTCTCCGGGGCATGCTGCATCACCCGGACAACACCTTCAACAATGTCATCCACATAGGTGAAGTCGCGCTTGCAGTTGCCGTAGTTGAAGATCTTTATTTTTTCTCCTTTGACGAGTTTGTCCGTGAAGCCGAAGTAGGCCATATCGGGTCTCCCGGCCGGGCCGTAAACCGTGAAGAAGCGCAGACCGGTGGACGGGATGTTGTAGAGTTTGCTGTAAGCGTGAGCGAGGAGTTCGTTGCTCTTCTTGGTTGCGGCATAAAGACTCACGGGATTATCCACCTTGTCTTCTGCAGAGTACGGGACTTTCTTGTTCGAGCCATAGACACTTGACGATGACGCATAGACGAGATGCTCAACCTCGTGGTGACGGCATGCTTCGAGGATGTTGTAGAAACCGATGATGTTGCTCTCGATGTAGGCATCCGGATTGGTTATGCTGTATCGCACTCCCGCCTGTGCGGCAAGGTTGACGACCACGGCGGGCTTGTACTGAGTGAAGGCTTTTTCCACGGCTGACTTGTCCGCGATGTTTGCCTTGATGAAAGTCCAGTCTCCTCCGACAGCCTCGATTTCTTTCAGGCGGGCATATTTAAGGTTGACATCGTAATAGTCGTTAATAGAGTCAATGCCGACAACTATTACGCCTTTAATGTCGGCGAGCAGTCTCTTGACAAGGTTGCCGCCTATAAAGCCGGCAGCTCCAGTCACGAGGACTGTCTTGCCGTTGAGGATTATGTTGTTTTTGTTCATTGCGATTAAATGGATAACCTCTTCCCTATCTTCTCTGATCCTCATCAGAGTTTGAATGACATTAGGGATAATTAGTCTTTAGACTGTAAGTTAAGGAGAACTTCTTAAAAACTGCGCTATTTTAGCAGAAACAATAATTACTATTGCGCTATTTTACTACTTTAGCAATGGAGCATTACGTTATTTTACTTACTCCTGACCGTTTTGCTGCTTGTGTGATTGCCGACAGTCAAAGC
>CAVDEO010000255.1:0-2134 GCA_963607915.1 bacterium
CCCGGATTGTCAGTCGAGTTTCAGCACGGCCATGAAGGCGGACTGCGGGACTTCCACCGTCCCGATCTGTCTCATCCGCTTCTTGCCCTGCTTCTGTTTTTCAAGCAGCTTCCTCTTTCGCGTGATGTCTCCGCCGTAACACTTTGCCGTCACATCCTTGCGTACTGCCTTGACTGTTTCGCGGGCGATGATTTTCGCGCCTATGGCAGCCTGGATGGCGATGTCGAACTGCTGGCGGGGGATGAGTTCCTTGAGCTTCTCGCAGATTTTGCGCCCGAAATCGTAGGCGTGATCCACGTGAATCAGAGACGAGAGGGCGTCGGCCGGCTCTCCGTTGAGGAGTATGTCGAGCTTCACAAGTTTCGCGTCCTTGAAGCCCACGAGGTGGTAGTCGAATGAGGCGTAGCCCTTGGAGATGGACTTGAGCTTGTCGTAGAAGTCGAAGACGATTTCGGAGAGCGGCATCTCGTAGGTCAGCTCCAGACGGTCGGCCGTGATGTAGTGCTGGTTTATCAGAGTCCCCCTCTTGTCGAGGCAGAGTTTCATTATCGGTCCGTAGAAATCGGCCTTGGAGATGACCTGAGCGCGGATGTACGGCTCTTCGATGTGGTCTATGAGCGTCGGAGCGGGCAGCCCGGAGGGGTTGTGCACGTCGACGCACTCGCCCTGGGTCGTATAGACTTTGTAGGAAACATTCGGCACCGTCGTGATGACATCCATCCCGAACTCCCTGAACAGTCTCTCCTGCACGATTTCCAGATGCAGCAGTCCGAGGAAGCCGCAGCGGAAGCCGAAGCCGAGCGCGAGCGATGACTCAGGCTCGAACACGAAAGACGCATCGTTCAGCTGGAATTTCTCAAGGTCGGCGCGGAGTTCCTCGTACTGGTCGGTCTCCACCGGGTACATTCCGGCGAACAGCATAGGTTTCACCTCCTCGAATCCGGCGATGGCCTCGTGGCAGGGGTTCGCGACCGTCGTAATCGTGTCTCCGACCTTCACTTCGCTTGCCGTCTTGATGCCGGAGATGATGTAGCCCACGCTTCCGCAGGGGATTTCCCCGCGCGGGCAGAGTTTCATTTTCAGCACCCCGACTTCGTCCGCGACATATTCCTTGCCCGTGTTGAAGAATTTCACCTTGTCCCCGGTGCGTATGCTGCCGTTCTCCACCTTGAAGTAGGCTATGATGCCTCTGAAGGAGTTGAACACCGAGTCGAATATGAGCGCCTGAAGCGGAGCGTCCGGATT
This sequence comes from bacterium, assembly GCA_963607915.1. Classification (GTDB taxonomy): domain Bacteria; phylum Bacteroidota; class Bacteroidia; order Bacteroidales; family UBA932; genus Cryptobacteroides. The sequence continues at coordinate 1,246 of CAVDEO010000255.1, forward strand.
TCCGTCCGGGGCCGGGACTCTTTCCACAATCGCGTCCAGAACCTCCCTGACCCCCTGTCCGGTTTTTCCGGAAGCCAGCAGTATTTCTTCCGGCTTGCAGCCGATGAGATCCACAATCTGGTCGGTGACGACATCGATCATAGCCGAATCCATATCAATCTTGTTCAGCACCGGGATAATCTCAAGCCCGTGCTCCACGGCAAGATAGAGATTTGAAATCGTCTGTGCCTGAATGCCTTGCGTCGCATCGACGACCAACAGCGCCCCTTCGCAGGAGGCGATGGCCCGCGAAACTTCATAGGAAAAGTCCACGTGCCCCGGAGTGTCGATGAGATTGAGGGTGTATTGTTCCCCGCCACAGGCATATTGCATCTGAATCGGGTGGCTCTTGATTGTGATTCCCTTCTCCCTCTCCAGATCCATCGAGTCCAGCACCTGATTTTCCATATCCCTGGCATTCAGAGTGTCGGTGATTTCGAGCATTCTGTCCGCCAGAGTGCTTTTCCCGTGGTCGATATGCGCGATTATGCAGAAATTGCGTATGTTTTTCATCCTCAAGTTTCGCAAGTGTTTGTCTATATTCTTTGATGCGTTGCCATGTCATTTTGCACAACCTGCAAAGATAGTCACAAAACTCTAAATCTTATATGATTGGGCGGGATTAAGTATTTCGCCCGCCCTGACCGTATTGTAATAAATCAGAAAAACACAATCATATGCGCCTGCCCATTAAAAAACCGGCCGTTTCCCGGATTCTTCTCCGGATTGCCCCTCCATTTGTTTTTCCGACAGTTCTCACAGTCTTCGCAGCTCTGTGCCTGTCCTCGTTTTCTGTTTACGGGAATTCTTCCACAGCCGTCCGACCGGAGCACGGAGGATGCCAATCCTG
>CAVDEO010000256.1:0-2128 GCA_963607915.1 bacterium
GGGACTGGGATAAATCCAATGGATATGAGGCTGATTATCAGTTTGACAAAGCATGGATTTCCGCCTGTAGAAAAAAATTGAAAAGTAATGGCACTATATGGATAAGCGGAACTTATCATAACATTTTTTCGGTCGCAAGGTGTCTTGCCGAACTCGGGTTCAAGATATTGAACTGTATAACTTGGGAAAAGAACAATCCGCCGCCAAATCTCTCCTGCAGATATTTTACACATTCGGCTGAATACATTCTTTGGGCGAGAAAAGACCCCAAGGTGTCGCATTATTTCAATTATGAACTGATGAAAGCCATTAATGGCGGTACTCAGATGCGTGATGTATGGAGACTTCCAGCCATTGCTCCGTGGGAGAAATCTTGTGGCAAGCATCCTACACAAAAACCTTTATGTGTTTTGTCCCGTATAATCCAAGCGTCAACGGAACCAGGGGCGTGGATTCTAGATCCGTTTACGGGCAGCAGCACGACCGGAATTGCGGCCAATTTGCTTGGCAGGAGGTTTCTTGGTATTGACAATTGCAAAGGATTTCTTGAACTCAGTAAGGCACGCCGTAAGGAACTGAACACAATATCGATAAGGGCGGATTACCTTGAACGATTACAGAAGCAGGCCAATCTTTTCGAGGACGACGAAATTCGTGTTCTTAACGAAAATCCTGTTTATTTCGGACCGGAGCTGCCATTTTAACGTAAAAAACAATAACAACTATATTAAAATGAACGTAAAACAAATTCTCTTTGCGGTCTCCGCAGGTCTTATGACCTTGGCCGCATGCCACAAGGAAGTCATTCCTTCCGTTTCAATCAAAGAAGACAGCGCAACTGTCTCCGCAGATGAAAACAATCTGAAAATTAACCTTGAGAGCAATGTCGCCCTTACTCCTGTGACAGATGTCGACTGGATTGAAGCAAAGGTTGAAGATGGTGTCCTTAGCATCGATGTGGAGGAAAATTACGGCACAGAGCGTGTCGCAGCTGTCAGTCTGGAGTATAACTCTAAAGTGGAGGCCACTTTCACGTTGACTCAGTCTGCCGGTGCAACTGATGAAATCGTTGAAGTCGAGGCCTTCTATTATGGTCATATTGATGAGTATGGCGAAGGTGTCCAGAATTGGCTTATAACATTCCTCGACAAGAACTATATGGCTGAGGGTGAGGAAGAAACCTCTGATAAAAAGTATACTTATACATTTGACCTTATGGCATCCGATGAGTTTACGTTCGTCAGCGGCAAATTCCCTGTCGGTACATTTACGCTGAATCCTAACGCTGAGATCGGGGCCATATATAACGTCAATTCTAAAATTTTAGACGCTTCTGACTGGTCATATATCGATCTTGACGCTGCAACAATAACAATCGAGTCCACAGATGTCGCCGATGAGTATCTCTTCAATGTAAAGGGTGTAACTTCAGAGTCGGCAAGCTTTAAATTCACATTCAAGGCAGTCTGCGGCGACAATGGAGACTACGCTCTTAGAAAGTATGACACCAGAGTAGCTTCCGACATCAAGAAGGATTATGACATCACTTTCGCGGAAGGTATTGCGTATTGCTATGATTATGAGGAGGATGGTGAGACAGTCAAATACCTTGAACTTACTTTGTCGAAGGGTGATCCTGCAATGGGAGATAATCCTGCGGAGGGTAACTTTACTTACGCGTCATTCTTTCTTTATGTCCCTACGACAGGGGATGACTATTCCGGAACTTATAATCTTGATCCTGATATGACTTGCGCTCCATTCACAATTGAGTATAATCAAAGATACTGGATATTTTTCGGGGCATATCCTGATCCGAGCGATCCGGACTATCTCAGGCCGCTCAATCATTCCCGATTGTACCCTTCGTCAGGCAGCATTACTCTTGCAAAGCAGTCTGACGGCACATATAAGGTCGAGGGATCATTCCTGGATGACTATACGGACGACTATCCTGATGGGAAGCACACTGTAACAATTCACGGTCAGTTCAGTATCCTTCCGAGCGAATAATTCCGCGCGCGTAATCTGTTGATTACGAGAGAAAGGTCTAATGCAAAGATAGAACACATCGACGAGGCTGAAGAACTGAAATAAAATGAGAATAATCGGGAACTTGTTATGGTGG
>CAVDEO010000257.1:0-2099 GCA_963607915.1 bacterium
GCTCTTTCTTATGGAAGAAAAAATCAGGCAAACAAGACTGTTTTTGTATATGACTTGGGTGGAGGAACATTCGATGTCAGCATAATTGAAATCAAGAACGGGATTATGACCACACTTGCAACGACTGGAGACCATCATTTGGGAGGAGCTGATTGGGATCGGACAATTGTTGACAATGCCTTGAACGGATTAGGAATTCAGTTCGACGCGTTGACTACTCAGGAGCAGGGAATGATGATGCTGGCAGCAGAGGACTGTAAACAGACTCTCACCGCTCAGAACAAGACAACGATGACATTCTCGTATAAGGGAATCAGGAACTTCGACATCACGAAGGATGACTTCGAGTCAATGACTGCTTCGCTCATGGAGCGTACAATGTTTCTCGTCGATGAAGCTCTTGATATGGCGAAGCTTCAGACCAGTTCGATTGATGAAGTGCTGCTTGTCGGTGGTTCATCAAGAATGCCTATGGTCAAGAAACTTGTTGCGGAAAAATTTGGAAAAGAGCCTAAACTTGTAGAGCCGGATACGGCCGTCGCAAAGGGGGCCGCTCTTACGGCCGCATTGAATGACAAGGGGTATCTCAATAAGACTTCATTGACTCTTGGTTCTGATAAGGGCTCACGTGCGTACGGAATAGAGGTTTATGACGATAATAATGTCCCTCATATATGCAGCCTCATTATGAGAAACGATGACCTTGTGTTTCACAAGGACTTCCAGTTCTTCACACACGAGGATAATCAGACAGCGGTCGAATTCAAGTTTTATGAGCATGAGTCCATGGAGCCGAGGATTGATGTTGATCCGGATCTTCAACTCAAAGGACGCCATGACTACATTGATTGGGGGCGGCCTGTTCCGAAAGGAACTCCGGTCAATATTATAGTGGATAGGGACAAGAGCGGGACAGTGAAAGTTTTTGCAGAATGCCATGGTGCAAAGGGCGAGTTCGAAATTGTATCGCCTGGTTGTGACACCAACATATGCAGATAGTTTTTTGAGGATGTTCATGGACATGTTTGTGTTTTTTGGGCATCCTCTCATTGAGAAGAATGTATGGCAATCAGCGAAGTAGATATAAGGAGATGGCATGATTTGGCGGCCATTGTAGCATCAAGTGAAAGCGAACTCAATACTTCCGAGGTACAATATATCCGTTATTTTGAGGACATTTATTACTATTTTGCTCGTGATACCTATCCATGTGATGATATTAATGGAGCAAGAAAGGCTCTCGCAAAGCGTTCGGGAAATCTCAGTTCAAGCAAGCCATTGAAAGGGCATTTGAAGGATTTCCTTTCGATAACGAGTAATGTTGTCAGAACCGAAGAGAATTACCGCCAGTTCAGAGCAGGTCTAAAGGCAAAGGGCTGGTTGCCTCCTGCTCGGGAGTCTAAAGAGGGTAAAAAGAAAGTTTTTGATGAAGACGAACTCTTGAGGCGGGCTGCTGAAGAGAGGGCGAGACGCGAACGGGAGGATCGGGAACGTCAGAGGCGAAAGCAGGCTGAGGAAGAGCGCCGCAGGAGGGAAGCCGAGCGCCAGGAACGCGAACGCATGGAACGCTGGCAGCGTGAGCGGGAAATGGAGGCAAGGCGGCGGAAGGAGAAGGCATTACGGCGCAAGCGGATAGTCTTGAGATGCGTCGCGGCAGTCGGCCTTGTCGTCGGTCTGGCATTCGGCATACCATACTACATCCATAATGTCGTTGAATACAATGAGTTGCTGCGGGAGTCCGACAGGCTGGTGACTGAATATAAGTTTGATGAGGCAATCAGCCTTGTAAAAGAGGCGCGGGAGTTAAAGTCATCGGCAAGCGCGAAGTCGGAACTGAATACGAAAATTCATAACATCTCCGCTAAAAAGAATGCCAAGATTCAGACCTTGAGAACCGATATAAACAAAGTCTGGAGTGCATATTTTTCCGAGAAAAATCTCAAGACAAGTGTTCTCCGCTATGTCAGCAAGACGGAAATCGAGCCTGTCATAAAGGCACAGGAAGAGAACATCCGCCTGCTGAACTCGATTGTGGGGAATAAGTCTGAATTTGATGGCAATATGCTGAAACTCAACAAATTGAAGCGATACTATAAACT
>CAVDEO010000258.1:0-2093 GCA_963607915.1 bacterium
GGACATACCTGACTCCCCGGTCACATCTGCCGTCACCATAAAACACTGTCACTTACTTAGTAAGCATTGAAAAATCTTTTAACGCCCGCCAACCGGGGCGCGAAGATACACACAATTATCATATTTTCCGATTTCTTTGACGATTTTCGCCCGTCTCTGTGTATCTTTGCGCCCGGTTTTTCAAAAACAGCGTCTGATGAACACGATTGAAAAGGCGATATACAACAGGACGGAACTTCTTGTGGGTGACGATGTGATGGACGTGTTCGCGAAGACCCGGGTCATCATCTTCGGGGTCGGAGGCGTGGGCAGCTGGTGCGCGGAGGGGCTTGTGAGAAGCGGAATCACGCATCTGACGCTCGTGGATTCGGACCGCATCTGCATCACGAACGTGAACAGGCAGCTGATGGCGACGGCGAAGACCGTGGGACAGGTGAAGGTGGAGGCGCTGCGGGACAGGCTGCTGGAAATCAATCCGAAAGCGGAGATTACGGCAATCCAGCGGATTTACAGTGCGGAGACGGCCGGGGAGTTCAATCTCGATGACTATGACTATGTCGTGGATGCCGTGGACTCGCTCAAGGACAAGGTCCAGCTGATTTTGAACGCCACGGCAAGCCGCGCCAGGTTCTTCTGTTCGCTCGGGGCTGCGCTCAAGGTGGATCCTCTGAAAGTGCAGGTGGCGGAGTTCTGGAAAGTGCGGGGATGCCCGCTCGGAGCGGCGCTGCGCAAGAAGATGAAGCGCGCCGGAACTTTCCCGGCAAAGAAATTCCTCTGCGTCTATGACGATGAGGTTCTGCCGAACAGGGGACATTGCCACAGCTGCGGTACGGAGAAATGCCTATGCCCGAAATCCCAGGACGGCCCGGGAGACCAGGCTCTGCTCAACCACGAATGGTGCAGTTCCAAGGCACAGATTAACGGCACCGCGGCACACATCACCGCCATCTTTGGAATGACACTCAGCGGGCTGATAATCAACGACATCTATACATCCGCCACAAAGCAATAGCCCCGCACTTCATTTTGGTGCAATTATTTTTGTACAAATCATTTTTTCGCAGTTACTTTGCGCCCCGAAATTTCAGGACGGAGTTTTGTGACGTGTTTTTGAAGAATGGAGGGAAAAACGATGAAGAACAAGAAGGAATTGCTGGGGCATCTGGCGTGCTTCACGACATACACGATTTTCGGAATAAACGTGGTGACCTGCAAGGACTTGACCGGGAGCCACCTGCTTTCCCCCGTCGGACTTTTCAGCATCAGGGCGCTCGGCGCGGGAATCCTGTTCTGGCTTGTCTCGCTGTTCTATCCGAAGGAGAAGGTGGATAAAGGGGACTATGTGAAGATATTCATCGCATCCTGCCTCGGATTTCTCGGACCGCAACTGACTTTCCTCACCGCGCTGCCGCAGATCACCCCTATGACCTGCTCGATTCTGAGCGCGCTCACGCCGATTTACACGATGTTCATCGCCGCCGTTGCGGTCAAGGAGCCGATTACGACGAAGAAAGTGGCCGGCGTGCTGCTGAGCTTCGCCGGCATAGTCTTCCTGATTCTCAACAGCACCGGAAGCGCATCCGGAGCCACAAGCAACTCCCTGACGGGCATCATCCTGATGATTTTCAACGGAATCTTCTTCGCGCTCTATCTCGGCATCTTCCGCCCGCTGATTCAGAAGTACTCGTCCGTGACATTCATGAAATGGATTTTCCTCTTCACCGCGCTGATGACCGTGCCGTTCTCCGCCAAGGAACTCGTCACCTTCGACTGGAGCCAGTTCAACGGCCGTCTCGGAGCCGACCTCGCCGTGCTTGTCCTCGGCGCGACATTCATCTCCTATTTCATGCTCCCGATCGGGCAGAAGAACATCCGCCCGACCCTCGTCAGCATGTACAACTACTGTCAGCCTATAATCGCCACCACAATAAGCATCTGCATCGGAATGGACACGATGACCTGGCAGAAAGCCGTCGCCGCCCTCGCCTGCATGGCCGGCGTGGTCATCGTAAGCTTCAGCAAGAAAGCGAACCCGTCCGGCATCTGAAAAAGACAGAAACATAATCAGAACCGGACAGGAAATATTCACGGCA
>CAVDEO010000259.1:0-2079 GCA_963607915.1 bacterium
TTTGGGCATAAAAATCCGTAAGGCTCCGCACAGAGTAATAGGCAAGAGCTGTTTTGCCGCTCCCCTGGGTGTGCCAGATGATACCGCTCTTGACTCCTGCGGCTAATTTCCTCCGGATGGCCAGAGAAGCGAACAACTGCTGATAACGCATTACGTGCTTTTCCAGAGAAACCACCTTGCTGCCGTCATCCATTTCAGTCGTCTTGTTCACATAGGCAAACCCATATCGGAGAAGAAACAGGAAACGTTCCTTGCTCAACATCGATGTCAAAATCCTGTTGGTAGGAGTAGATGGCTCTTTATTGGTCTGATAGTCAGGAAGATTTTTAACAACCACACAATTACGATGTTTGAGGACCTTTCTCTCAAGTTCCTCTGGAACATCAGCATAAGGATAGGAAGAGACAAAGGATTTATCCGCCTCACGGAACACATTAAAGAATGCCTTGTTCCTTGAACCGCAACAGTAGAAAGCCCCTTGAATAGGAACCCTATTATCATTGTCATATTCCTGATTGTTCGAGAAAATCATCAACTGGGTGATGTTGATAAAACGCCTGAACGCCTTGTTGGACATCCTCTTGTTTATTCTGTCTCTTTCCGCGAGAATCCCATCGTGATTATTCGGTTTCTTGACTTCAATGAAAGCAAGCGGAAGTCCATTCACAAAACAGGTTATATCAGGACGGAAATTGTCACCGGTGTCAGGATTTTCGCAAGTGAATTCCGTGGTAACATGCCACTCGTTATTGCCTGCATTCTCATAATCGACAAGTTTAAGACCGCTGTTGGCAGAGAGCAACGCATAAAACTCTTTACCCAGGTCGTCATTCCGAAGCATTCCGACTATCCTGTCCAGAACTTGACGGCACCCCGTCTCATCCAATTCCGGATTCAATCTCTTGAGTGAACGTAGGAATATGTCTGTCAGGATGTTTGTGTCAGGATTATAGTTTGCTATATCATCGAGATATGTGTACCCCAGACGACATAAGTGCAATGCCGCCGGCACCTGCACGCGAGTGTTTTCCGAAAAGCTGTTCATTTCCAGTCATCAGTCTTGCAAATTTGCAAAAATAGCAAAATTTACAGACATAGGAGAGCGGAAAAATCAGTAACTTTGCAGGATAACAATAAACACCACATCGATTATGGCTAAAGAACCCGGCTATGTTTACATACTGACAAATCCCAGTTTCCGCGAGGACTGGGTCAAAATCGGGAAAAGTGCTCGTCCCGTAGATATCCGTTCCAAGGAACTGGACAATACTGCCGTACCTCTCCCCTTTGAGATCTACGCGACGCTCAAAACCGAAAAGTATGACATCGTGGAGAAGAAGATTCACAAGGCTATTGATCGTCTGACAGACCTTCGAATCCGCCAGAATCGTGAATTCTTCAACATTAAACCGGAACTCGCCCTTGAAATTTTCAAAGACGAGGCGATGATTCTTGATGATGCCGTCATCACTATGTATGAAAACAACCAGCCGATAGTTCCAAAGACGAGCGACACGACATTGCTCACTAAACCCGTTAACTCGCATCGTCCCCGATTCAAGTTCAGTATGGTAGGCATTCCCATCGGTGACGAGTTGATTTTCACCCCTACCGGTGTCAAAGTCAAGGTCGCCAGCGATGACCAGATTGAGTACGAAGGCCGCATATTCAAGCTCTCCCCTTTCGTCGGCACATTCATGCCTGTTGACAAGCGCAACACCTCCGGTGCCTACCAGGGAGCAAAATACTTCACTTACAAAGGGGAAGTTCTTGATGATATCCGTTCCCGGATTGAATCCAATGAACAACAAAATACTCGATAATCGAGAATCTAACCACTGAGAATGGATACTCACATTGATTCACCGGATCATCAGTAAAGGCAGATGCGAAGTTTTCAAGGTCCACAATGCAGAGGACAACGATGACAGATATGGTAAATTCTACGGCTGCGCCAACCAACCTCGCTGCCGATACACCACGCCGTATTGACCTGACTTTCACTCGCCTTTAGGATTATGCCCGACCCTCTGACACCCCTGCAGCGGCACAAGTGTATGTCGCACATCCGCTCGAAGG
>CAVDEO010000260.1:0-2055 GCA_963607915.1 bacterium
GACAACGGCCCATTGGAAGAAGCCTTTCAGCGCCGTGTGCTTGCAGAACCAGTTCGCGGTCACCTTCCCCTTCGGATGCAGGAGGAAAGATTCACACAGCTGCCTGTCCACTGCAGCCATGTCACGCCCCGCGCCCGCATATTTGACGAATGACCGCAACTCGCTTGCGTTTGTCGCAAACTTTTCCCCGAGGGACTGGCGGTAGGCTATGTAAGCCTCTGTCGCTTCCATGACAGTCATAGCACGCCCTCCCAACTCATGTCGGCCACTTTCCGCAGACCGGTCAAGTCGACCTTTGCGTATATCCGCGTCGTGTCAAGCATCTGGTGTCCCAGCAGGTCCGCCACTTCTTTCATGGAATGGCCGCTGTTGACAAGGTGCGTAGCGCAGCTGTGCCTGAGGGTGTGTGGCCCTCTGTTTTTGACATTCAGGTCATATTTGACAAGTTCGTCACGCACAACCTTGTATATCGAGGATGTGCTCATTTTTCGGTACGGTGCCCTCAAACACAGGAACACATGCTCGCAGCCGCTTCCGTTTTGCCGCACCTCCTTCAGATATCGAATGATTGACTCCCCGACACCCTTCATCAGCGGCATTTCCTGCGGACGGCATCCTTTCGCCCGCCTCAGATGGATGATCTCCCGCCTCCAGTCGATGTCTCCAAGTCTCAAGCCGGCCACCTCGCTGCTCCGAAGGCCATAGACGGAAAGGAGTTCCAGTATCGCGCGGTCGCGTACGCCGCGGCGGCTGCCGTCATCGTGGTTGTCGAGCACTTGACGTACTTGGTCCCATGTGATGAACGACGGCAGGGACTCCATCTTGTAACATCTGGGTGACTTGATTGATGCCCGGATGCCCGGCCCGCACCACTTCCGGCCTTCTGCATAGCGGAAGAAGTCGCGCAGGACAGATGCGGTCCCCGCAATGGTCCTGCGACAGCAACCATCCATGCCCCGCCTTTCAAGATATCCGTCTATGATGACGGGCGTGACATCCCCGATTTCGACACCTTCCCCGTCGAGATGCATTAAGAAGGTTTTCAGCATGCTGTCACGCCCCGCCGCCGTCCTTACTGAGTATCCCTTCTCCAGAACAAGATGGTCAAGGTATTGACGGACAAGGCCGTATTGGGCTGGCGTGTCCGGTTCGGGGACATATTGCCCCATCCACTCAAGCCATCCCGTAGCCACCCTGGTGAAAGCCAGTCCGCTCTCCTTTCTTCCGGACTTTTTCCTCGTTCCCGGGTTGGCGGTGTCCTCCCATTCCTTGGCGGCGCGGGCTATCTCGGACTCTTTCACCTTTCGGGGGCTTGTGAGACGCAGATACTCCACGACGTGTATCTGATAGCATGCGATATCGTGTAGCATATAACGCGAGGCACCGCAATCCTTCCATAGCTGAAGGTATGCAATCCGCTCCTCAAGAAGCGGCGACGTGAGGTAACGGCACTTGTGGTAGCATCTGGAAAACAGTCCGCTCAGGATGTTGTCATCAGACGAATATCGCTCAATTCGGCCCAATGGACCAAGCCAATTAACGGCGGTCAGGATGAACTTCCCCTTTGATGTCATCGTGGCCTTGCGCTTCATGGGGTGATTCTTGACGGTGTTTGCCCACCTCTCCCCGGCGGCCTCGATCTCCTTTATACTTACCTTACGGGTAGGCTCGTCGTCTCGTAGATTGAGGAACTCCGTTACCCTTAACAGGTAATCTGCAGCCGTTAGAAGTGTCGTGCGGCTCAACCCGCGCAGGTACATCCCTTCGATGTACGACTCGCGTTCTTTCAACAGCGGAGCGCTCAGATGATGATGCTCCAGATAGTACTTTCTCTTGATGATTTTTTCCAACATAACTTGAAGATTTTGAAGTTGATTTTGTCAGCCTTCAAAATACATCTTTTGTCTCTATGGGCAAATTTATGTTGGCTAAAAGGGATGAATATAGTTAACAATCAATTTGTTAAGTGGCGACACAACATAATTAACTACGCAACATAAGACCTTAAGATAGACAAGCTGACGCATCAGGATCTCGGTCAGATGATGATGTATG
>CAVDEO010000261.1:0-2050 GCA_963607915.1 bacterium
CTTTAATGATGTCATTCTTCGGCGAGCATGAAACGGCCGCCGCAACAAGAAGAACAGGCAATAAAATTTTCTTTTTCATAATTGAAAGTGTTATTTTACGGTGTTTATAATATATTTCATCGTCATCAATTCATAGTTATATCCCCCAATGTATTATACAAATATAGTCATTGCTTCGCAAACAAACAATTCTCTTCAGCGAAAGATATAAAATTCAAATTAGTTTTTCATTGGCAAAAATAAATGCATACCTTTGCCTTGGAAAAATTAACAAAATTTCAAAGGTTAATGAATATTATAGATTCAGAAAGAACAACTTTAAAGTCCAGAATAGGGAAACTGCCGGAGGACAGTGTGCTGTTTCGTTCAGACTTTCCGGAATATCACCCCGAGTTTGTCGGAAGTATCTTGACGGAACTGACACATGACGGAACTTTATATAAACTTGCACAGGGAATATATGTAAAGCCACGAACGAGTCATTTTGGACCGGTGTTGCCATCAGTGGAAAAAGTTGTCCGGGCAATCGCGGTTCGTGACAATGCACAGGTTCTGCCATCGGGAATGACAGCCATGAATGTATTGGGGCTTTCAACCCAAGTGCCGATGAGCTACATATACCTGACAACAGGGAGCGAAAGGATTGTCAGGCTTGCCAATAGTCAGGTGGTGCTGAAGCGTGGTGTTCCCAGAAACTTTTGTTATAGGACACGATTGGCCGCCCTGCTGGTGCAGGCTCTCAAAGAGCTGAAAAAAGAAAATGTGGGAGATGAAGAATTACAGATTATATGTGAACTTGTGTCAAAGGAAACTGACAGGAGCAGTCTCATCCGGGATGTGGAAATGATGCCGGGGTGGATGAGACGAATTATAAAACCTATGCTGAACAAATAGAATAATATGGAGAAGTTGTGGATTACTAACAATTTGGCGGACCGTCTGGCCATGTTGCAGCAAACGGAATCAAGGCATCCGGGAATCAATCAGGTGGCAATAGAAAAGGACTGGTGGGTAACTGCGACCCTCAAAGCCCTGTTCCTGACAGACTGTCGCAATTCATTGACTTTCAAGGGCGGGACTTCACTCTCAAAAGGTTTCAACCTCATTGAGCGATTTTCCGAAGACATAGACCTGGCCATCAGCCGCTCGTTCTTCGGAATCGAGAAGAACAGCAAGAGCCAGCGCGAAAAACTGCGCAAGACGGCGCGTTCCTATATCCACGAAACACTTTCATCCCAGTTGGATGCGAAACTGAAAGAAATGGGAATTTCCGGATTCCGCATAGAGAATGTGACACAAGTGCGGGACAAGAATGGAGAATGGCACACGATAGATTCCGATAAAGACCCGACGGTCATCCTCCTGCACTATCCTTCAATCATTGAAGACTATATCACCTACATCCCGCCTCGTGTCAAGATTGAAATCAGCGCCCTCTCTATGGATGAACCGGCAGAGTTGAAGGACATACATTCCCTGATTGAGGAAAGTTTTGCAGGAAAAGACTCAGGCACGGGCTGCAAGGTCAGGACGGTCTTGCCGACACGAACTTTTTTAGAAAAGATATTCCTGCTCTCTGAAGAATTCCAGAAGGAAAGGCCGCGATGGTTACGTATGTCCCGCCATCTTTATGACATAGTAAAACTTATGGATACGGAATATGGGAAAGAGGCTTTGTCGGACAAGGCGTTGTATGAAGCAATAGTTGAACACCGCAAATCATGCTATGCTCTGAAATATGTCAACTATGACCTTCACAGACCATCTTCAATCAAGTTCACAATCCCGGAATCGTCGATTGATGTGTGGAAAGCTGACTATGCTGACATGAGACGCGCCTTCATCTATGGAACGTCTCTGGAATTTGATGAACTTATGCACAGGATAGAGGAATTACAGGAAAGGGTAAGAGCCATGTAATATCATTGACAGGCAGTTACACAAATTTATCTAAATAAAGACGGCGCAAATAATATTCAATTACTTGCGCCGTTTCCTCAGCGGTGAGAGGGGGATTCGAACCCCCGGAACCCTAATCGAGTTCGGCAGT
>CAVDEO010000262.1:0-2032 GCA_963607915.1 bacterium
CAAGATGTCGAATGCGGATCTCGGGTTCGATTATGAGAATGTCGCGATGATAAGTCTTCCGGAGGCGACCCACGAGCAGAAGAACACGCTTATGGCGGAGATTCGTGCGCTTTCCGATGTCGATGACGCGGCTTTCGCCTACCAGAACCCGTTTGACGGCTATTCCGGGGACAATGTCTCCGTCCCGGGAGAGTCACGGCAGCTTTTCAATGTCAGGGATGCCTATTATGTCGACAGCCACTGGCTCAATGTCTTCAGCATCAGGATTCTTGAAGGGGACAATTTTGACGAGGCTCTTTCTCCGGACCGGGAAGTGCTTGTGGATGAACGGTTCGTGGATATGATGAAGACGACCGCAGGATGGGACGGAGTGCTCGGGAGGGATGTCGACATCACGGCGCACGATGGCCCGACGAGAATCTGCGGCGTGTTCAGAACCATAAATCAGGGTTCGTTCCGTATGGAGGATCGGTTTTATGCAAACAGACCGATGGCGGTCTTCTATTGTGACCCGCAACAGTACTCCAACTTTTTCAAGTTCATTTTCGTGAAGTATCACCGGATTTCCCCGGAGGCTCTGGAACATACGCAGGCCGTGGTGAATGAGATTCTGCCCGGACAGGCGAGCAGAATCACGCCTTGCAGCGCTGTGGCTCTCGGGAATCTGGTGGATACGAGGAATACGAGGAATGCGGTGCTCATCGGAGGGATTGTGTCTCTGATTATCGCTCTCCTGGGGCTTGTGGGATATACGGTCGATGAGGTCCGCCGCAGAGGGAAGGAGATTGCCGTGCGGAGGGTGAACGGGGCGCAGTTCTCGCAGATACGGGCGATGTTCATCCGGGATGTGATGTGGATTGCCGGGCCGTCGGTGGCCTCGGGATGCGTTCTGGCGGGGATTGTCGCGGCAAGGTGGGAGCAGCAGTTCAGCATCCAGGCGGGGCTTCCTTGGTGGGTTTTCGCGGCGACTTTCGTTGCGGTGCTGGGCGTTGTAGCCTTCGTTTCGGATGTTTATGTGCAGATGGTGGCGAACCGCAATCCGTCCGAGAGCATCAAGACTGAGTGATGATATACTTATGGCAGATTTGATTTTACGGGCTTCACGCCGGAGGTGAGAGTCCTCCGCTCATGAAAAAAATCGCGCCGGGTTTCCCACCTTCGGCTTCCTTGAAGCCCTTTCGCACATACAATTGAGATAGAGCAAGAACTGAACGAATTGATATATAAATAAATAAAACATAATATTATGATTAAGATTACGGACATCTGCAAGGTCTTCAGGACCGAAGAGATTGAGACGGTGGCTCTCGACAATGTTTCATTTGAGATTAAGGACGGCGAGTTCGTCGCGATTATGGGTCCTTCCGGCTGCGGCAAATCGACTCTGCTGAACATCCTGGGACTTCTCGACAACCCGACTTCCGGAAGTTATCAGCTTCTCGGGCAGGAGGTTGCGCAGCTCAAGGAGAAGGACAGGACGAAGTTCCGCAAGGGCAACATCGGTTTCGTGTTCCAGAGCTTCAACCTGATTGACGAGCTGAATGTCTTCGAGAACATCGAGCTCCCGCTGCGCTATATGGACTTCTCATCGGCCGAGAGGAAGGAGAAGGTGGAGGCCGTGATGGCGCGGATGAACATCAGCCACAGGGCGAAGCATTTCCCGCAGCAGCTCTCCGGAGGTCAGCAGCAGAGGGTGGCGATTGCGCGTGCGGTCGTCGCCGGGCCGAAGCTGATTCTGGCCGATGAGCCTACGGGAAACCTCGACTCGAAGAACGGCAAGGAGGTGATGGATCTTCTCGGAGAACTGAACCGCGAGGGGACGACAATCGTGATGGTGACGCACTCGCAGAAGGATGCGGCTATGGCTCAGCGGACCATCGACCTGTTTGACGGGCATATTGTCTCCGATGTCAAGAACGAATTGTAAAAGCCGCATAAAAGGCGGTCTGCCGCGTCGGGCGGCTTGATTTTTTTACTATGCGATATATATTTCATAACTTCATCAACACCCTGCGGAGGTACAAGGTGTCGA
>CAVDEO010000263.1:0-2030 GCA_963607915.1 bacterium
AAAAAAAAACGGGGCGATGTCCAAATGATTGAACATCGCCCCGATGTCGGAACTTTCTGTTCAGAAACTATTCTGCAATGTCAGACGTGCTCCAACCGGATGGAAGGTAAGATGTTCCGTCACTGTCGGTCAGAGAGAATGATTTATATTTATTGACCGTCCCCTCGGAAGCCGTATTTTTGAGCCATTCGTTCAATGCAGCGGTAAGGGCGCCCTGTTTATGCTCTTCCGCAGTCTTAGCCTTGATGGTTACGCTCTTGAGGCTGGAGCAGTCCATGAACATTCTAGAGTAGCAGCCATTCTTAAGATTCTCCGCAGGAAGTTCCGGGGCTTCAGTCAGCAATTTGCAATAACTGAACATAGAATAGTAACAATATTCGGCGATTTCCGTTGCAGGAAGCTTCGGAGCCGAAGTGATTTTGGGACTGCTAGAGAACAAGTAGCAGAACCTCGCATTAGCCGTCGATGCCGTGCTATAGTTCTCCCAGTCAATCAAAGTCCTTATGTCACCAGAAACGGCAACAGGGGCGGAAGACCAGTTCACTCTTATTCTGGCGTAATTGGATGTATTATTTGCCGTCCCGATTGAACTCTTTCCGCGAAGACGCAGATCCCCGAGTTCGCCGCCGAAGTACACATTGCCATTATGCTTCACAACTGTCCATTCTCCGCCTCCGAGAGAGTACTCAAGCACATCCTTAAGAGCCGATCGCATAGTGCCATTGAATTCCATATAGAATTTTTGCTTCGACTCGGCGGAGAAGGTCACGAACGGACGCAACTGGATATTCCATTTGTCGGAATTCTTAACACCCTCATAATCCGCTGCGATGTAGCTTTCAAGAGCCTTATAAACAGTCTCGCTGAGGTTCTCGCACTCGCGCACCGTTTTCTTACCGTTGCCAGATACTGTTACCGCGTTCACCGTTCCGTGAATCTCAAGACCTCCCTGCTTGAAGTTTAGCTGATTTACGGTCAGTCCTTCAGTGATTACGAGAGTCTCATCGGAAGTGATGGCATCGAGAGTGCCTACATTTCCGATGATGGTCACGGTCTTTGAAGGTGCATTGATTACAAGCTCTTTAAGCATGGTGCCTTCAGGGATTGTAATGTTCACTGTGGCGTGATTGGCATTTTGGGCAAGTGCATCCGTTGTTGTTCCTTCGTCAGCTATAGTATAATCACCTATATAGAGCGTTGTGTTCGCGAGATCTGTGGAACTGCCGGCAAGCTCTATGTTGAGTGTTCCGTCTGTCTTGAGCTCAGCGGTGGAAATGGCATTTTTGTCTATTGCCGAAGCCGCGCCGGCATCACCAGGGACGGCGGCGAATTTCACCTCGATGACATCCGAACCGCTGTTCGCCTTTATGACCTTATTCGCCGATGCGATGTCATCAACCTCAACCACCTTCACGATGTCGGGCTCCTCGAAATCAGAATCCACTTCGATGCTTGTTATTACCTGCGAGGTGAAGAGGTTGCCCAGGATGTTGGTGCGGTAGTTGGCCTTGAGGGGGACGTTGGATACTTCGAGGCCGTCTGCTTTGATGAGATTGTCATTCTCGTCTGCTACAAAGAGCGTGGCGGTGGTGTTGCCGTTCGCAAGAATGTAGTTCATCGCCACATAGCCGTATTCCGTGTTGTTCACCTTAAGCAGCTCGCCGGTCAGAGATTCCGGATTAGTCATAACCGTCGGGCAGGCGGCGAGAGCGAATTCTGCATCCACGCCGTTGGTAGCAGTACTTTGGCTATCAACAGCCGTAGCTGTTCCGTCTGCGAGATTGAGCACATTGGCAAGGCCGGTGAGCTTCACCTTGGACTTGCTCACGGTGATTCCGGCAGCCTTGGCAGCGGTGATGTCATCCTTCTCCACGCCAAAGTTGAGCTGCGCAAAGGGGCGCTTGAGCGTGACGTTGCGGCTGAGCGCACCCGTAACCTCGACATCCGCCTCATAAGCGTAGAACGCATCGCGACCCTCGTCGTTGGCAGTGGCACTGTCATAAGACACTGTCACCTTCTTGTTCTCTTTG